>PKTF01000114.1 GCA_002869275.1 Ignavibacteria bacterium | reverse complement strand
TAGTACGTTTCTTTCCCTATGAACAAAACTACGCAAAACCCGGGGAATTCCGTCAAAAGAAAACAGGGCGCCGTGCTGGCGCCCTGTTTCAAATTGAAGTGTGTTCAGACGTCCGGTGCCATCCGGACGCTGATGGAAGTATTACCGGTTGTCGACGTACTTCGCCTGACGCGGCGTGGCGCCATTCTTCGGCAGACCGAGCGCGGTACGGATGGCGCGCATTTCTTCGCGCAGCGCACGGTTTTCGGCCTCGAGGGACTGCATACGATCATCCTGCGAAGCAGCCACGGTGCGACTGTGCTCGAGCACCTGCGACTCGAGTCGCGTGATACGCTTTTCCTGCGAACGGAAAATCTGCACCCACTCGTTGGTTTTAACGCCGATGAGGGTGTTCACCATGTCGGCATTGTCATTGGCCGATGCGGCGAGTGCGCGACCGAGAATACGCGGGAGGTGTTCGATGGTGAGTTCCTCAGGCTTCACACCAAAACCGAAGCCGTCGTTGAGTCCGGAAGCCACGATATAGTCACCGGCATCCACATGGCCCTTGACCATGACGGGCACCTGTCCGATGAAGGCGACCTTTTCGTAGTTGCCTTCTTCGCTCACCGGCGGAATGTTGCCGATGACTACGGGTGCCATGGAAATCGACATCACCTGGTCTGCGCCGTCGGTGGTGAGGCTGATCTTGCCGTCTTTCACGCCCACGATCTGGCCGAACATGAATTTGTCCGTGACATCAGACTTCGGGAGCCACTCGGCGTAATCCGCGCCCTTCGAACCGTAGGTCACGCCACCGTCCTTGCACTTGGCTTCGAGTTCCATGCGCGCGGCGAAGGTGGCCAGCGATGCGACGTCCATCTGAAGCAGCGATTTCCAGTCGTTCTCGAACGCGAGACAAACCAGCGGCTCGAACTTATTAATCAGTTCCGACACGTTGGGATTGAACCAGTTTTTCGGGTCCGCGATCGAGAGGGGATTGATCGTGGGCCACTGGGGCTGCGGCCAGGAACCGCCACTGATACTGACACTGAAGGTTTTGCTCACGCTGATGCTCGGCCAGGAACCGAGGCTCAGTCCGAAGTAATCCGGCTTGAAGCTCAGCCCGGCGCTGGGATTAAAACCGATGAGTTTCCAGTATTCGATGGCCGGCTTCAGGTTGTCGCTCCAGAATTGCGCATTCGCCTTCAGAGGCACGTACTTGTACCCTTCGATACGTCCGGTGATCTTCGCGGAATTCGCGGTGCCGCTGTAGAAGGTCACAAAGTTGTTGTTTTCGTCCGTCGCGCCGTTGCTGATTTTGATGCCGATGCCGTCGGCGTCGTTTCCGTTGGTGTTGCCGAACAGGGCGACGTGGTTGAGTCCGTCATCTGCAGACGGATCGAAGGTCAGATCTCCGGCCGCGGAGACTTCAAACAATCCGAACGTGCTCTTGCCGCTCACATCGAGCGCACCGTCGATCATGGCATCACCCTTGATGTGGGCGTTGCCACCGATAGTCGTATTCTTGCCTACATCGAGATCCATTCCGATACTGGCGTCATTTCCGACATCCAGGTCATTGCCAATTTCCGCGTCGTTGTCCACATCGAGGTCCGTCGCGATGTGCACGTCGCCGTTGACGTCAAGCTTGGCCGCAGGGGACGAGGTTCCGATACCAACATCACCCGAGGCAGTGAAACGCACGCGTTCAACATCATTGGTGCGGAAAACGAGATCGACGTTGTCGGTGGTGCCCACGAAATCCTGCGAAGGATTTGTGCCGCGGTTGCCGACGCGATGCCAGACCGCTGAAGGTGATCCGCTGGGGGCGGCGTTGAAGTCCGACGGCGCCAGGCTGCCGGCCTGCACGGCGTACATCGCGTAGGGAACCGTCAGCAGCTGCGACGTGCCGAGCAGAGCGAAATCTGTTCCGCCGGTCTCGTCCATTTCCACGCGCAGCCAGTGGTGGTCGCGGTGCCAGTCGATCATATCGAAACTGCTTCCGGAGGCGAGTCCGTCGCCGAGGCGGAGAGAAAACTGTCCGGCACGGTCGGTCACGACCTGATGTACTTCGGAATAGACGTTTTCGCCTTCTGCGCCGCCCTGCAGAATGCTGATGCGCAGCGACAGCTCGGTGTTCTGGAGGAGCGATCCGCTCGCATCGCGGGCAATTCCCTGATAATTCATTGCCGACGGAGCCTGCGCCTGCGCTGCCGTGGCGGAAAAGATAAAAAGAGCGAGGATTATCGATAGGTGTTTCATGTAGCTGCTACTCTCTATGTGATTACTGAATTTTCTTGATCTGGTAACTGCCGGCGACGCGGCCATCGCTGTCTACGAGCTGCAGGATATAGCTGCCCTGCGGCAGACGGTCGAGCTGAAGCTGCGATTGCCGCGCATCGGTTTCGAGCGCGACGGACTGCATTTCACGACCGGTCAGATCGTACAGCTTCAATGTCAGTGCCGGATGCTGCTCGCCCAGCGCCACCGAAAGCCGCGTCTGCGCGGGATTGGGGTAGACATCGACGTTCCATGCCGTGGGCAGGGGCTCGATCGTCGTAACGCGCAGCGGGGTGGACTGAAATCCCTCCCGGTACTGCAGCCGCGGCGTGAGATAATAGCCGGCAGAAAGCTCTCCAAGGGTCCAGGCGAGCGATCCACGTGCGTTCTCGCTGTACTCGCCGCCGGGAGTGATTACGGCGCGAGGCGCTTCCTGCGCGCGCGTAAGAGACGGGAGCAGCAGGATAAGCAGAACAGGCACGGCCACGATGCTGATTCCGAAGGGGAATGTGATGTATCTCTTCCGTGAGAACAAAGTGTTCACGGTATTCCTCATTTATCGTGAGACGGATAACTATTTTGAGAGTGAGAGTGCAAACAGAATACGAAAACGGATAAATAATATCAAGATTAAGTATAAATTGGGAGCGCGCTGTCATTAAAGGGAATGTGCTTTGCTGCCGGCCCCGAAATACGGAGCATCGGGCGCGGCAGACGCCTGGGTGATTTTCATCTCTGAACGGAAATCACCATAATTCCATCACGCATAAAGGATTCACTCATACGACAGGATCATTCCGAAGCGTCGCGCTCGATGCGAAGGATCCTTGTTATAGACTTTGGCTGAACTGTCCGTTTTGAGACGCAGCCTTGGAAGGAAGGCGGTTCGATGAATACAGACAATACCATTCTTTATGTTTTTCCACACCCCGATGATGAGTCGTTCGGACCAGCAGCGGCGATGCACGCGCAGTTGGGTGCGGGACATGCGGTACACCTGCTCACTCTCACCAAGGGAGGAGCAACAAGGCAGCGTCACCGGCTCGGACTGAGCATTGACGAGATGGGCGAGGTGCGTCACCAGGAGATGCTCGCGGTAGAACGAACTCTCGGGCTCAGCAGTATGACAGTGTGGGATTATCCCGACAGCGGACTCAAGCACCTGGATCCACGTATTCTCGAACGCGCCATCGGTGATTTCGTGAGGGAACTGCAGCCGGACGTCCTCGTGACCTACGACGTGCATGGCATCAGTGGCTTTCACGATCACCTTGTGGCGCATGCCGTGGTGAAAAGGTTGTACGTCGAACTGCGCGAACATCAAGCAAGCTCTCCCCGGAGGCTGGCGATGCTGACTCTTCCGGACTCTGGAGAACCGGTATTCTCCAAAACGGGAATCCGTCTGAAACACTCCGAGCCCGAAGACGTCGACTGCATCCTGCAGCTGGAGCATGCGGATATCGAAATGATGAAGTCCTGTCTCGAATGCTACGCGACGTATAAAGACACCATCGAGGAATCGGGTGTCGTCGAAAAAGTCGGAAGCGCTCTCTACTTCGAATTTTTCGGGGAGAAACACTCTCCGCCCATCGCTGACATTACTGCAGCAATGACTTGACCACATTTCCGGACGAAGACATGTTACGATCCATTCGGCTTCTCTGTGCCGACATCCCTCTCAGCATCAACACACGGCAATTCACACGTATGCATC
>PKTF01000256.1 GCA_002869275.1 Ignavibacteria bacterium | reverse complement strand
GTGGTGGACATGGGCGGCATGCCGAGCGGTGTGTATCTGTACCGCCTCGAAACCCCGACGACGACCGATACCAAGCGCATGATCCTCTCGAGGTAATGCGTCAGCATACAACGACCTGAATGGCGAGGGGTGCGGAACTCCGGTTCCGCACCCTTTCAGCCGCGACTAGACAGCAAGATTACGATTATTCACTGGTGGTAGCTGTATCATGATGAAGCGAACCTTTCTCACCGCTGTAGTACTGACCTTCCTGCTCGTTCCCGGGCGTCTGTTTGCACAGGGAGCAGGCGGAGGCGGTGACAAGATCCTGGGCCTTCCGATCATCGAGTGTACGATTTCGAGTAGTGCCGACCAGCTCTTCTTCGAAGGAAACGATTATAATCCGAACCGTATCACGGTGACCGTCACGGTCGAGAACATCGGTGAAACCGGGTCGAGTCCCGCGGATACCGCTGTCGCCCGTGGTCTGAGCGTAAGCGTCACGCAGGACACGCGTTTCATTATAGTTGATGGACTATCCATCAGGCCGATTGTCAATCCCGTTGTGGGCGGAGATTCGCTTCGCTACGGTGAATCGGCGTCCGTGACCTTTGAATTTGAAGTTGCATCCCCTCGCAGTTCCGATGGTATCGATGTCATCAGCGCTGTAGTGATATCCCAGAATGCCAACCATACGACCTGTGATCAGGATATCTGGGTAGAGCATGAGTACTACCCTGATTACCAGATCGACTGCCAGGCCGAATTTCAGCAGATCATCTGGGACGAGAATATCGACGATTACAGTCCGAACCCTTTCACCATTTCCGTGGATGTGACGAACATCGGCGATGGTGCGTCGGACAGTACGCTCGTCGTGTATATCGGTACGCCTGACGTCAGCCTCTATGAAGCTGATGAGGAAGAGAAATTCCTCGATGTACTGCAGCCAAGTGAAACCAAGAGCGTGAGCTTCCAGCTGCGCCCGGTACGTCGCAACAACGACACGACGGTCAACGTCTGTTTCCAGGTGCGCGGTATCGGCGGGTACAAACGAAAATATTATATCGACAGCTGCTGCGTAGCGGTCTTCATTCCTGCGGCGAAGCAGCCGGTGTATGAACTCACATGCAGCATCGATTCCAATGGAGTCCCCGTTGACTTCATTTCCTTCATCGATCATAAGTATACTCCGGATCCGTTCGAGTATAATGTCACTGTAACGAATACAGGAACTGCTCTTGGCAAGGATGTCAAGGCGAAGATCCTGCTTCCTCCGTCGATCAACCTTGCTCCGGGTGAAACGGACACTGAAAAATCCCTGGGAGATATTCCGACAGGGCAGACCCGGACAGTTTCATGGCTCCTGAGTCCGACACGACTGTTTGAACGTGATACACTCTGTGTCAATGTTCGCGTGTATGATGCGTTCTCCAATCAGGCGACCTGCGAGGATTGTGTGATTGTGGATTCGATCCGTCGCGCAATATTCGACGTTACCTGCGCCTGTCCGGATACGATTTACGCCGACCAGCAGCAGGGTGTCTATACGAACAGCCCGTTCGATGTCTTCTTTACGGTATCGAATGTGGGCAGTGACTACGCCGATTCGCTTTGCGCTACCATCCTTATTCAGAATCCGATTCTGAAAACGGTCACCGGTTTCAGTCCCGTACAGTGTAAGGCAGCCCTTGTCGGTACGGATTCGCTTTCAACGAATAACACATTCCAGTTCACCTGGCCGCTCGAGGCGTTCGCAACAGCGGTGGGGCAGACGGTACGTATCAAGTTTACCGCCAAGGCCCTGAATGCCGAACCGGTGGATTGCGTTTGCGAGGTCTATGTACAGCGGCTCGACGCACCGAACCTTGATGTAACCTGTGAGACCGTACCGATAGACAGTTTGCATTTCGATCCTGAGACCGGAGGATATACACCACCGTTTATCACGATGCGAGTGCGAGCAGTGAATATCGGTGGAGGCATTGCGAGAAACGTCAAGGGAACGCTCTCCATCCCGGCGCGTATGATTTTGCAGACCGGTGAAACACCCGAGCAGAATTTCCCCAGGGACCTCGGACCAAACGACACCGCATGGGTGGAATGGCATCTGATTCCTGTCAAGCGCACGGACTTCGGATCCATTGCAAATTTCTGTGTCGAAGTCACGGCTGAAAATGTCGTCGAACGACCTGTCGTCTGCTGTCCGGTGTTTGTCCCGGCCCTCCCGAATACGGCAGCGCTGGCCATACCGCGCAATGGTGTGGGGTATACGAATCAGACCATTCTCGTGCCTATCTTCATTGATGATCCCCAGGACAAGGACATCAAGAAGTTCGAAATGGAGATCTATTACAACTTCAACGAAGATATTCTGACAAAAGTCCGGACGAGAATGCCATTCGACGTACTGGAGTTCAACGAGGTCATCCTGACAAACAGCCTCACAGGGAACTGGAGTATCGTCAGTCAGAGTCGGAATCCAGCTAACGATCAGCTGAACTTCACGATCGAAAGCACGGTTCCCCTCGCATATCCCGCGAATGTGCCGGATGCGAATATTCCGCCTCTCGTGTGGCTGTCGTTCCGCGCCGCATACGGTCCGCCCTCTACTACTCCGTTTGAGGATTATCGCAATGATTACATCCTCAGATCTCCCATTCTCTGGCCGGAGAAACTCCTGATCGAAGAGCGGATTCGTATCAACGATGGATCGATCTTCCCGCGTGTGACTCCTGGCGAGGTGATGGTGAGCGGCGATTGTCTGCGTCCGCTGATGGCATCTCCCGACTACGTGCTTTACAACAAGCCGAATCCGTTCAATCCGTCGACGACGATTGAATATGCGGTTCCTGTTGACGAGCATGTGAAGATTACGGTCTTTGATGCGCTTGGACGTGAAGTCAAGGTCCTTGTTGATGGATTCACCCAGGCAGGCAGCCATCAGGTGCTCTTTGAGGCGAAGGGGCTTACCACCGGTATCTACTTCTACCGGATGGAAACGCCGAACTTCTCCACCATGCGCAAGATGGTCGTCGCGAAATAAGAACATTATCCGTTTCTCGAAAAACTCCCTCCGTGTTCGCGGAGGGAGTTTTTCATTATGACTGGATTTCGTACCTTATCAGCAGATATTCTCCAGAGAAGCACCTACAGGTACCGTCCGGTACCGATCCGGCATTACCACTGCACCGATCTCGCGATCTGTAACTATCCCGCTGTTTCGGGGTTTTTACCTGCAGAAGAGATGCCTCTCGTCATTCCATGCTTTCCGATACCCGGCAGGTGCGAGTTCACACTCACACATGCCGGAACACCGCTCCGGTACCGCAGTTCGCCGTAATTTGTTCAGATGCAGGAGGATACGTCATTGATTAACGTTTTCCAGCTTCTCCGGCGTGTGGTACTGTTTTCCGCGGCCCTGGCCCTCCTTGGCTTATGTATGCCCCGCTCGGTGGCGGCACAACCCAATCTGAATTTCAAGCGTGTTACGGTCAATTGGCCGACCATCGAACTCTATTTTTCCGTCAGCTGCGACGGCGACTTTGCGTTCAACCTGGCCAAACAGGATTTCAAACTGTATGAGAACGGGGTCGAAATCAAGGAGTTTACACTCTGGTGCCCTGACCCGAATGTCCGCTGCGCAATCTCCGTGGCATTGGTTTTCGACGCCAGTCTGAGTATGCAGGGAGCGCCCATCGCGGGTGCGAAACAGGCGGGCCACACATTCATCGACCTCATGGATGGAGTGCTCGACGAAGCAACCATCATCGGCTTTGCCGACGTCGTGACAATCCATCAACAGATGACCACTCTGAAACCGATGCTGCATGACGCGGTGGATAACCTGACACTCGCCCTGTGGACGGTGGTGTGGGATGGTATTTATGCCGGAATTATCGAGCTGATCAACCAGGGAGTTAACCAATGCCGTGCGGTTGTGGTGCTGACAGATGGGAGAGATACATCTTCGCAGAGAACCGTCTCGGAAATTATCGCCCTCGCAAATCGCAATCGTGTCCGTGTTTTCACCATCGGCCTCGGCAACGTGAACTTCGCCGAGCTGGAAATGATCGCACAGCTGACCGGAGGGAAATACTATCTCGCTCCGAATGCAGGCCAGCTGTCCGCGATTTACCAGGAAATCTCCACAATTATTTTT
>PKTF01000405.1 GCA_002869275.1 Ignavibacteria bacterium | reverse complement strand
CGGCTGTGGGTCGACAAAATCTCATTCCGCCTGCCCGTCATGGGGGGGTTGATTCATAAGACCGCCATCGAAGTTTTCTGCCGCGTATTCTATTCGCTCTACAGCGGATCCGGTGAAAACATCGATGTGATAAAAACGGCGGCCGAAGCAACAGGAAATTCTTATTTCACAAACCAGATCCGGACCATCACCATCCCCATGATGCTGAAGCACGGTAAGGGTCTGCATGAGTCCTTCGAAGCATCAGAAGTCTTTACAAAGACGGCTCTGTCTCGTTTTCACGCCGGTGCGGAAACTGGCATGGTACGTGAAACGGCACTGCAGCTCGCCAATTACTATGAGCGTGAGACGACATACAAGTTGAAATCCGTAGTGGATTTCATGCAGTTGTGGGTTGCCCTCATCATCATGATCGTCATGACCGCCATTACCATCGTCTCCTCCGAAACGGCGGTGATCAAGCCCAACAGCGCACCGGGTATCAGCGAAATCATGCCGACGCTTCTGATCGTTTCCCATCCAATCCGTAACATTTTGAAACGAGCCTATCATGGATGCCGCAGCTTCATTGCTGGAAAGAAAGATCGATAAGGTCGGCGTAGCCCTTCTGCACAAGGGTATCGTCGATCGGGAAACGGTCTCGAAAGCGATATCCACGAAGGAGAAAGAAGCGGGGCACCGTCACCGCAGTCTTGCTGAAATTCTTGTCGACGAATACAACCTCGATCACCACACTGTATTTTCCGAGGTCGCACGAATCTATGCCTTCAAGACCCTGAAGATTGACGAGGCGATGACCGAGCGACGTATCAATCTCATCAAACAGATGATCGAGACGCTCACAAGCGAGCAGCGCGCAGTACTGTTCAAGTCACGAACCCTGCCGCTGCAATTTGATTCGCGCACGCCCGACAAGCTTGTGCTGATTTCCTCGATACCCATTCACAGAGACATCCCCAGGATTGCCAACTTCTTCCGTGCCCTCAAATACGAGGTCTATTATGCGGAACAGAAGCAGCTCAATCCCCACATAGACAATATCCTGCGCGGGGACAACGAGTTTCTCGAAAACATCAAGGAGATGGAAGCGGAGCTGAACGAATCGGATGTGGAATCCGGTATTGATGAAGCCGAGCTTGATCAGGAAATCAACAAGTCCATGCTCGTCAACCTCTTCGAGGGCTGCCTCGTCGAAGGTGTACGTTTGGGCGTGAGTGATATTCACATTTTTCCGACCACGAGAACAGTGACCGAGTTTCATTTCCGTGTCGATGGAAAGCTTGCAATATGGAACAAGGTGGAAGGAACGCGTCCCGAGGCGGTGCTTGCCGTGGTCAAGGATCGCAGTCTCAATATCGACCGTTTCGAACGCGACGCCGCACAGGACGGTTTTATACAGCGCACCATCGACAATACCGTCATCCGTTTCCGAGTCTCGGTCCTTCCGATTTCCGGCTCGGAGTACCAGCAGAAATTCGAGAGCATCGTCATTCGTATTCTCGACAGCCGCAAGGTCATCAAGGATATCGGCAAGATCGGTTTCCAGCAGAAGGCCTACGAATGGTTTAACGAGTCGATTTCGAAACCCCAGGGTATGGTGATCCTCACTGGTCCGACCGGATCTGGTAAGAGTACCACTCTCGTGGCGGCCTTATACTCTGTGATCACCCCGCAGGTAAACGTTCTCACCGTTGAGGACCCTGTTGAGTACGTGATCGACGGGGCGAGACAGATAAAAATCTCGCATAAGGTGGATTTCGAACAGGCGATCCGCGCGATCCTCCGTCATGACCCCGATATCGTCATGGTTGGTGAGATGCGCGATAAATCGACCGCGGATATCGCGATTAAACTTGCAAACACCGGTCACCTCACATTCTCCACGCTTCATACAAATGATGCCCCCAGTGCCGTCACCCGACTGTTCAAAATGGGCATCGAACCCTTCCTCATCGCGTATGCGATCAACCTTGTCGTCGCCCAGCGACTGCTGCGCCGTCTCTGCACACAGTGCAAACGCCCGACGAAGGATCTTGATCACAGTGAATTACAGCGTGTCGGTTTCACAGAGGAGGAAATCGAATCGACGACCTTCTACGAGGCGGTCGGCTGTTCAAAGTGTGTGAAGGGATTCAAGGGACGTGCGGCGATTCACGAGTCACTGTTCTTCTCGAAGGAAATCCGAAAAGCGATTTTTGATTCCGGTGAGGAGATCGATGAGGATCTTATCCGCAGGATCGCCATCAGTCAGGGCATGCTGACCCTGCGCGCCTCCGCGCGTGAACGCGTCAAGGAAGGTATCACCTGCGTATCGGAAGTCATCTCGGCAACGATGTCAGACTAGCTAACCGTCGATCCCGACATCACGAACACCATCAGTCTCGAGGAAAGGCATGAATACAGGACAAATGGCACTCACGATCGCCGCATTTATGCTGCTGGGTATCGTCATGATGAACTTCCGCAGTCTCAATTTCGAGAACGAGGAGGTGCTCGATACCAACGAGTACACACAGAAAGCGATAGCCATTGGTCGCTCCCTGATCGAAGAGATCCAGGAGAAGCCATTCGATGCGGTATTAAACACAAAGAAAATCGTCAAGCTCGAGGATCTCACTGCCTGCGGTCCAGGATCGTGGGAAAGCTACCCCGACAACTTTAACGACATGGATGATTTCCACAGGCAGGTGTTCACGAGTCCGGAACTCGGAGATTCGCTCACAACGGCAACGCCGCAGTGCCTGCGGGGCACATGGGGATACACCGTTCGCTGTGACGTGCGTTACGTTCAGGACAGCAATCCCACCGTGTCGAGTTACTCGCGGACCTGGTCGAAACTGGTCACGCTGGTGATCACGAATGAGTTTTCGGATGAACCCGTCACTATGTCATACCTCGCAACACATTAACAGAGTGCATCATGGGCAGTCAACTAGATATTATCGGCTCGGTCATCATCGCAGGAATGATCATCCTGAATTTCACCGTGTTCATGGGTGAACGGCAGGATTCACAGATCGAATCCGCGAACAAAGTCACGGCGCAGACTGACATGAGTGATGTCACGACCATCATGCGTCATGATCTTCGGAAGGCGGGATTCGGCTGCGATACCGTCCCCATCCTCCGCGCTACGGAAAGCCTCTTTGCTTTCCGTGCTGATCTCAATAACGACGGCAAGCTGGATACCGTGGTCTATGCGTTCAGTAAAGACCTCACGGGTACTAGCACGAGTACGTCGACTTCCAGTCTGACGACATCAACCGTAACGGCGGTGAATGAACTTGATCGCGAGCTGCCGAAACTGTATCGCATCGTTAACGGCAGAAAGAACCTCGGACAGAGCGTAAACCTTGTCGGATTTCGATTCAGGTACTACTCAACTGACTCCTGGGGCGCGCTGCATGAAACCACGACGATGGGCGATATCCGTGCGATTGGTGTAGCACTCCGCATGCGCAGTACCATGAAGACAGAAGGGAAGTACGCCTTCTCGCTCAATGAATTCACAGTCACGCCCAAGAATCTGTAAGGAGACGCGTTATGGGTCAGCAATCAATGATCATCGTGGTGCTGTCGTCCCTGCTGTTGTCGATCTCCGTCTTCGGCATCATGAGCGGGTGGAATTTTTCGAATGAGACCACTGCAGAACTCTTCGAACGCGAGCAGGCGCTGAACATCACGCGAAGCGGAGTCAACATGGCAGTGTCCAAGCTGCGCAAACAGAAGACGTGGCGTACCGGGTTCGACGAAGTACGCGTTGCAGGAGGCTCGGTGAGCGTCGGCGTACAATCCTTGGGTCTGGATACGGTACGGATCATCTCGGTTGGGACGATCAATGGATTCAGTCACCAGGCAGAAGTCGTCGCGAAACTCAGTTCGATCTTTCCCAATGTCGAAAGCGCACTCACGGTGTTTGGCGACTCTGTCGAGTTTCACAACGACGGTAAATCGTTTCTCATCGACGGTCGAGATTATATGCCGAATGCCACCGGTTTCGGACCGTATCCTCCCGTATCAGGCATGGGTGTTCAGAGTGAAAAAATCGTGAAGGATCTCAAGAGCCATCTCGATCCGAAGATCGAAAACAATTTTCAGGGTGCGGGAGGCGTTCCTTCGATCGGATCCTTCAGTCCATCAGATCTGGCAGCGCTGCATAAGTTCTACGCGGACCGCGCCACGACAACTCTACCGCCAGGAGCTTACGCGTACAACGGCGTATTCGGAACACTGGATGATCCGGAAATCGTGTACGTACCCGGTGATCTTGAATGGAATGGTACCATCAAGGGATCGGGTATTCTTGTTGTCGACGGAAAACTGCAGTTATCCGGTAATATCGCATGGGACGGAATCATCCTGACGTTGTCCGGCGATGTGACGATCGAGTTGGGAGGTACGGGAAATCCACATATTCTCGGCACCGTCTGGGTAGGAAATACGGACCCATCAAATATTACAGATGTCACGATCACAGGAAATCCGTCCATTAAGTACAGCTATCTCACTCTCATGACAGTGCTGGGCAACCTCGGACTGCTGGATGTGGAAATACTCAGCTATTACGAATAAGTCCTCTGTGAAAACTCGTAGAATCATGAAGAAACTGTCCAATAATTTTTCCCGATTTTTTCTTACGGTGCTTCCCTTGGTTGAATTAAATGATTATATTTCAATGAGTCCTGATAATAAGATCAAGCACAGGTTGAGAAAGAAGCACGGAACTGTAATTGAATCTGTGAACAACCCGAAAACAGCATCATGAGTCAGGATCCCGTCACAGCTACCGCACGATCCTCCGCCGCACGGCCAGAAAGGCCTGCCAAGTAGCAATCTGCGCCCGTCCTTCCCGATCGCGTAGTTTCCAACGCCATGAAGGTGATGGAGTTCGTGGTCAAGGAAATGCCGTCCCATTACTTCGGTACGGAAAAACAGGAATACATCTCGAAGAAACTGGAAGCACTTGACGACAAGGCAATCCAGGTCCTGAGGATGTTCTATGAGCATATTTTGAAGCGCATGCGCGAACTCGATGCCTCTGATATTGATGTCGGAAGTTTCGGCACCCGCGGCGAGATCTGGTTCCGTGTGCATGGCAGCAAAATGCCGCAGAAAGACCTCCCGCCGCTTCCGTCACCGTATTGTGACGTGCTGATACAGTCCCTGGTCATGCCGAAGCAGCGTACCACGCTTCTTGAACGCCGCAGTCTCGATTTTTCCTACCATGTCGAAGAGAATGGAGAACGGTTCCGATACCGTGGTACTGCCTATTTCGATCTCGATGCGGTGGGAATGAATATGCGCGCGATCACGGCGAATATCAGACCGTATGCGAACTACAATTTCCACCCGAATATCACGAACATTGTCAATCTCAAGCACACCAAGGAAGGATTGATCCTTGTCACCGGGATCACGGGTTCTGGTAAAAGTACAACGCTGGATGCAATCATCGATGCGAATAACAACTCCGTCGATGCGCATATCATCATCATTGGCGCTCCAATCGAGTACGTGCATTCTCCCAACCGGTCGGTTGTCCGACATCGTGAGGTAGGGAGGGACGTCCTATCGTTCAAGGATGGTACGGTGCAGGCCCTGCGTCAGGATCCCGATATCGTGATCATCGGTGAGATGCGTGATCCAGAGACCATCATGTCGGCCCTGGAGATCACGGATTCAGGTCACAAGGTCTTTTCCACCCTGCATACATCTTCGGCAGTGGAAAGCCTCGACCGTATCGTCGGTGAGGTTCCGCCTGAGGAACAGGAACGTGTCCGCAACAGGCTGGCAGATGTGCTGAAACTTGTCGTCTCGCAAAAACTAGTTCCCACGCTGGATAAAAAACGCACACTGGCCAAGGAAGTTCTCATCGTTACACCATCGGTGCGCGCGGCGATCAAAAACGGCAACACCGGTGAGATTTATCAGATGATCACAGAAGGCAGTGCGCTCGGGATGACGACGATGGAACAGGATCTGTATCGTCTCTATCGCAGCAGTGTCATCAGTATTGATGAAGCAATAAACTATGCCAATAACAAGAAGCGTATCAGGCAGTTGATCAACAAGAAGGTCAATTGATGTCCCCCTGGTGCGATAGCCTATGAGCACAACGGTACGACCACAACAAATCTGCATCGGCCTTTCCATCGAAGGAATGATGCTGCGCCTTGCCGTCCTTGGACGCATCGGGACCAAGCTCAATATCATGGACCTTGCGTCCATGCCTCTCCCGATCAAGCAGTTTGCTTCCTCGGTCGATGATGAAGCGCAGAAGACGGACAATCCTTTCGATGAGCCGACAGGTGCGGAAAGCGAAGATGACGGTAATGAGAACATGGATCTCAGTACCATCAGGGAGTTCATCGCAACGCATTATCTTCCGCGCGCGTCGTTCTCCCTGGGTCTCGAAGTCCCATATGTGCGAACCTTCCTGTTTCCCGTCGATAAAAAGGACACACCCGCCAAGATTCGTGCGAAGGTTATCGAGGACGTCAGCAAGTCGCTGAATCTCGAACTGCCGAAGCGGGCAATCTCGTTCACGAAAGCCGGTGATAAGCAGGTCCTCGCCATCGCCAATGTCGAGGAATCGCCGCTGATCGGCATCTGCACCACCCCGCAGGGCAGTGACCGTCGTCCGCCGCGCATCAATTCGGTCATCAGCAACGAAGTCGCACTCATCAACATGGTGCGCGTCCATTTCCGTGCCGACGCTGATGAAATTGTCCATGTCATCCACGTTGACGATGACGTGACACACTTTTTCGTGCTCAAAGGCCATGATATCGAGTATATCGCTCCTGCCATCCAGCAGGGCGCCCATGATGCGCATCTCGTCTCTACGCTCTACAACCGCATCGAGCTTACAGCAGAGGGCGCGGGCTTCCTGAATCCCGACAAAGTGGTTCTCAGCGGTAAGGCTGAGGAGATCGGACTGAAGGAAGAAATCCTTGAGAATAATCCGGAAGTGATCTTCCATTCACTGAAACGACTCAGGGTGGGACATTCCGAGGACAAGGATATTCTGCGGGACATGAACAGCTATCTGATCCCGATCGCGCTGGCGTGGCAGGATCTTCAGCCGAAGAACGAGCATTTTTACCGCCTCGACGTGTTGCCGGCAAAGGTCAGGGAAGAGCAGAAGCGCTTCAAACTCGCCTGGCACGGTATTATTCTTCTGTTCCTGCTGTTTTTCGCAGTGACGGCACTGACAGTCATCGGACTGCAGAAGCAGGCCGACATCAACACGCTTTCGTCTGCTCTGGCATTTGACAAAAGACAGATGGAAGAACAGAAGCGCATCATCAACCAGATCAACGAGCTCGAGAGCCGGAGCACCGCCATCCGCACGGCCACCACGACACTTGATACCCTGCTCGTGAATTCCGAGCTGTGGACAGAGACGATCGATACGCTTTCGCTCGGCACGGCAAAACTGGGGAATGTCTGGGTCAGTGAAATGAAGATGGATAAGGACGGAGGGCTCGCAATCATCGGATATGCGCTGCAGAGGACGGGCATCCCGACATTCTCCACGGATATGGGACGCTCGGTACTCCGCGAAATCACCGTCCAGGAAATCGGTGAGAATCGCGTGTTCCGATATGACATTCAACTCTTCCCGGATTCCCTGCCACCGTACAGCAACTCGAAGGCTGCCAGATGGCATGATTCCGTTCGCACCGCGCTAGGCGATCTTTCCGTGGCGACTCCGCAACAGACCACCAGGGGTGGAACGACGGTTTCTGCTGCCGCTCCGCCGGGCGAAGGAGCCCCATCCATGGACCCTTCTGCTCCTCCGCCTGAAGAACCGCCCTCGGAAACCGTTGGACCAAACGAGGACTGATCCATGCCATATGCCATACGAAATAGCATTATTCTGGTCGTACTCCTCATCCTCGTCGGTGGTGCGGGAGCCGGATATATTTACTTCTACCAGGAACCGAAAATCGAGGACCTGGAAGCCGAACGTGCAAAGGTGCGGGAACAGCTCGGTGATGCCGATGATCTGTTTGACAAGCTGGTCGGTGTACAGGAACGTGTCGAAGTACTGAATGCCGCCTGGAGAAGACGCCCGAAAACGCTTCCTGCGGAAGAGCTATCGAGCAATTCCAATATCTATCTGAACAGTATTCTCAGCATGAGTCCGGAATTGGATCTCAATGTGTTCACAGAGGAACAGGTCCAGCAGAATGGATGCGGATATACCCGCTACCATCTCGCGGGGCAGGGCTCGTTTGAGAGCTTCATTCGGCTGATACAGTATCTCGAGTTTGGTCCGCGTCTGATGAAACTCACGAATTTCGATGTTCGCGAAGTGCATATGGTGGATGATGAGCACGGACGGATCACGCATACCGTACAGTTTGATATCGACCTCCTCGCGTATTTCTCGAATCAGAAAGCGTTCGAAGACACACTGGAGACCGTCTCTCTGCAAACAACCAATTTCGAAGCGATCACGCACGATCCGTTCCGCTCACTGGTGACGCCTGAGGTGCCACCAAACACCTTTGACCTTCCGAACGTCGAGCAGTCCACATTGCTGGCCATCATGAAGGGTCGGGCGTTTATCAGTGATCAGAAAAGCCAGCTCCTCATGCTGAGCGAGGGAGATGAAGTGTATCTCGGCTACGTATCGAAAATCATGCCTGAACGCAGGCAGGTCCTCTTCCTCCTGAACAAGGGGGGTATCATTGAGCGTTATATTCTGACGCTTCGTCTCGAAAGTCAGTATCTCGGTAAGAAAAGGAATAACTAAGGTGACACTCATGAAACATCGATATGCATTCATAATTCTGACCGGCGTGTTCCTGCTGCTGAGCAGTACACTGCAGGCACAGGACAGGCTGCCCGTCCGTGAGTACACCTCTCCCGAGGAGCTGATCTCGATTGACGGTACGGCGACCTTCACTCAGGCCATTGATATTTTCAACAACGCCAGCAAGCGCTTCCGAAGCATCCCGATCATCTATGACGGAAAAAACAACAAGAAGATCGGCATCAACATTACGCATATGCACTGGCAGGACGCGTTCGAACTCGTTCTTCGTGCGGCCAGTCACTGGTATGAGGCAACGGAAGACTATATCAAGGTTTTTGAGCTGCAGGCTTCCAGAGGCAGGGGCACGGACACATCGGCGGTGAAGGCGAAGGATGCCATTCAGACCCGTGAAGTGCAGATTTCCGCCGTGTTTTTTGAGGCAAATCGGACGGAACTCGAACGCCTCGGTCTCGACTGGTTCCTGACAAACGCGACTCCCAGCGTGGAGTTCAGCCAGTTGGCATCTTCAACCGGTACCACCTCTTTCGTTCAGGATGATGACGGATCAGGGGGGCAGACCGAAATCGAGCTGGGATCCATTTCAACGCTCGCCTATGGAAACGGGACCGTTGAAGTACTCGCGGCTCTCAAAGCGCTGCAGTCGGAAAACCTTGGTGAACTGATTTCCAGTCCGAATATCTCGGTACGTTCCGGTGAAACCGGGCGCATCCAGGTCGGTCAGGATTTCTCCGTTAATATGAAAGATTTCGCTGGTAATACCACGCAGAAGTTCTACAGCGCGGGTACGATCATCGAGGTAACTCCAACCGTGTTGGAGGTCGATTCGGTTGAATTCGTCAATCTCGTCATCGCCGCCGAGCGCAGCACTGTGCAGCCCGATCCGGTCACCACCGTTATCAATAAAACGCTGGCAAACACCTCCGTGATCCTCATTGACGGAGAAGAGACGGTGGTAGGCGGACTTGTGTCGAATGATTACAAGAATGTCCGACGCGGTGTGCCTTTCCTGAAAGACCTGCCATGGTGGGTGTTTGGGCTGCGCTATCTCTTCGGTTACGAGGAACAGCAGGTCGACAAGAAGGAACTTATCATTATCTTACGGGCGGACATTGTTCCGTCGGTGGAAAAGAGGGTTGCAAAGAAGATCAAGGAAATTCAATCAGGCCAGGCGGCGCTTGCGAATGAATCAGCGCGTCTTGAGCGACTGCGCGTAAATCTTCTTCAGCAAATCGAACAGGCAAAGGCGCAGTCCGACGACTGATACGTATAGTTCATTCGGCCATAGAGAAGGCGCGGTTTGTGATCAAGGTAACGACTGGTAAGGGCGTTGTATGAAGTTGTTCGCTAACCTCTCCATCAGAGCGAAACTCACTGCAGTGATTTCGTTACTGTTCTGGACTGTATCCATCTTCATTTTCATCTTTTTCCCCGCGCGGCAAAGAGATCAAGCGAATGAGGGCCTGATACGGCAGACGAAAACCCTTGCGCGGACCACCGCACAGTGGGTCGGACAGCATGGGTCGATCCAGGATGACGACGCACGCCACCAGGCGCTGGATCATGCGGACGATGACGACCTTCTTCTCTATGTGGTCATCCTCGATACCCAGGAAAATGTCGTCGAGGCAATCAACAGGCCAACCGCAGAGAAGGTTGACTATCGTTCGACAGACGATCCGCTGGGCGCTGATCCGGGCATCTGTAAAGCGTATGCGCATATCATTTCGGGGGATGAAATAATTGGTACGGTCTATATCGGACTGTCTACGAAAGAGGTCCTTGCACAAATGGAGGACATCCAGACGTCCATCGCCATCATCAGTCTGATCATTTTTCTTATCGGGGTCGTCACCGTCATCGCGGTTTCAACCGTGATCACGAATCCGCTCCGCAACATGGTGGAAACCGTGGAGCAGATCGCGAGCGGGGATTATGTCACACGGGCCAACGTCTCTTCACAGGATGAGGTGGGGCATCTGGCATTCTCATTTAACCAGATGGTTGGGAATCTCAAGAACGCCTATGATGAACTCGAGAACGCGAATTCTACGCTCGAACAGCGCGTCTCTGATCGTACGAAAGAATTGAATGAAGAGATCAACGAGCGTCGGCGCATCGAAGATGCCCTTCGTGAGAGTGAATCACGACAGAGAGCGGTCCTCAGCGCATTACCTGATCTGATGCTGCTGCGAGACGGGAAGGGGATTTACTCACCTGATCCAGTCCTTCTCATTCCGCCCGGCGACCTCAAAACCGATATGACCCGTGAGCAGTACGCGTGGAGCCTCATGGCGAGATTCGAGCCACATTTCGATACAGCTCTTGCACGAGGGGAGGTACAGGTGCAGGAGTACTCGATACCGTTTATCGATATGACACGGTACTTTGAGGCTCGCATCGCTCCCTGTGGTGTTGACCAGACCGTAACAATCGTCCGCGATATCACCGAGAGGAATGAAGCACAATCGCAGCTCACTTTGCAGAGTGCCGCTCTCGAGGCCGCGGCAAACGCCATAGTCATTCTCGATAACGAAGGGAAGATCATCTGGGTCAATCCTTCCTACACCGAACTCACGGGTTATTCCTTCGACGAAGTTTACGGAAGGGATATCAGGCAGTTTGATGTCGATCCGGAAGACAACAACGTGCAGAAGTTGATGTGGGATACGATCACGGCAGGCAAAGTCTGGCATGGCGAACTCGTGCGTCGCAAGAAGAACGGAAGCACCTATTACGAAGAGCAAACCGTAACTCCCGTTCGCGATCAGCTGGGGGGTATCAGCCAGTACATCGCGATCAAGAGCGATATCAGTGAAAGAAAGAAAATCGAGCAGTCACTCATCGCGGCGAAGGAAAGCGTGGAAGCGGCTGACAAGCTCAAGGACGCGTTCATCGCCAACATCTCCCACGGTATTCGGACGCCGCTGTATATCATGATCGGTTATCTCAACCATATTTCATCGGAACTGAAAGCAGGGTTGAACGAGGAACAGGATAAATACTTTGGCTTCGTATTCGAGTCCGCGGATCGACTGACCAAGTCCATCGACCTGATTCTGGATATCTCGCGTCTCCAGACCGGGAATATAGAATTCCAGAATGTGGAAATTTCACTGCGCAAGGTCATTGAGGACCAAATCCTCGAGATCAAATCTCTCGCTGAAAAGAAAAATCTTTCACTTGCATTTGATAACCAGCTCGGAGACGTCCGCATCCGCGCTGATGAAGGTTTCCTGGCTAAATCGCTGCAGAGCCTGCTCGAAAACGCCGTTAAATTTACTCGAAAAGGATACGTGGAAGTCCGTCTCTACATTAGAGATACAGGCGAGATCTCAATCGATATCGAGGATACTGGTGTAGGAATTTCAGAGGATTACCAGTCCAAGATGTTTCAGATCACCACACCTGCGAACGACGTTCCAGGACACGCCTTCGAGGGCGTGGGACTCGGTCTGGCGCTCGTCCGCCGCTATCTCGAGCAGGTCGGTGGAAGGATCATCGTTAAAAGCGCAAGGGGCGTAGGATCGATCTTTACCATCACGCTCCCAGAACAGCTCATCGTTTCGAAAGAGAATGTTCCCCAGGTATCGAAGTTTGTCCGCAAGGAAAAAATCACCCAGCCGCTTCCGCAGCCCGATGACGGACGCAAGCTCCCGAACCTCCTCGTCATTGAAGACGACGCTGATACCCGGCAGTTCATGAAAATCACCCTCCGAAAGCATTACAATGTCTATACTGCTGAAGGAGTAGGGGATGCAAACGAGATCGTCATGAACAGGGATGTTCAGATCGTGATTGCGGATGTCTCACTCGGTGGAGAGGAGTCCGGACTCGATTTCGTCTCGGATATCAGGAAAATCCCACGCTACAGCAAGATCCCCGTCATCGCCGTCACAGCGCACGCATTCGCATCAGATCGCGACCGCTGTCTGGCGGCGGGTTGCAACCGCTATTTTTCGAAACCTGTCGATCATGCAGTGCTCCTGCGCACCATGGAAGAGCTGCTGGCAGGCGTCATTTAAGACGCCGTGACCACGTTTCAATACGTACTCACCGACCGACCCTTGGACGTGAAATAACTTCCTTGTAAATTGTTACCGGGTTGGTAACAATTCGGTATGTCATGTCCGCTTCGACAAAGCTCGCCACCGCCGTTCAGGCATTATCCCACCTCGCAGGCACCTCCTCAGAGTCCCAGAACAGTGATGTTATCTCACAGGCGACAGGGATCAATGCCTCAAGACTCCGCAATATTCTCTCCATGCTTGCTCGCGCGGGAATCGTCAATTCAGAACGCGGATTGAGCGGGGGATTCAGACTGGCGAAAACTCCCGAGGAGATCCATCTCCAGGAAATCTACTGTGCCGTCGAGACGAAAAAAGCGTTTCATCTCGATGTTAATCGGAGAGGAACCGGCAATGACAATCTTCCTTCGTCGGTAAACGGGTATTTTCTCTCACTATTCTCGGAAATCCAGGTTGAAATCGAAGATAAAATGCGAGCGATCACCCTGCGAGACATCTTGAATTCCATACATAATCATCCACCTACACCAACATCATCAGTACGAGGGTAACATGGAGTTTCTGAAAGCTCTGGGTATTCATGAAACGAATTATGGCGCCTCCAGCGGACGGGAATGGTTCAAGTCCACCGAGGGCGATATCCTGAAAATTTATTCTCCAGCGACCGGAGAATTCATCGCGAATGTTCATCAGGCAACTGAGTCCGACTACGAGGCCGTAATGGACAAGGCGCAGGAGGCATTTCTGCACTGGCGTACCGTCCCCGCACCACAGCGAGGAGAAATAGTGCGGCAGGTCGGTTTGCGTCTGCGTGAGTACAAGGATCCACTCGGAGCACTCGTCTCGTTTGAGATGGGGAAATCCTTGCAGGAGGGTCTTGGTGAAGTCCAGGAAATGATTGATATCTGTGACTTCGCCGTCGGGTTGTCGCGACAGCTCTACGGATTCACCATGCATTCCGAGCGGCCCGAGCATCGGATGTACGATCAGTATCATCCGCTTGGAACCGTGCTCACCATTTCCGCATTCAATTTCCCTGTTGCCGTGTGGTCATGGAACGCGATGATCGCCGCGGTCTGCGGAGATGTGAACATCTGGAAGCCCTCTTCGAAAGTGCCCCTGACGGCCATCGCCTGTCAGAACATCGTCGCCGAAGTGCTGAAGGACAATGAACTTCCCGAGGGCCTGTTTTCGCTCGTGATCGGAAAAGGATCAACGATCGGCGAGAAGATGCTCAACGACAAGCGCATCCCGCTCGTTTCCGTCACGGGATCAACCAATGTCGGGCGTCATGCGAACGAAGTCGTCGCAAAGCGCTTTGGCCGCGCAATTCTCGAACTGGGTGGCAACAACGCGATTATCCTTACCCCCGATGCGAACCTGAAAATGGCTGTTCCGGCGGCAGTGTTCGGCGCTGTTGGAACTGCCGGGCAGCGTTGCACAACCACACGCCGCCTCATCATTCACGAATCGATTTACGACCAGGTGCGTGATTCGATGGTGAAAGCTTATGGTTCACTCCGCATCGGAACGCCGCTCGATGAAAACAATCACGTTGGTCCGCTCATCGACAAAGCAGCGGTCAACATGTTCTCGAAAGCCATAGAAATGGCACAGAAGGAAGGCGGGAAACTGATCTATGGCGGTGAAGTGCTCGAAGGCGAAGGTTACGAGTCGGGCTGCTACGTCCGGCCGGCCATCATGGAAGCCGAAAACAGCTATGAGATCGTTCAGGAAGAAACATTTGCCCCCATCCTGTACCTCATCAAGTACAGTGGTGATGTGCACGATGCCATCGCTATTCAGAATAATGTTGTGCAGGGACTCTCGTCGGCAGTATTCACCGACAACCTGCAGGAAGCTGAAGCATTCTTATCGCACCGCGGTTCCGACTGCGGTATCGCCAATGTCAACATTGGTACTTCAGGCGCGGAGATCGGCGGTGCCTTCGGTGGTGAGAAGGAAACCGGCGGTGGACGTGAGTCAGGATCGGATGCGTGGAAAGCGTATATGCGTCGGCAGACAAACACCGTGAACTACGGAAGCACGCTGCCACTTGCCCAGGGAATCAAATTCGACCTCTGATACAGCCCTGGCATCTGTATTCATCCAGTTTCTATAACGAGCGCTCCTGTCAGCAATGGCAGGAGCGCTTCACATGCAACCCTACAGTGGTTCGGCATGGATGAACACCTTCCCGATGCGTTCATCCCTGGCCTTGATCAGCAGTTCCAGATGGTCGACGCGCTCGTGCATGTCGCCGAGTCCGAGTTCGCGGTCAAGCTGCACGGTCAGGGACATCCGTATTCCATCCTCCGTGTCGTAACAGGAGAGTTCGCGGACCCCTTTCACGCCGGCTTCCGCCAGAATGGATTCACGGAGAGCTTGCAGCAGAAGGTTTTCACGCGCGCTGACATCCGCACCGGAAAGGGCGGACGCCCGCTCCTGTTCGAGATGGATATGCACTTTCGATACTGCCGGGATATTGTCTCTGATGCGCTGTTCGACCTCCGTGGCCAGATCATGCGCCTCGACAAACGTGCGTCCCTGTGGAAACTCGATATCGAAATCAACGAGGAAATGGTCATCGACCCAGAGTATCTGGATGTTGTGCGCGGTAAGCGCGGATTGGCGAACCAGCCACTCCACCTTATCTGAAAGCGTTTCGCGAACGCCGATCACGGGTTCCGCATGGACCAGCACATCAGATCGTGGAAAGGCGCTGCGCACCGAATCTTCCACATCATCAACGATGGCATGCGCCCTGTCAAAGAATGTGGTACGCTGGATGCCGATGACGAGGTTGATGAACATGGCACCGCCGGAGGGCCGAATGCGAAGACTCCGCAGGCTTTCGACCCCGTCGGTCTCCTGTACCACTTCTTCGAGCGAACTCTGGACGCCCTCAGGCACCCTGTCGAGCAAGCCGTCGATGGTTTGCCTGCCGAGACGAACTCCAATCCAGATGACGATCACGGCGACCATTGCCGCGGCTATCGCATCGGCTTCCGGAAAACCGACCATCACGGAAATGAGTCCGACGAGTACGACGGCAGAGCTGTAGATATCGGTTCGGAAGTGGAGGGCATCGGCCTCCAGCGCCTGGCTGTTATACTTCCGCGCGATGCGCATCAGGGCTCGCGAGCGCGAGAAATCGACGACGATGGAAATGATGATTACTGCGAAGGCCCAGAAATATACTTCGATGTGCACGGTTTCGCCGGTCAGTCGATCCCATGCTTCGTAGAGTATCCAGATGCAGGTGACGAGAAGTAGGAGGGTCTCAAACAACGCGCTGAGGTTTTCAATCTTTCCATGGCCGTACTGATGATCGTCATCCGGTGGGCGGTCAGCGACCCGGACGGCAAAATACGTGATCGTCGCGGCCAGGAGGTCGAGTCCGCTATGCAGTGCTTCCGAGAGAATACCGAGGGAACCGGTCCACAACCCGACGCCGAGCTTCATGCCGGTGAGGCATATGGCTGCGATTACCGAAGTGATGGCAACACGCCGCTTTTCGGCAATCATTTCGTCGAGAGGAACAACCATGTTATCCTGAGCCATGCGGCTAATCTAGTACAATTCTTGCAGACGAAAAAGGTGTATATCGTGGTCCATTATTGTCATGCGATGTATGAACTCGTATGTTCCCTGTATCTTCAAACAACTGCGGGAACCTCTCATGCTGCATCTCTCCACACATCCACTCATACGGCAGGAAGTCGGTTTCCTCCGGAACAGGGACGCGGATGCGACGCAGTTTCGCGCCTCCCTTCGACGAGTGTCGCAGCTCCTTGCCTATGAGGCAAGTGCTCACCTTCCGCTTCAGAATGCATCGGTGGAGACACCGCTGGAGACGACGAAATCCAAGGTCCTGGCAGTACCGGTCATTCTCGTCCCCGTTTTACGCGCAGGTCTCGGGATGGTCGATGCGTTTCTCGAAATCCTGCCGAAAGCGAGAGTGGGACACGTCGGACTCTACCGTGATGAGGAAACACTCGAACCAGTGGAGTATTACGGAAAATACCCCGACGAGCTCGAGCGTGCAGCCGTGTTCGTGCTTGATCCCATGCTCGCAACGGGCGGCAGTGCTGTTGCAGCGATACGGATTCTCAATGAACGTGGGGCGAGCGATGTGCGGCTGATCTCGCTTGTCAGTGCTCCTGAAGGTGTCGCAGCTGTCGAGCGGGAATTCGAAGGTATTCATATCCATACTGCCGCACTTGACAGGGGACTCAACGACAAGGGATATATCGTGCCTGGCCTGGGCGACGCGGGTGATCGCATATTTGGAACAGGATAACAGCAAGAATGGGTGACGAGGCGGCAGAAAGGCGCGCAGAAGCGCCCGTACAGGTACAACGGCGGTATTCCCGGTTATCATGGGTTATCAGCCTCCTACTGCATGCCTGCGTCCTCACAGCAGCGCTTTTCATCACGCTGCTGGATCCAACCAGCAATACGCCTGAAATGGATGTGCGACTTTTTACAAGCGAAAAACAGGTTCCCGTGGCATCGACAGAATGGAGTCTCACAGAATCTTCGCCATCCCGCGTGCCTCCTCCCGCGGACGCCAGGCTCGAGCAGCAACCAGAGGAGATGATCGAACAGCTTCCTGAGATTGCCACGCCCGAGGTGATCTCGGCGACCGCCGATGAAATACATTTCACAATACCGGAAGACATTCTCAAGAAGGAATGGACTCCTGAAGAGGCGTACGGACTGCTGTCACAGTTGATCGATGAGTATCCGCAGTACAAGGACATGGTCTTGAGGGAAATGATTGCCGGACACGGTTTCGCGCCGGATACAGCACAGCCGATCGATCTCTGCATCCGTCAAATGCTCTCAGGAGGCATCAAGCCTTCGTGGGGAAATCAGCGCCAGAGCATCGAGCAAGCGTTCGGTTCGTTCAACGGTGTTTCCGGCTGGAGCCAGAACAGCAATTACGGAGGGGGAGTGAACATCCTGGGATTGATCAATTTTCTCATCGGTCTCATCAAAGACGATGATTAAAAAAGCCCCCCGGTTACCCGGGGGGCTATCCATTTGCAGTGAGCCTTAAGGATCAGCGGGCGAGTGTCATACGAATACTCGCTGTGCGTCCTCCGTGTTTCAGAACGGCAAGATAGTTGCCGCTGGGAAGATCTGCAGCGTCGAAGCCGACATGATGGGTACCCGCAATGCGGTACCCTTCAACCACGGCTGCTACCTGGCGTCCCAGAGCGTCGTACACGGTTAGCGAGACTTCACCGGATACCGGGAGGGTATAGGTGAGCGTCGTGCTCGGATTGAACGGATTCGGGTAGTTCTGCTCGAGAGAGAATGCTGCAGGAGCAGGGATCTGCTCGGCAGATGTCAGGATGCTGAACGACACCTCAACAGTATCCGAGGTGTTTACGCCATCGTTGGCGACCACGCGAAGCATGTAACCGCTCCGTCCCTTGACGCCGAATACTGAGTCTTCCTGTGCAAGTGTCTCATAATTCGTCATCTCCCAGGTGCTGCCGCGATTCGTGCTGAGCCAGACGGTGTACCAGAATTTGGTCTCACCGTCGGGATCCGACGCACTCCAGCGTGCGAGGAACGTTTCCTGCTTCACGTCTTCGCCGTTTGCCGGGAAGTTGATGGTCACGACCGGCTTATTGGCGGAGATAGTGCGTTCGGCGACGATGTTGCCGTCATGTTCGACGACGACACGGGCCGCTTCATCCGGGCAGGGAACGACGAAAGCGAAATGCTCTTTATCCATCATCGGATCCGGACCGGTAAGTGCGTCGACCTCATCGAGGCCGAGAGCGCGGAAGGTCGGATGATAGAGATACGTCGCGATTTCTTGGTCACCGGCGTCGAGCACCTTGAAGGTATGCGTGGCATACGTCTCATCCATCATCGGAGAGATGGTTGCATTTTCGAGACGCATCCAGGGACCGAAGTCGTAAGAAAGGCTGGTGCTGTCGACATTACCTTCAATGAAGAGGGCCTTGGCGACAGTGCCTTTCTTGCTGAGCTGAGATTTCTTCGTGGTGAAGCTCTCCACCGCGCCAAACAGCTTGTTGTATTCGACGCCACTGATCCAGATGTCGTAATCCGACGATCCGATCCATGTCTGGCTGCTTCCCATGAAGCATTTCACCGTCTGGCGGCGGGAAACCTTGTTGCTCATGTTTCCCCACAGGCGGCGGCCGGCCTGCACGTCGATCGCGTCCATGACGTCGATGCCGATGAAGTTGTCGAAATACTGTTCACGCTGCTCAGCGTCGTCCTTGTCGAGGTCTCCACGGCGCAGGCCGAAGGAATGGCCGAGGGTATGCGCCGCATGCTTGTAATGACCGGTGCTGGCGACCATGAAGTCCCAGATACCGCTCCATGACAGAGTCTGAGAAGCACGGTGGTTGAACTCTTCCTTGTCCAGGACGGTATTGAACCACATTCCAGGCACTGCCATGATGTAGCGATCGGCTGCCGGGTTTTCACGACGAATTTCCTTGTACACCTTCATCAGGTAGGGCTGCCATGTATCCTGGAGCAGAGTATCTGCCGCGCCGATATACTCATAGTCACCGATCTGCGCCGCGGTACTGAAGGATGCCTGTCCCGGCTTCATCGGCCAGGCCTTCTGAACGAAGGTGGAAGTGCTGTCAGCCCAGAGAGTGAGCTGGGGGATACCGGCATTATACCCGCCGGCGCCCTTCACGTAGACGTTGAGATTCGCTGTGCCGTCATTGCCGAAGGATGATGCCTTGGCAACCGCGAATACCGGTTTCGAATTATTGAATTCGTTGGCCTCAACAACGCGGCCCTTGCTGCTTCCGGGCTCCGTAGGATCAACGGTGACCGTAACCTCAACAGTACCCGGATCGAAACCGGTTTCATCGAGCAGCCACATGAGGATGACCGGCTGCCCGCTCGGCAGCGAAATCTCCGTCATGGGGTTCTCATACTGATACTCGACACCAATGTTCTTGTTGTCGAAATGATAGAATGTATCGTAGGTGTTTCCGTTTGCTTCCACGATGACCTTGAAGGGCGTTCCGATGGATTCGGTGGTCGTAATTGTTGCGCGGACGGCGAACGGCTTGTTGGGCACGATATTGTTTTCGGTCGAAAGTATCTGGATGATCTCCGCTTCATGCACGGAAAGATCCGGACCGCTCTGCTCCTCAACACTGAGGAAATACGCTTTCTCGATGCACTGCAGCGAGGTGGTGAAATACACCTGGAAACCAGTGGTCGAGGAATATTCAGGCGGCACCTTGATGACGAGCGATGCGCGTCCGAAAGCGTCGGTGATCAGCGTACCCATCATCAGCGTGTCACCGAGTATCTCGACCCGGTAATCGATTTCCACACCTGCCGTGTCAACACTGGTCAGGACATTATAGAAATGTGCGTTGAAGACGATGCTGTCTTCATCGTTTGCGATGATCTTGGTCTTCGAGGGTTTGAGATCCATCCAGTAGCTGGCTTCCGGATATTCAACGCGCAGGAAGGGGTCGATAATGACCTTGCCCATCGTAGCGCGCTCACCCGGTTTCGGACCTTCGCACTGTCCCCAGTAGTTCAACGATCCGTCGATACTGTCGGTTTCAAAGCTGAAGTTCGAAATGTTTCCAATCTGTCCGTTCTTGCGAACGAAATGGTTGTAGTTGATATGAACATCTTTCACATCCTTCGGGTCGAACCCACCGGAAACAGGGGAGATGTTGATCGTGGCAAGATTCTCCATCGTGTTGTGACGGACGACAGATTTATTGCTGATCGTGACGTTTCCGTCGATAATGTGACAGTTCTCCATCGATGTCGGAACATCCTTCGGCTGGATCGTGATCTGACCCATGTTCACCGTGGAGTTCGTGATATTGCTGACGACGATGGTCGAGTTTTCATCGATATCCATGTTGTCGGCTTGCTTGACACCCCACATCTGACCTTCATGTGTGATGTGACAATTCTTGGCGACGATATTGTTGCCATGATGCCGCATGTACACGTAGTCATTGCGGTTGTTGTCGGTCACCCAGTCCAGCGTCAGTCCGTCAAGCTGCGATTCGACGTCACCATAAATGTTGATATCGGAACCCACAAACGTGAAATCCTTGAAGGGACCAAACTTCCCCGAACATTCAATGTTGAGATCATAGATCCGGCCGCCGGATGCAGACATCTGTCCGTGCGGTTCCTGGGTCACGTCATCACTGCCGAAAACTTTGAAGGCCGACATGATGCCTGCGGTTCCGAGGATCCAGGAGATATCCGCACCGTCGGCGAAATGCATATGGCCGCCCGGCCATACTTCGATCGTGTCAACGAGGTCGGTGTCCATATTGATTGTATCGGGACGCAGGAGGATACCCTGCATGTCGCCACCGAGGAAAACACCACCGGGCAGGTTTGCGTCCTGGAAGCCGCCGGCAGAGCGATAGGCGCGATACTGATACTGATATTGATTTCCTTTCACCAGACCGTAATCGGTGATAAATCCCCCGTCGTTACCGTTCAGAGTGACGGTACCGAGCAGCTTCGCTCCACGGTAGAATTCTACCTTGGAGAAATTTGTGTTTGTCAGGTTGAACATGACCAGGTCGGCAGAATTGTCGCCGACGTAAATCACACCGCCAAACACCTGTGCCTGCACGGAAGTCGTCCCGCAAAGCAGCAAAAACAGCAGTGCCGGCAGAATTGCGGTAACAGCTCTTTTCATAGAATACCTCGAAGTTGAGTGTAGCTGTAAATCGTATATGGCTGGAATTCCTTTGTCGAAGAGAAATTCGAAGATTGTCGTCTTGATTCAATTCAGACGCGCATCTCCTTTCCATCTTGGAAACTACTTCAAATACCGCGTAAAAATCAAGGTGGAAACAGCGGTTGCATGCTTTTATCCTCGAAAACCATCACATCCAAATGGCTGCGGCAGCCCATGATTTCTTGTCTATGATTCATACCTGATGTAGTTTAAAAGTTACGTATACCGGAGGAAATTCATGCTGGGAAATATGCATATCGCCCTCAAGGATGTCGATTCGACGAACAGCCATGCCAGAGCGCTGCTTCGTGACGGAGCAGGAGAAGGCACTGTCGTGACGGCAGAACACCAGACAGCCGGTCGCGGTCGTCTCGACAGGCAGTGGTCGGATGAGACCGGCCTGAGCTTCCTTGGAAGCTATATTCTTGAGCCCGTCCGACCGCCCGAAGACTGGGGCGGTATCCCACTCATGTCGGGAGTCGCCGTGCTGCGCGCATTGTCTTCGCTTGTTCCGATCGATCTTCACCTGAAATGGCCTAATGACGTCTTGTCGGCAGACAAGAAGATTTCAGGTATCCTTGTGGAATCAGGACAGATGGGAATACGTCGCTGGGTTGTCATCGGCATCGGTATCAACTTGAATCAGCGCAGCTTCACCGGTGATTACAGAATGCCGCCGACATCACTGCTCCTGGAGACCGGTCGCATGGTTTCCACAGAGGAGGTCCTGGCGGTATTGTCGAAGGAACTCGATTCGTTGTACCGGCAATGGACCGAGGAGGGCAATCCGGTCATACTCGAGGAGTGGAAGAGGCATTCGAGAATGTTCGGGCAAGAAATGGAGATGGAGTTGGAAAAAGGCGCACAGCAGCGCGTCACAGTCGTGGATATCGCTCCCTCCGGAGCACTTGTTGTCCGAAACCCGAAGGGCGAACAGATCGAAGTATTTGCAGGTGATATCGCTTTCACGCGAGATGATCAAGGAGCTTAAACTACATGAAGAATATCTATCTCGATAATGCCGCAACTACTCCCATAGACCCGCGCGTTTTCGACGCGATGCTGCCCGGGCTGCGCGACGAATTCGGAAACCCGTCGAGTGCCCACGCACATGGTCGCAGTGCCCGTGCGGCCGTCGAAAAAGCGCGCGAGCACGTCGCTCAACTTCTGGGAGCGGATGCATCGGAAATGGTGTTCACCAGCGGTGGGACGGAAAGCGACAATGCCGCAATTCACATGATGCTCGGCGCAGCCGGGGGAACGGCACCGGTTCATTTTCTTACCTCTCAGGCGGAGCACCACGCGATAATGCAGCCACTCGAGCAGCTCGAGGAGCGTTCGGTTCGCGTCGATTTCATCGGAGTCGATTCCTCTGCCGTGCCAAGGCTCGATCATGTGGCTGCGTCTTTTTCCGGCGATGAGCAATTGCATCGCTGCATGAGTCTGATGCATGTGAACAATGAAACCGGTGGGATCCTGGACCTTCAGCAGGCGGCGGCTATCGCTGATTCGCACAGCTGCCTCTTCCATTCCGACATGGTGCAGAGTGCCGGGAAACTGCCCATAGCCATCCATGACCTGCACGTTGATTTCGCTTCTCTATCCGCGCACAAGATCCACGGTCCAAAGGGCGCCGGCGCGCTGTATATCAGGAAGGGGATGAGCGTTGACCCCATGATGGTCGGAGGATCTCAGGAACGTGGCAGGAGGGGAGGAACCGAAAACCTGATCGGCATCATCGGACTCGGTGAAGCGGCACGCCTGGCGGTGCTGGAGATGGACGAGCGGCATCAGCGCTGGAACAAGCTGAAAATGTTCACGACAGAACGTCTTGGAAACGCGTTCCCTGATATCGTCATCAACGGGGATGGGGATGCCGCACTTCCCAATATCTGCAGCGTTACGTTTCCAGCAGATGCTTATCCCATGGACGGAGAACTGATCACCGCGCGCTGTGATCTGTCCGGACTATCTGTTTCCAGCGGTTCCGCCTGCACGGCGGGAAGCGTGATTCCGTCGCATGTCATGAAAGCCATTGGGCATGATGATGCGAGCAGTATTTCAACTGTACGCCTGTCTTATGGAGCGCAGACAACGGAAGACGAGGTCCGCCGTGGTGTCGAAGTGCTCATTGAGGTCATTCAGGACATGCTGGATCGCTCGAGCCCGCTTTCCCATTCACGAACAGCAATGCCATAACGGAGCCCGCGTTCCGACACGATCAGTTCCGGGAGATCACGCTTTTCCGTCAGGACCTTCAGTATCGCGATGCCGACGAGGATGATATCCGCTCGCCCGGGATCGACGCGCAGCACGGTTTCGATGTCCTTGCTGCTGAGAGCGGCGAATTCATCGAAACGTCGCGTGATCATTTCACGGGTGAGACGGAATCCGGAAATCGTTTTTCCGTCGTATTCCTCAAGGCCCATTTCCAGCGCTGCGAGCGTGGTCACCGTGCCCGCGACGCCGACGAACGTCGTCGTGGCAGGATCGAAAACAGGATATGCGTCAATTTCTCTTTCGAGATGACTGATCAGTTCATCCAATTCCGCAGGGCGTGGGGGAGAGTGTGGGAGGAAACGCTCCGTCAATCGAACACAGCCGATGTCGACACTCATACGCGTATCGATATGAAATCCCTTGCCTACCGTCATTTCGGTACTGCCACCCCCGATATCAAGGACGGCGAAACTTCCGTTGCGATTCGGAAAACCTGAAATCGCACCACCGTATGTCCACAGCGCTTCATCCTCACCACTGAGGATCTCGATCTCCAGTCCCAGTTTCTGCTGCATGTACTCGAGGTAGTCTTCACGGTTCTTGGCATCGCGAAGTGCGCTGGTACCCGTACAGCGTATGATGTCGACGTTCTGATTTCTGGATTCAGCGAGGTACTCCGACAGGTACTGTTCGCTGCGTGTGAATGCGCTCCAGTCGATCGCCCCTGTGCGGTTGACGCCTTTCCCCACGCGTGCAACGACCTGCTGGTCTGAGAGCACGGTCAACGAACCATCCTCATTCACATCGGCGATGAGCATGAGCATCGTGTTCGTTCCGATATCAATCGATGCAATTCTCATGCGTCCTCCCGAATGATCAGAATTGCCGACCATTCATCTTCACGAATTTCCTCTTGACATCGCATTCCTAGCTGTTCGGCAACCGTACGAACGTCATCGACGTCGGTGGAATAGAACCCTGACAATATCATACGCCCGCCGGGACTGAGCAGGGCTTCAAAGCCGGGCAGCATATCCATGTTATCGAGCTTCGTGATGTTCGACAGTATGCAATCGTACTGTCCTGACGCATGTTCCATGGAGCCGTGGAAAAAGCGTGTCTGCGTCTCGGTGCCGTTCCGCAGCGCGTTCTCCATGGCGTTATCGTAAGACCACTCATCAATGTCAACGCCATCGGCGTGCTTCCCTCCAAGCATGACCCCGGCAATAGCCAGCACGCCGGTTCCGGTGCCGACATCGAGGATGCGATCGTCTTTCCGAATGCACCGCTCGAGCAGGCGAAGCATCAGCCGTGTTGTGGCGTGGTAGCCCGTGCCGAAAGACATCTTCGGATCGATGACGAGTTTCAGTCCGTCGTATCCAGCAGGCGGTTGATGCCATGACGGCGTAATAAGGATACTCTCGGAAACCTGTATGGGCTTGATGCTGCTTTCCCATAACGCGTTCCAGTTCTCATCCTTGAATTCGTCAACGCCGTATTCGGTAGTGATGTCCATCCTCGTAAACATGTCACGCATGCCGCGCTCTACCTCGGACCACAGCGTGGCAGAGAAATAGGCTTCCCACCAATCCTCGTCTTCAAGAAAGCCGAGTGCATCTTGTCCGATAAAAAAGGCTTGAATATCATCGTCGTGACCGGAACGTGCGAAACGCACGCGGACGAAACTTGCTCGTTCAGGATTGCTTGCTGTCACCGTTGATTCCATATGTAATATATAACACCAGTCTGCCGACTTCCTCGAGCGTTGCTGCAGAGCATTGATCGGGGGTGTCGTTTAATGTATGCCAGTATTGGCGCCGCTCACTGCTTTTGTCGTGACCGACAAGAGTCGCATCGATGATATCGATGGTTTTAATCCCTGCAACCTTGTTGAGGGATACGTGGTCATCGAGTACGGCGCCGTGCTGTCGATTTGTGAAACGGTTCAGTCCCAAGCTTTCGGCGGCCGACCAAACGAGATTTTGAATGTCCTGAGCGTATGCACTTGAGAATTGTTCGCGTGGGAATTCCGCGTCGATATCACCGACGAGATCGAGAATCATGCCGAAGAGGGGACGCTGTCCGCTGTGGGCCGCGGCATAATACTTTGAACCCAGGCAGAACATCGATTCGTCCCCGTCGCGTCCATAATCTTCTCCGTCGAAGAGAACAATGTCGACTCCGACGGACGGGGGTGTCTCGGCAAAATGCCGCGCGGCTTCCATGAGCACTGCCACACCGCTGCCACCGTCATTCGCCCCGGGAATGGGAAGGTCCCGCGACGCGGGATCGGGATCCATATCTGCCCATGGACGGGTGTCCCAGTGTGCAGCCAGGAGAATCCTGCGTTGCGCCGAGGGATTGACGTGTACGATGATATTGGTCAGAGGAAGTCTGTTGTTCTCATATCCAAGGAGGGAAAACTGCTGCTGCTCCACGTCGAATCCGAGGTCCTCGAAGTACGATACGAAGTATGCTCGGCAGGAGTCGTGCGAGGGAGTACCCGGTACTCGCGGACCAAACGCGACCTGCTCGACAATAAATTCATGGGCACGTGTACCGCTGAATTCCGGATACTGCGCCGGAGGGAAAAACAGTTGAATCTCATTCGCGGCTTCATCCTTGCTGGAACAGGAAACGAACAAGAGGGCGAGGATGAGCGTATAATAGGAATAGGGGTAGTGATGCATTTTCATCATCCTGCAAGCTACGCACTTTCCCGGGTGGAGGCAAAACAAAGGGCGGTCCGTTGAACCGCCCTTTGAAAGCATAAGAAATGCGTACCGCTTATTCGAGCAGCATCATTTTCCGCGTCAGGCGCTTGCCCCCGGCGCGAAGTTCGTACACATAGAGACCGGAGGCCAGTTCATCCGCATCGAACACGAGCGCATGTGTTCCGGCACTCTGATAGGTATTGACCAGCGTGCGAACCTCATCACCGAGACTGTTGTAGACGGTCAGCCTGACATCTCCTGCCTGGGGCAGGGAATAGGAAATCGTCGTCGCGGGATTGAAGGGATTCGGATAGTTCTGTGCGAGCGTGAGCTGCAGCGGAAGCGGCTGATCATCAACGTCCAGAAGCGAGGCATCGATATCGAGCACTTCGATGTCGTCCACAGCTGCTTCGATCAGAGAGCCTTCGCCGTTATCGGCCGCGATGAACTGGACGACCATTTCATCGGTGAAGTCGATAAGCTCCGAAAGTACGTAGACGCGGGGCTTCCACGATGCGTCGGCCGCTTTCGTGCGCTCGAGATACTCCCAAGAGCCTCCTCCGTTCGAAGAGAGCTGCACCGTCCAGAAATCCGTACCCGGCGTAGCACCGGCATCGTTCGAGAACCAGCGGAAATAACGCAGAACCGGTTCGCTCATGCCCGAGATGTCAATTTTACCGGATACAAGCCAGGTCTCGCCATCATCCACATCGTTGGTTCCGAGACCAGCGCCGCGCGCCGCGTTGCCGGTGACCCAGCACTGTGTGTTCGCAGCGCCAGGGGTGTGATCTTCATTGGGCTGCACGTAGGGGACGGAGCCTTCCTGCCCGAGTTGCGTGTTCCACGTGCCAACGGGTTCATCGAGGATCCATTCGCCGGTGGTCGCATCGGAAATGACCTTCCAGCCGTCCTCGGACGCGCCGTCATGCATGTACACGCTCTTGTAGCCGACCAGGAAAATGTAATCGGTTTGCGGGGCACCCATGGGATCCCGAAGTGAGGTGCCGTAGTTATCATGGGCTTCGATGTAATAATGCACGATCGTTCCAGCCTTCTGAGGCGGAACGCTGCCCGTGAATGACTGCGTCGAAGGGTTGTAGGAAGCAGTAATTCGCTCACTGCTGGCCCAATTGTCTGCGGAGTAAACGATATCAACACGATTGATGTTCAGGAGGTCCATGTTGATGTCACCGCCGATTTTTGCGACACCGACGATATCATACGGCTCCGTCACGCTGTTCTGATCGGTCATGCCGCCGTGCACGATCTGGATGGCTGAACCCGGGATACCGTGATCGTTGAATGCGGTGATGATGGCTTCGCTGTTCGGAGTCCCGTTGCTGAGGTCGCCGTCATCGTCATCCGCGACGAGAAATTCTACGAAATAGTCCGCCAGTGCGACGCCGAGCTGAACACCATCTGGAGTTCCGTACATGACATCGTGGTACAACTGACTGGTGCGCTCAAGTCCGATGGCTTTGCGGACGTCCCACACCGCACCAGTAAGAATCATACCGTCGTCGTGAATCTCATTGACAACATCTTCAGGGTAGCGGAGGGTGTTTTCCGAGTTCCGGATAATACCACCGTTCGACTGTCCCTTCATGAAACCAACACCGATGCGCGGGTCGTCGCGAAGCATATTGGTGGTCAGGTCGGCGACGGCTTCTTTAATCGCTCCGTTCACCGGTCCGCGACCAGTCAGTTTTGCCGTGAGCCAGATGTGAATTCCGTGCCCCATTTCGTGATGGATGACGGAAGAGATTTCTCCTGTGTTTCCACACTGCAGGCTCGACTGGAAGAAATTAACGCCTGTACCGTCGAAAAACGCGTTGCACTGGCTGTTGATTTCCACGAGTCCCGGAATCTGAACATCGAGGCGATTGTTGTTGGCCGAAGCATCGAGGGCGCGCGAAAAATCTCGCACGAGATTCATGTGATAGAACGTGTTGCGCTCGGATGCGATGGAATTCGAATTGTCCCAGACCACTTCAAGATTTTGTCCCGAAGCGACCGAGACGGTCTGATAGGCATTGGCCGGAGAACCGCCCGAGACGCGCGTCGTGTCATCGCGGCGTACGATCGCATACGGACCGGTGAGGCGTGTAACGAGCTGTCCGGTAGTATTACTGCCCAGATCGGCGGTGAAGCGTCCCTCGGCATCCGTGGTGTACATGGTGCCGGAAACCCAGACATAGGCGTTCTTCAGTGGTACCGACACTTCCTCATCCGTGTACGATTCCGGATAGATTTTGATCATCACGCGACCGTTCACGACGTTGGCGGCACCGTTGATGCCCGATTTCCCGCCGTGAAAATGCGTGATCAGGTCGTGACGCCAGATGATGTTGCCGGAGTGCGCATCGACATACGTGTCCCACAATTCGTCCTGGGCCGCTGCGACCTGGAAATTATACACGAGGCGGTAATCGATATGATCGCTGTACTGGAGCGGCAGAACGTACATCGTGCCGCCAGTGACATGGTCGTTCGACGGCGTATACGGAAGTCCCGCTTTCGCGAATTCGCGCGCAGCGTCGAGAGAAACCGCCGGTATGGTATTTACGTCGATTCGCGGATGAAAATCGCTGCCGAACATGAATACGCGGGCGTCGCGGCTGATGCGCAGATCGACATACGAGTCAAGAACATCGATGCCGTTATAGGTCTGTATGTATTTCTGATAGGCCTTTCCGCTCACGATCTCCGAGTAGAGAAGGCGCAGATTGGCGGGATTGACGTTCAAGATGCCAGCATGGGTGTCGATGAACTGCTTTCCTGCCTGCGGGGCATTGAGCAGGTTGATCGAAGGATATCCTTCAATGCGGATACCGGAACCCCATGCGCGATGCGGTGTGCGCCGCATGGCGTCATAGCGGAACTCCCAGTCGCTGTTATTGACAGCAAAGCTGCGGAAGGCGTTATGCGCCTTGCTCAGAGACATGCTTTCCTGCACATCTGCCTGCGTGACCAGCTTCAGCTGGTTGGGGAGAGGGATGGCAATTCCTTCGTCCTCGTGCGTGTGCTGGGCGTTCAGGCCTGCCGTCAGCATGAGAATGGAAAAGACAGTGAGAATCGTCCTGATCATAGAGATTCCTCGTGGAGAGTAGCGTTGTTTTTTTGTACGGGGTCTCTTAAGCGAGACAAGTCAATCAGTTAGATGACGTTAAGAGCTATCAGATTCAATAACAAGGGAATATTATTCACAGTTCCGGTCGCCGATACCGGCGCGATGGAGGCTCGCGGGCGGAGTGACGTCTTCCCAGTTCCAGCAGGCGATGTGATGCTGGCTGCTCATTTCCGTCATCGTCGGCTCATGTATGACACAGGATTCCGTAGCGAAGTTACAACGGGAATGAAAATTGCACCCGGGAGGATAATTGGTCGGGCGAGGTACCTGACCGGGAATGATGGTCAGTATTTCTTTCGGAAGGTGAAAAGAAGGGATGGATGCAAGAAGTCCCAATGTATACGGATGTCGGGGGGAATGATAAATATTATGCACCGTGCCGCACTCCACGATGTGTGAAGCATACATGATCGCGACGCGATCGCACACCTCCGCAACCACGCCCAGGTCATGCGTGATAAGCAGGACGGTCATTCCGAATTCTTTTTTCAGATCGTTGATGAGGTTGAGCACCTGCGCCTGCACCGTCACGTCGATCGCTGTCGTGGGCTCATCGAGAATGAGGAGACCTGGATTTGCCACCAGTCCCATGGCGATGAGTGCGCGCTGACGCATCCCCCCGGATAGTTGATGGGGATAGGATGTCATGACCGCGTGGGGATCGGAAATGCCGACACGCGCCAGCATGTCGACGGAACAGTCGTAGGCGTCTGACCAGCTGCTGCCACGGTGGTAGAGAGAGACTTCCGTCAGCTGGTCACCGATGGTGAACACCGGATTCAGAGAAGTCATCGCTTCCTGAAACACCATTCCGACCTCGTTGCCGCGTACCGAACGCATCTCTCTCTCTGTCAGGTCGAGCAGGTTGCGTCCGTTGAGGATGATCTCTCCGCCGGCGATATGGCCGGGCGAGCGAATCAACCGCATGATGGACATCGCCGTGACCGTCTTGCCACAGCCGGACTCCCCGACAATACCGAGAGTTTCACCCTTGTACAGACTGAACGACACATCATCCACCGCATTGGCAACCCCTTCGTCGGTTTCAAACGTCGTAGTCAGATTTCGTACGTCGAGCAAGGGAGGGGAGTCGGGCTGCATACGGTTGTTCCAAACCTGAAGACATCGTTGTATCCAAGATACGGAGCCCCATTTGTGTCCGCAACGTGGAGAATGTATTTTCCTCACTACGTTGTACAAGGATAATACACCATGGATACAAGCGCGAAGACGCCCGGTGGCGCCAGTTTCGATGTAAATGAAGATGCGCTCAAGACATTGCTGCGCATTATGCAGGCGCGGGAGGAACAGGTGCGCAAGGGCGGTGGCGATAAAGCGATTGCAAAACACCATTCCCGCGGCAAGATGACGGCCCGCGAACGCATTGACGCGCTCCTCGATGAAGGGAGTCCGTTTCTTGAAATCGGTCTCTTCACCGCATGGGATATGTACAAGGAATATGGCGGAGCGCCGTCATCAGGAACCGTTTTCGGCATCGGCAAGGTCCACGGTCGAGACTGCGTCATCGTTGCGAATGACGCGACGGTAAAGGCAGGGGCATGGTTCCCCATCACGGCCAAGAAAAATCTCCGTGCGCAGGAAATCGCCATGGAGAACCGCCTCCCGATTATTTATCTCGTGGATTCCGCCGGGGTCTTTCTCCCGATGCAGGATGAGATCTTCCCTGATAAAGAACATTTTGGAAGGATCTTCCGGAATAATGCGCGCATGTCCTCTCTGGGTATTCCGCAGATCGCCGCGATCATGGGCTATTGCGTCGCAGGTGGGGCCTACCTTCCCATCATGAGTGACGAGGCGCTCATCGTCGAGGGAACCGGAACTGTTTTCCTTGCGGGTTCGCATCTGGTGAAAGCGGCCATCGGAGAGGAAATCGACAACGAAGCTTTGGGCGGAGCACAGGTGCATAGCGAACTCTCCGGCGTCACCGACTATCGAATGCCCGATGATGCCACGGCCCTGCAGACCGTGCGAGACCTCGTATCGAAACTCGGTCCGACCCACCGTGCCCATTTCAACCGCATCGAAGCCGTTGCGCCGCGGCGGCGCGCGGAAGACCTCTACGGTATCATCCCGAGTGACCGGGCGAAACCCTATGATGTGCGTGACGTCCTCTCCTGCATCGTCGATGACAACGAGCTTGTGGAATACAAGTCCGATTACGGCAGATCCATCGTGTGCGCGTACGCGCGTGTGGACGGCTGGGCGGTGGGAATCGTCGCGAACCAGCGCAGTATCGTCAAGGATGGAAAAGGCGAAATGCAGATCGGTGGCGTGATCTACAGCGACAGTGCGGACAAAGCGACACGGTTCATTCTCAACTGCAATCAGAAGAAAATACCGCTCGTGTTTCTGCAGGACGTTACCGGCTTCATGATCGGAAGCAGAGCCGAACACGGGGGCATTATCAAGGATGGGGCCAAGATGGTGAACGCCGTCGCAAATTCCATCGTCCCCAAAATCACGTTCATCATGGGAAACAGCTATGGTGCGGGAAATTACGCGATGTGCGGAAAAGCATATGATCCGCGCTTCATTTTCTCCTGGCCCAGCGCACAGATCGCCGTCATGGGCGGAGCGCAGGCGAGCAAAACACTTCTCGAAATCCGCATCTCGCAGCTGAAGAGGGAAGGCAAGGAAATTACCGAAGAGGAACAGCAGGAACTGCTGCGCACAATACAGGACCGCTACGCTTCGCAGATGAGTCCGTATTACGCTGCATCACGATTGTGGGTGGACGGCATCATAGATCCCGCGCACACCAGGGACGTTATCTCACATTGTATCAGCATCGCCGATAACAATCCGGAATTCGCGCCGTTCAATCCCGGCGTGATTCAGACGTAGCGCCATGTGGGTGCGCATCGCCTGCCTGCTGCTCATGCTGACATTGGCAGCCGCACAACTGCAGGGACAACAGCATTCCCCGGAGCGCGAATACCTGACGAACGCCGCTGCCGACGAAGAAACAACGCTTGAGACGGTCTGGCTGTTTCTGCGTGATCTTGTCATACCTCGAGAATTCAGGACGGCGTACCACCTGCGCGCCTGGATCTCGCGACAGCAGGCACTTTCGCCGCGTGACAGGGAAAAGGACCTGCGGCGGTTGGATGCGATTTATCAGCATGCGGTGTATCTTGCCGACGGTGATGCACGCGAGGCCCTGTTCGCACTGGCGATAGCAACACTGCCTTATTATACATTTCCCGCTCAGATTCCGCTGACAGGGCTGACAATCACTGTACCGGTTTCGACAGAAAACCGGGAAATGTTCGAGAAACGTATGGCGGCCCTGCCGGGAAAGCTGTTTGTCGATTCACCATCGTATCTGGACCGTGACAAACTCCCGCATTTCTTCGGGTCTGCCTGGCTCCAGCTGTCTACCGGAAGCGAACTCGTGAGTCTCTTTGCCGGCGAAGCGCTGGAGTTCGGCGAGGCGGTGTTCAAGCTCGAAGGATCACGTGATCCTCGCGACATCATGATCAACAGGCTCGGCACGGCTTTCGCCAGGCAGCTTCAGAAGGCGGAAAACGTGCTTCCTTCAGACATACTCAAATCCGGATCATCGAAATGAGTACCAGCAGCAAACGGAAAATCCTCCTCGTGGACGACGAACAGAGCATTCGTGACATGCTCAGGATGACACTCGAGTACGAAGAGTACGAAGTCGCGGACGTGGAGAGCGGTATCCGTGCCATCGAATTGATCGACGAGATCCGTCCCGATGCGATTCTCCTGGATGTGAAAATGTCCGGTCTCGACGGCATGGAGACACTCGAACGCCTCCAGGCATCCCATCCGCACATCCCGGTAGTATTGCTCACCGGACACGGCACGATAGAAACTGCCGTGGAAGCAACGAAAAAAGGCGCGTTCGATTTTCTGACGAAACCGCCCGACCGCGAAAAGATTCTCATCACACTGCGCAATGCGATTCTGCAGACGTCTCTGTTGCGGGAAAACCTCCGCATGCGCGAGGAGATTGAAGGCCAGGACACCATGGTGGGGACGTCCCGGCTGATGCAGTCGTTGCGGGAAACGATCAGTCGCGTCGCACCGACCGAGGCGTACGTCCTGATTACCGGCGAGAACGGCACGGGAAAGGAACTTGTCGCGCGGGCTATTCACAGACAGAGTGCGCGAGCGGATCGTGAGCTCGTGGAAGTCAACTGTGCCGCCATTCCTCAGGAGCTGATCGAATCCGAACTGTTCGGCCACGAGAAGGGCGCGTTCACCGGTGCTACTTCACAGCGCATCGGCAAGTTTGAACAGGCGGATGGTGGCACGCTGCTTCTGGACGAGATCGGCGACATGAGCCTCCCGGCGCAGGCAAAGGTGTTGCGCGTACTCGAAGAAGGCGCGTTTGAACGCGTGGGTGGAAACAAACGCGTCAGCGTGGACGTGCGCGTCATTGCGGCGACGAACAAGGAACTCGCCACGGAAATCCAGGAAGGAAATTTCAGAGAAGATCTGTACCACCGGCTCAACGTGATCCCGATACACGTTCCGCCGCTTCGTGAACGTCGTGAAGATATCCCGGATCTCATCACATTCTTTCTCCATGAATCCTGCCGGAAGAACAAGCTTCCCCCGCGCAGTATCACGAAGGATGCAGCCTCCAGGCTTCAAAACATGAACTGGTCGGGCAATGTCCGTGAACTGCGGAATGCCGTCGAACGTCTCGCCATCATGGTCGCCGAACGCATATTGCCGGAGGATGTTGAACGCTATGTGGTGGGCAGTCCCGACGATTTCGAAACGACGATTTCCATGGACGCTACCTTCCAGGAATTCAAGGATCAGGCCGAGATGCTGTTTCTGCGGAGACAGTTGGAGAGATACGATTGGAATGTCAGCCGCACCGCCGAAGAGCTCGGCATCCAGCGCAGCCATCTGTACAAAAAAATAAACAAGTACGGACTTGAGAGGGAAGTGTAGGACCAGAGGTGTCAGTAATCTTCAGGATGAGTACCGATGTCCCGCGTGTTCTGCAGTGAATCGTTACTGCCCGAAAGCTTTTCAAAACGCTCGATGGTTTTGCTGTAAAGACGCTGCATCTTTTCCCGGTCCTGTGCATACGTCTCAGCAGTCGCGAAAAACGTCGTCGTATCCGTGCCATGCGCCTGCAGCAATGAATCGATGCTTCGACGAATCAGCGTGGAATCACCACGATAAAGTTCACCTAAAAACAATACGTCCCCGTAAAGGATTTCAAACGTTTCGTCCGGCAGCAGGTCGTCGTTATCGTCGCTGCAGGCCGAAGCATACATCAGCATCATGAGCAACGACAGTAAAACAACGACAGCTTTGTTTCCTCGTGCGGACCGGTATCTGCTTGCCATCACGCTCATCTGGGGTTCGACCTTTTCGGTGACAAAAATCGCATTGCTGGATCTTTCGCCCATGCTGCTGCAGGGCAGCCGCTTCTTCGTCGCGGCGTTGATGGTGGGAATGTATACATGGAAAGACATCAAAACAACATCGCCCCGGTCCCTGCGAGCCGGACTCGTGCTGGGTTTTCTCCTCGGTCTGGGCTTTGCCCTGCAGACCGTGGGCCTTGTTCATACTACAGCTTCCAAGGCGGGATTTCTGACAGGCACCATGGTAGTATTCACACCGTTGCTGCAGCTGGTCATCGAGCGCCGTCGACCTTCCATCGGAAATACGATCGGAGTGATCATCGTTGGTGTGGGACTGTATATGTTCACCTCGCCGGCCGGTGGAAATTTCAATTACGGCGACCTGCTGGTGTTTCTCTGCGCCATTGTATTCGCCTTCTACATCGTCTACCTGGATGTCTTCACCAAGGAGCACTTTGACCGTGAGATCGTGTTCTACCAGTTCGTCGTAACGGCGGTCATCGGCTTTGCGGCCTGGCCGTTTTTCGAACCGGCTAAGACGGCATTTACTCTCCCTTCCGTCGGAGCTATCCTGTACCTGAGTTTTTTCGCTTCGACGGTCGCAATTTTCGTGCAATCCAAATACCAGCGTGAGACGACACCCACGAAGGCGGCGATCATTTTCACGATGGAACCGGTGTTCGCGGCCCTGATCGCATTTTTCGTCCTCGGGGAAATCATGTCCCTGGTCGAAGCACTCGGAGCCGCCGTGATGTTTGGGGGACTGATGTTTTCAGAGTTGTACGGGCTTCGGACGAAATACCGCTCAAATCATTCCGCTTGAACCGCCGAACAGCACATCTTTTACTCGCATCGCAGGAAGAAGCATGGGGAAAAAGCTTCCCGTCGTCGAGGTTCGCTCGACGGCGCCAAGTGCCTCGACTTCTTTCATGAGGTAGACGGGTGTTTCGCGAAGGATGATGTTGCGAACCGCCTTGCTGATGCGTCCCTCTTCGATGAGGAACAGTCCATCTCGCGTTGAACCCGTCAGCAGGCAGTTACTCGGATCGATGACCTGCAGACCTGAAAATCCTGTGACAAGAAGTCCTCTATCGATCGAGGAAACGAGTTCCTCCATCGTGGAAGCTCCACCCTCCATAATCAGGTTGGTCGGTGGAGGCACTGGGAGGCCGCCCGAGGCTGCGGATTCATAGCGGTCAAGGACCAGCTGTTCGATCACACCACCCTGCACCCACGTTGCGGACGGAACCGGCGTCCCATCCATGGTGAAGGGCAGGGAGGCGCAGTCTTTGTTGCGGGGATCTGAACGCAGGGTGATCTGTTCATCGAACAGCCTGCTGCCGACAAAATTCGAACCGTCGAGCTTGCGCAGAAAACTCCGTCCTTCCTCGACTGCGCGAGACGAGAATTGCTCCATCATGGGTTTGAGCATGTCAGCCAGAGCGCGGGGCTCAAGTACAACGGTGTGACGACCCGGCTGTATTTCCACCGGGTCACGCCATGCACGGCACTTCTGGACTGCACCGTCCAGAGAGGCGATCACCTCTTCCTCGGAAAGCGCATCGTCGAAACGCTCGGAGTAACCCGTGCTCCAGCCGTCGTTCGAATACAACCTGAACTGTGTATGTACGAAAGAGGAAGGGTGATGAAGGAACAGACCGTTGGAAGATGCTATGGAAAGGGTATTGTGCGACAGAGCAAGACTGCCTGTCAGGCGAATGGCGGCGCTCTCCACTCTCTCGGAGAGGCGCTTTAGAAGCTCGGAGCCATCGAGCGAGGTCCTGGAAGAAGCATGAGTGGAAGCGGCTTCGACAAACTCGATGGAAGAGGGGAACGGTACGATCTGCTCCACCTCCGGCATGATCGCGGACTGTGCGACTGCGATATCCATCGCCCGCCGAACTCCATCCGGCTGCAGCTCGTTCGTATGAATGCTTCCATATCGGTTTCCCTTACGTAAGGTGATCTGCATTCCAGCCTCCGTCGCCGCATGCGGAGATGCGACGATTCCATCGGCAATGCGCGTCGTTTCACCGGTCGTACTGCTCAGGACGGCAAACACTTCATCCGCGCTGGAATATTGCACGGCTGCTGCGAGTGCACCTTCAATGCGGGATCGGTCGAGACCGTTCATGACGACTCCTTCGCCGAGTAGATGGGGATATCACGGAACAGTGCCGGCGGCGCGGAAATGGAGAATGGGACACTCCAGATCGGCAGCGCGCGTGACGGGAATAAATCTCCGGAGGTTACCGCTTCATTGCTGCCGCCGAGGACATCCAATGCGTTCCAGAATTGCTCCACGCTGGTCTCTATCTCCACGCCGCGTACGACTTCCGCGATCTTGCCTCCGCGTATCATCCATGCCATCTGAGGACGCACACGGAACAGCGTCTTGGCGGGATTCAGCACGACCGTGCCACGTCCTTTCACCAGTAACCCTGTGTCGACCGAAGAGACGAGCCCTGCAAGCGACTGCTCACCCGAGTCCATCACGATATTGGGCATGGCTGCGTCGGCAGGAGCATTCCATTGCGCGCTGCGCGAGAACGGAATTGTAGAGATCGTACCCGGAATAGGCAGCGTATCGGATGCGGGAATCATCTGAGGAATGCCATCGCGGAGCAGCTGCACATCAGTTGCGGCGCGACCGCTGTCATCCCAGCCGCATGAAGCGAGTCCACGCGCGAGCGATGAATTCGTCCGCAGATTGAGCAGTGGCGAGCCGATGCGTTTATGGCCGAGGTCCTCGGGTTTGAGCCAGCGGTCGCCCGGACGAGCGCCATCTAACCCGAGCAAACGGGAGGGGTCGAGGTGAGGGAGCAATGTCGTAAACAGCAGATCCCACAGCAGGGTTGGATGCACGACGAGATCATAGCGCTGCTCTGTGACAGCTTCAGCTGTCTGCAATTGAAGCACTTCCTGCATCGCCGTCTCGAGCGCGCTGTCGAAGGATTCGCCGGTGACTTCCCAGCCAGCGGCCTGGGCTTCGCGTTCGCTTGAACGGGAATCCATGCGACGTTTTTTCTGGTGAAACGCGGTAACGGCAAAATTCGGGTAGGTATAGTGAAACGTCTGATGCACCCCGGCACCGAGGGAGTTGATGAATTCACTCCGGCGACGGACGAGAAAGAGATTCGCCACAGCAAACGGAATCTGCTGAATTTTTGTCGCCTTCTCGGTGAGTGAGAGCAGAAAATCATGTTTTTCTTCAAAACTGACGGCGAAAGGATCCCGATTAATCGGGGTGGACCATTCGTGTTTTCCATCGGATACACGATTGCTCAGGTCCAGTTCCTGCCGGCGTATCCCTCCGATAATTCGTGACGAACGAAGTGCGGATGCAGCGAGGGCGGAGGGATTCCCGGGATTCCATTCAGAAACAGACGCGCTTCCCCAGGCTCCATTCCGAAACACGCGCATTGTCATGCCCGAATGAAAACCATCGCTCGCCTGATACATCCTGTCCTTTCTCAGCTGCAGCGTCTCGGTGGCGTCTTCGCGAAATAGAATTTCCGCGTATTCGGCTCCCTGGTCGATGGCGCTGTTGACGGCGTCTTCGAGCCAGGTGGAATCGACGCCCTGTTCCTCGGTCGTGCTCGTGCGCCCCCGTGTCGGTCCCGGAAGCAGCAGTGCTGCCGTTCCTGCCGCGGCTGTTGTCTGGAGAAATGTTCGACGTCTCATGAAATCCTGTTTCTTTACGAGAAAGGAGAAAGATAGATACTGCGACCGAGTTCTGAAACTCCGCTGTCGTACCCCTTGTTCCATGCAGGGTCACGGCGATTCGATGTCGGGGAAAAGGAGCGCCGCAACGCTTTTCGCGAAAAATCCTTATGTTTCCGTGATCGTCATGAAAACGTTGCAGTGCAGAATATCAGGTTTGGTCCAGGGCGTCGGTTTTCGCTACTTCACGCTGCAACGCGCCCGTCTCCTCGGAGTCAACGGTTTTGTGCGAAACACCTCTTCAGGAGATGTCGAGATCGTCGCACAGGGTGAAGAAGGCATGCTTGGCGACTTCATCAAGGAATTACGTGTCGGTCCGCGTTCGGCACATGTTCGAAATCTACGCATCGATTGGATCGAGCACGAGCAGATGTACCACAGCTTCGAGATTCACCTGTGAGCACCGCACCTTTTCGTATTGGCTACGGCTATGATATCCACCGTCTCGCCGAAGGTGAATCACTCATCATCGGGGGCGTCTCCATTCCATCCAATTTCGGCACGGTAGCGCATTCAGACGGTGACGTGCTGCTGCACGCAATCAGCGACGCGCTGCTGGGCGCTCTCGCACTTGGAGACATCGGTGAACATTTTCCGGATACCGATCCTGCCTGGCGAGGCGTCTCGAGCCTCGATTTGCTTGCGCGCTGTCATGCCATGGTTCGCGAGCGCGGATATGAAATTGCCAATCTCGACGCCACACTCGTGCTCGAACGACCGAAAGTCCTTCCATACCGTGATGCCATGCGCAGCACGATCGCCGCTGCATTGGAGCTCGATTCCGGACAGGTGTCGCTGAAAGCCACGACAGGGGAAGCGATGGGCTTCGTCGGCAGGGGAGAAGGCGTTGACGCGCATGCAATGGTATTGCTGACGAAGAGGAGCTGACTGGAATAATGGAAGACCTCGTCGCAACGCTTTCCGGGCTGTCACCCGCATGGATTTATGTCGCTGTGTTTGCGATATCGTATATCGAAAACCTGTTCCCACCGTTTCCGAGCGATGTCATCGTCGTTTTCGCCGGATCGCTTGTAGCTCTCGGACAGGGGAACGCCATCCTCACCGTCGTACTCGCCACCACGGGAAGCACACTCGGCTTCATGAGCATGTACTGGCTGGGAGACCAGTTCGGTGACCGCATTCTCGAAAAAGAACGCATCCCTTTCATTTCCCTCGACCTGGTACACAAGGTGCAAAAGTGGTTCAAACGCTACGGCTACTGGGTGGTCGTGGGAAACCGTTTCCTCGCCGGCACCCGCGCTGTCATCAGTTTCTGCACGGGCGTTTCGGAAATGAACATCACAGTCACAACGCTGCTGTCAGCGGGCAGCGCGCTTCTGTGGAACAGTATTCTGATTTACCTCGGATATCTGGTCGGTGACAACTGGCGAGTAATCGGCGACTATCTTGCGACCTACAGCAAGATTGTCAGCATCGTCATCGCCGTCGTGATCCTCCTCTGGGCGGCGGTGAAATGGATTCGTTCGCGTCGAAACGGGAATCCTGCCGACTCGCCTTCCGATGAAGCGGGAGAGAAGTCCTGATGATAGAATGGCTCTACGGAATTGATGTCGCGTTGTTCCGTTTTGGAAATGACGCTATCGCCAACCCCGTCGGCGACTGGTTTTTTCCCTTTATCACCGAGATAAAGAATTTTTACATCCCATATGCCGTCCTCCTGATCGGCCTCATGGTGTTCGGCCGTAAACGCGGGATCACGACTGTCCTGCTGTTAATCCTGACCATCACCGTCGCCGATCAGGTCAGCAGCTTTGTCATCAAGCCCATGGTCGGAAGAATGCGACCCTGTCACGTGCTCGAAGGCGTACGACTGCTCATCGGTTGTGGCGGCGGAAAATCATTTACCTCCTCGCATGCGACGAATAACTTCGCCATGGCTGTGCTGATCGCGCACTTCTATCCGAAAGCACGCACCTACCTGCTGATATGGGCGGGACTCGTGGCGTTTTCGCGTGTGTATGTCGGAGTGCACTATCCCTCTGATATCGTCGGTGGAGCGGTCCTGGGATCCGCGATCGCACTGGCGATCATCTATCTTTACGAATTCGGAAACAAACAATTTCTGATTCTTCGCGAATCAAGGAAAGCGAGCGACGAGAGAACATGACAGAGAGGATTGTCCGGCCATCCACGCTGCTGACTGCAGACTCACCCGCGCGCGAACGACGATTACGACTTTCGCTCGCGATTGCATCGGGCCTGTTGTTTGCCTTCGCGTTTCCACCCATTCCGGGCGGGCTCACGGCGTTCGTCGCATTGCTCCCGCTATTGTTTCTGATGGAGCGCATGCCTTCGGCCGCGGCTGTGTTCCGCTGGTCCTACCTGACCTTTCTCATTGGAAACGGCGGCACGATATGGTGGATCAGCGGATGGTGGGGTGAGGATCCATGGCTGAAAGCGGCAGGTGTCGCGGTCAACCTCGTCCACCCGGTGTTCTTCATATTGCCGATGCTGCTGCACTATGTCGTCAGAAAGCGTCTGGGTCCCATAGCCGCGACGGCATCGTTTCCGTTTCTCTGGACGACCTGGGAATGGCTGGTTCAGCTGCAGGAACTTTCATTCCCCTGGCTAGTCCTGGCCAACACGCAGACATACGACCTCGAAAATATCCAGTTTATCGCGTGGACCGGTGCGTTCGGATTGACATTCTGGATCGCCTTGATCAACGCACTCCTTTTCCTCATGACCCGGCAGCTGCTGGCGGCGAGGTGGAACCTACGCATGCCGGCGGCCTGGATCACTGCTGCATGCATACTCGCACTTCTCTTGCTCCCGAAACTGCACTCGGCAATAGTCATGCACGAGGAACTTCCAGAGAATGGAGAAGTTCGCATCGGTATCATCCAGCCCAATGTCAACCCGTATCAAAAATGGGCCGAGGGTGACACACCGCTGCAGAAGCTGCATCAGCTGATCGCTGTGTATGATAGTCTCGCGGTTCGAAAACCCGATCTGGTACTCCTTCCCGAGACTGCGATCCCATTTCGCATCCTGCAGCACAGTTATGCTGATGAATGGACGTGGCTGCGGACACATGTGGACAGCGTTGGTGTGCCTTTGCTGGCCGGATTTCCTCACACGGTCTTCTACGATGATCCTGAGACCGCGCCATCGAGCGCCCGTCGCATTCGTGACTCGCGACTGCGGTACCATGATTTTAATTCCGCAATGCTCATACTGCCCGGTGAGCGCATCCCGCAGATTTACCACAAGTCAAAGCTGACACCGCTGAGCGAGCGCATCCCATATCTCGACGCGCTGCCGTTCATGCAGGATGCCTTGAACTGGGGAGTCGGCATCAGCAACTGGGGGGTGGGTAATGACACTACTGTTTTTTCTCTCGGCAGTGTGCGCGCATCGACGGATATCTGGGCCATGATCTGTTACGAAACATTATACCCGTCATTCGTGGCCGGATTCGCTGAGCGAGGTGCGGATGTGTTCGCCGTCATCACCAATGACGGGTGGTTTGGAAATTCTTCCGGTCCGTATCAGCTCATGCAGTACACGGTGTTGCGTGCCGTTGAGAACCGCCGGGCCGTGGCACGCTGCGCCAACAATGGGATCAGCTGTTTCATCGATCCCTACGGGAGGGTCTCGAAACGGACGGATCTCTATACGCGTACCGGAATCATCGCTGACTTGCCGCTGATTTCTGAAAAGACGTTCTACACCCGTCATGGCGACTGGTTTCCACTCGGAGCCGGTGTCGTGAGCGGCTTCATTCTGCTGTTCTCACTTATCTCGTGGTATTACAGGAAATGACCTCAATGATCGACTTACGCAGTGATACTGTCACACAACCCACCGAACAGATGAAAGCCGCAATGTGCGCGGCACCGCTGGGTGATGACATTTATGGGGAAGACCCGACGACGAACGCCTTTCAAGAAGAGATGTGCGATCTCTTCGGTATGGAGGCCGGACTGTTTGTTCCCACCGGCGTGATGAGCAATCAGCTCGCGATAAAAGCGTGGACCGCACCCGGCGATGAAGTCATCGTGGAACGGGAATCGCACATATTCAACTATGAGACCGCCGCGCCTTCGATGATGTCCGCCGTACAGCTGCATACGGTCGAAAGCGAACTCGGGGTGTTTCGCCTCGATGATATCGAGGCGGCCATTCGTCCGCCGGAATATTATTATCCCCGGACATCACTGGTCTGCATCGAGAACACGCACAACCGTTTTGGCGGAACGCTGTATCCGATCGACTGCATCAGGGAGCTTCATCAATTCTGTCACGGGAAATCCTTGCCGCTGCATCTCGACGGAGCCCGCATCTGGAACGCACATGTCGCAAGCACAACGTCTCTCAGAGAATTCGGAGATGCGGTCGATTCGATCTCCATCTGTTTTTCGAAAGGACTCGGCGCTCCGGTCGGTTCCATGCTTCTCGGTTCACGAGAGCTGATCACGAAAGCCCATAAGTACCGCAAAGTATTTGGAGGAGGGATGCGCCAGGTGGGCATGCTGGCGGCGGCCGCACAGTATGCCGTAGCGCAGCACCTTCCGTTGCTCGCCGAGGATCACGCGAGAGCGCAGCAGCTCGCGAGTGAGCTCAAGTCGATAGAACAATTCAGTATCGATACGGAACGCGTGCAGTCCAACATGGTACTTCTGGATTTCGCTGCGTCTGAAATGACGGCGCAGCATGCGCAGTCCATACTCGCTGAGGCGGGCATCAGCATCGGGATGGGGATGGGAAACACCCTGCGTGCCGTCACACATCTCGACCTGTCAGATGATGACATCACACGGGCAATCGACATCATTCACACATGTTTCAGGTCACTATGATCACCGTTCCTGCAGAGCAGTTTCGACATCGCTACCCCATACGCGTGCGTTACGAACACGTAGACAGGCAGAATGTCGTGCACAATCTCCGGTACCTGTTGTACTTCGAGGAAGCGCGGGTGGAATACCTGCGTGCCATGGGCATGCCGATCGACCAGGAATCGTTTGTCTCACACGATAAGTTTTTCGTGGTCCGTAATGCCTGCGATTATTTCATGCCTGCGATCTTCGACGAGGAACTCACGGTGTTGACGCGCATATCCTTTGTGAAGAATTCGAGCATCGGGTTCGAGCACTGGTGCCTGAAAGCAGACGGTACACCAGCGGCGAAAGGCGAGCATGTCTTCGTGCATGTCAACGAGAAAACTGATCAGCCGGATCGGGTCCCGGAACATCTGCGGGCGATGATTCTGCGTTATGAGGGTGAGGCCGTCAGCTTTATCGAGAGCTGACGGCACACAAAAGGGAGGAGAAGGGAGGAGTGATGCGCGTCAATCAGGGAGAAGGACCGCGCAGGAAATCACTGTCGTCCACATGTTCAGCTTTCCTTCGGCGGACTGCGTGACATTAAACGTTTTAAAAATCTTTCCGCTGGCCTTGAAGACCTGCTCGCGCTCATCCCACGCCGTGTCAGGATTAAATTCCACGCCAAGAGTCGTGGCGAGCATTGTTGCGGCGAGGTCTTCGGCATAATCGCCTGCGACGCGCTGCGTTTCACCGAAAGGGTGGTGTTCGGACAGGTAGCCATAGGTCGAGCCGTCACCGGGAATGGCCACGCCGATGGACGAAGCGATGAGGCGGTTGGCCTCATTCGTGGCATTACGCGCCATGACGACGAATGCGATTTGGCCTGGCTGCAGTATTTCCGTGCCCAACTTTTTTGAGATTCTTTTGCAGTTGGGGGGGTAGATGCTGGAAACCGTTACAAGATTCTGCTGTTCGAGATCGGCATCCCGCAGCGCAAGTTCGAACGACTGCAGGTAGTCCCTGTGGCGGCCTACGCCCTTGGTAAAGAAGATCCGTTTGGGTACGAACAAGACTGCATCCTCCAAATAGAAAAAGTGTAATAACGTAACATGGTTGTTCAGGAAGCGCTGCGAATGATTTTCACGAAACGGCGCTTGCCCACCTTGACGACGATTTCCTCACCGTCAGGAACGGCGGCCGTGGGATCGGTGACGCGCTCATCATTGACGCTGACGGCGGACTGCTGCATGAGACGCCGGCCTTCTCCTTTGGATTTCACAAGTCCCGCTTCGAAAATCACATCGAGGAGATTCTTATCGCTGCCAGGAGGGAGGAGAAATTCGTCGATATCCTCGGGTGCCAGCTTATTCTTGATGACACGATCGAAGTGCGCCTCTGCCTGCGATGCCGCTTCGGCATCGTAATACGAGGCAACGACTGTGCGCGCGAGCTCACGTTTGAAATCACGCGGATTGTCACCGCCGGCCATTCCCGCCTCGATAGTTGCGACCCGATCTTCAGGAACATCTGTGACGAGTCTGAAATACGGGAGGATGAGATGATCCGGAATCGACAGGGTCTTTCCGTACATGTTCTCCGGCGTATCGTTGAAGGCGATATAGTTATCGAGCGACTTGCTCATTTTTTCCACGCCGTCCGTACCCTCGAGCAATGGCATGGTAAGGATGACCTGAGGCACCTGTCCGTATTCACGCTGGATCTCCCGCCCGACGAGCAGGTTGAATTTCTGATCGGTACCGCCCAGCTCGATGTCAGACGTGATCGCGACGGAATCCATGGCCTGAGCGAGGGGATAGAGGAACTCATGCACGCTGATCGGTTCCTGATTCCGATAGCGTTTCTCGAACTCATCACGCTCGAGCATGCGTGCCACGGTATAGCGGGCGGAGAGCTTGATCACGTCCTCGAACGTCATCGGCGCCAGCCAGTCAGAATTATAACGGATCTCCACACGTTCGATATCGAGAATTTGCGAGGCCTGCTCAAAGTACGACTGACCGTTCTTCCGGGTCTCATCGAGAGTGAGAGACGGTCGGGTTTTATTCTTCCCGGTCGGATCCCCGATCATGCCGGTGAAATCACCGACGATAAGAATGGCCGTATGGCCGAGATCCTGGAACTGGCGCAGTTTGCGCAGCACAACCGAGTGGCCCAGATGCAGATCGGGACGACTGGGGTCGCAGCCCAGTTTCACCCGGAGCGGCCTGTTGTTCGCGATGGAGTCTTCGATCTTTTTGACGAGCTCATCCTCTGGTAATATTTCGGATGTGCCGCGGCGGATGAGGTCCATCTGCTCATTGAGGGGGGGGAAGGGTGTTGTGCTCAAAATTGTCGTTCCATTTCTCGTTTGATATCACGTTGCTTGAGTGCCTGGCGCTTGTCGTACGTCTTTTTTCCTTTGCACACGCCGAGTTCAATCTTCAGGTGGCGTCCGGAGAAATACACCTGCAGCGGAATCAGGGTGAGGCCCTTTTCGTTGATTTTCTGGGCCAGTTTGCTGATTTCCTTTTTTCTTGCGAGCAGTTTCCGTATTCGAAGCGGATCGTGGTTATGGATATTGCCTTTGTCGAACGGACTGATGTGCATGTTGAACAGGAAGAGTTCGTTGTTCTCCACCGTGGCGTAGGCGTCCTGTAAACTGATTTTCCCGCCGCGGATGGATTTGACTTCGGTGCCGCGCAGGACGACCCCCACCTCGATGCGTTCGAGCACATGATATTCGTGCCGGGCGCGCCGGTTCGTGAGGATGACGGTGATATGTTCAGGGTTGTTGGCCATTCGAGTAATCCACGAGATCATCGTGCTCAAAATAAGAGAATTAATGAAAAAACACCCGTTGATAATTGCAAGTGAGAACGATTTCGTCTATATTTATGTGTTCTGAATGTGGGGCTACCCCGCATTTTTTATTATAGGTACCTCAACTGGATGACCGAACGACTGAAAACGGAAATTGAAGCGCTTGTGGCCTCTGCCGGAGCGCATCTGATAGAGCTCGAAACCCGCACGCAGGGCAGGAAACTGCATCTCGAAGTCTTCGTCGATACGGCGAAAGGGATCTCCGCCGACGAACTGGCAACATTGAGCCGTTCACTTGGTAACGAGATCGAGGAACGCGACTTGATCAACGGTTCGTATACCCTCGTCGTATCGTCACCCGGACTCGAGCGCCCGCTCCGCTTCCCCTGGCAGTATCAGCGGCATACGGGTCGGAGCATCCAGCTCTCCTATCGCGACAGCGAAGGGATTGTCAAGCTTGAAGGTACCGTGCAAGAGGTTACGGAAGAGCAGATTGTTGTCAAGGACGGTGAGGGCATGCGTGCCATTCCGTTCGATGACATTGAACACGCAATGATAATCGCAACACTGTAATATGTTTTCTGTGAAAGAATATATGGGCATTCACCCTGCCGGAGGTAGAACATCGTCATGACCCGCAGCATGAATTCCGAAATCGTAGAATCCTTCAGCCAGATGGTCCGCGAAAAAGGCATCGACCGCGATCGCCTGATCTCCGTTATCGAGGATATCTTCGGCATGATGGTCAAAAAGAAGTACGGCCTGGAAGCGAACTACGAAATCGTTGTGAACATGGACAAGGGAGATATTGAAATATTCCTGATCCGGGAAGTTGTCGAAGAGGTCGAGGACCCCACGCTGGAAGTCGATATTCAGACCGCGCGTGACAAATCCGGTGAAGAGCTCGATGTTGGCGAGGAGTACGTCGAGATTATCAATCTCGCGGAGTTCGGCAGGCGCCTGGTTTCGACGGCGAAGCAGAATCTCAATCAGAGAATCAAGGAAATCGAGAAGGATCTCATTCACGACGAGTACTCAGACAAGGTTGGCGACATCGTGGTCGGCGACGTGTACCAGGTGCGTCGTAACGATGTTCTGATCAACCATAACCGTACAGAACTGATTCTCCCGAAGCAGGAGCAGATCGGCAAGGAACGCTACCGGAAAGGTGATGTGATTCGCTGTGTGATCAAGGACGTCGTGCGCAAGGGAAGCGGCATGCCGATGGTCATCGTGTCTCGCGCTGATGCGCTGTTCCTCCGCAAGTTGTTCGAGCAGGAAATTCCCGAGATCTATGATGGCGTTATTTCCATCCGCAAAATCGCTCGCGAGCCGGGCGAACGCGCCAAGGTGGCCGTGGAATCGCATGACGACCGCATCGATGCGGTTGGTGCATGCGTGGGAATGAAGGGCGTGCGCATCCATGCGATCGTGCGTGAGCTCAACAACGAGAATATTGACGTCATCAACTGGACAGAAGACACGCATCTGTTAATCAATCGGGCGCTCGCTCCGGCGAAACTGCTCGACGTCAAGCTGGATCGCGAAAACGGTACCGCTCAGGTACACGTGGACGCCGATCAGGCTTCCCTGGCAATTGGCCGCAACGGACAAAACATCCGCCTCGCATCGGAACTGACCAACTTCAAGATCGAGATCGTCAAGGAAGGCGAAGAGATCACGAAGACGATGGCGGAATACGAAATCGATCTCAATGAGTTTGTCGAGGAATTTGGAGAGGAGCTGATAGGAAAGTTGGTCACCGCGGGCTACCGCACCGCCAACGACGTCATCCTCGCACCGGTCTCGGACCTCCTTTCAAAGGTCCCCGGTCTCTCCATCGAACAGATCAACGATATTGTTGTCGAAATGAAGAAGGCGTTCGCGGAAGAAGAATAACGCACGGGTTCATTTCAATCATTCTAACGCATTATTGGCGACATGGCTGTAACGGAAAAAAAGAAAAAAACGCGTCTATATAAGGTTGCCAAAGAGTTCAATCTCTCCCATGACACCCTGACGGAGTTCCTCGACAAGAAGGGCTATTCGGTTAAAAACCATATGTCCATCATTGATGAGGAAATGCTCGATCTCATCGAGAAGCATTATAAAAAGGAGAAAACGGACGCCGAACGGCACGCACGCAAGCGCAGGGAGTTTGACGAGCAGGACCGCCGCCGCCGTGGAGAGGATCACCCGGAAGACGAGCTGGAGGAAGAGGCCGCTGCCCCTGTGGAACAGCCCTCCGAAACCCCCGTCGTCGCAGAGGACGCTGAAGACGAGAAGCCGGCATCAGACGATGATGATGCAGCTGTCGTCGAGGAAGAGGTCACTGCCGCTGAAGAGGTTGAGGTTGCCGAACCCGAGGTAGTTGAGGAGGTCGTCGAAGAGACCGAGGAAACTCCCGTCGTCGAGGCTGTTGAACCTGAGCCCGAGGTGGTTAAGGAGGTCGTCGAGGAAGTCGCTGTTGAAGAAGCGGAAGTTCCTGTTGCGGCAGAAGAACCCGAACCCGTTGCTGAGAAAGCAGCGGAAGAAGCGGAACCCGAGGAAACCAAGGAGGTTGAACCGGCCCCTGCTGCAGAAGCGAAAGCTGCTAAAAAACCGACGAAAAAAGACGAAGTCGATGTTTCGATCGAGGCGAGTCTTCCCAAGATGCGCGGCCTGACCGTGAAGGGCAAAATCGACCTCGAAGCCACGATGGCCGCCGATGGAAAAGGTGGCAAGGGCGAAGAGACCGAAACCGGCGAAGACGGCAAGCCCCGTCGTAAAAAGAAGAAAAAGAAGAAAGTCACCAAGGGTGGTGATCAGCCTGCTGAGAACATCGATGCGGAAGCACTCAAGAAGAAGATGTTCAAGCGCGGCAAGAAGGGTAAGGGCCGTGAGGTCGATCAGGCAGAAGTGGACAGTGCGATCAAGAAAACGATCGCTTCGATGTCGGACTTCGGTCCCGTTACCGGACGCGCGGCAATGCGCAAGAAAAAACGTGCCCGTCGCGAAGAAGAACAGATCCGCGAGATGGAGCAGCATGAGCTCGAAAAGCAGACACTGCAGATCTACGAATACGCATCTGTCAGTGAACTTGCCCAGTTGATGAGCGTCAGCGTCAATCAGGTCATCCAGGCGCTGATCAGCCTCGGTGTCATGGCGTCGATCAATCAGCGACTCGACATGGAAGCGATCGAACTCGTCGCCGCGGAATTTGGTTTCGACGTGCAGCAGCATGAAGAGTATACCGTAGATGTGCTTGCTGATGAAGGAGACCCTGAAGACACGCTCGAACCGCGTCCGCCGATCGTCACGATCATGGGGCATGTCGACCATGGTAAAACGAAGCTCCTCGATTTTATTCGCAAGACGAATGTCGTGGCAGGAGAAAGCGGTGGCATTACGCAGCACATCGGTGCCTACACCGTGACACTCGATAATGATCGCCGTATCACCTTCCTCGATACCCCGGGTCACGAAGCCTTTACGGCAATGCGTGCCCGCGGTGCCCAGGTTACTGATATCGTGGTGCTCGTGGTTGCGGCAGACGACAGTGTCATGCCACAGACGATCGAGGCCATCAGCCATGCCCAGGCAGCTAAGGTTCCCATCGTCGTGGCCATCAACAAGATTGACAAACCCGAGGCCAATCCCGATCGCATCAAGCAGCAGCTCGCCGACCGCAATCTGCTGGTCGAGGACTGGGGCGGCAAATATGGCTGTGTCCAGCTCTCGGCCAAGGAAGGCCTGAATGTCCAGGAGCTTCTTGATCGTCTGGTCCTCGAAGCCGATATCCTCGAACTGAAAGCCAATCCCGATCGCGAAGCCAGAGGCGCCGTTATCGAATCCGAGCTGGACAAGGGGAAGGGCATCATTGCGACCGTGCTCGTGCAGAAGGGAACCATGCTCGTCGGAGATTCCTTCGTTGCCGGAAATGAGTATGGCAAGGTCAGGGCATTGCTCGATGAGCGTGGAAACCGCGTTGACGAAGCAACCCCGGCCACTCCCGTGCAGGTACTCGGCTTCAACGGTCCTCCTCAGGCTGGTGACAGCTTCGTCGTGGTCGAAACCGAGCGTAAGGCGCGTGAAATCGCGACCAACCGCCAGGCGATCAAGCGTGAAAGCGATTTCCGTCGCGTACGCCGCACGACGCTGGATGATATCTCCGAACAGATCAAGCTGGGCGGAGTGCAGGACCTTCCCATCGTCGTCAAGGGCGACGTCGACGGTTCGGTCGAGGCACTTTCAGATTCGCTTCTCAAGCTGTCGAACGAGGAAGTGCGTATCTCCGTCATCCACAAGAACGTCGGTGCGATTTCCGAATCGGATGTGCTGCTCGCCAGCGCTTCAAATGCCATCATCATCGGTTTCCGCGTCCGTCCTAATCTCAACGCTCGCAAACTTGCTGAGTCCGAAGATGTGGATATCCGGATGTACGACATTATTTACGACGCCATCGAAGATGTGCGGGATGCGCTCGAAGGTATGCTGCGTCCCGAGATTTCGGAAAAAATCACGGCAACCGTTCTTGTACGCGAAACGTTCAAGATCTCGAAAGTTGGTGTCATCGCCGGCTGCTACGTACAGGACGGAAAGATCAATCGCAACAGCAGGATACGCCTGCTGCGCGATGGAATCGTCGCATTTACCGGCAACATCGATTCTCTCAAGCGCTTCAAGGATGACGTCCGAGAAGTCGACAGCGGCTTTGAGTGTGGTTTGAATCTTGTTGGATTCAACGACATCAAGGTCGGTGATGTCATCGAAGCATTCGAACAGGTCGAAGTCAAACGCTCTCTGGATCAGGCACAGAAGTAGTCATGTCTATTCGTACCGCACGGGTTTCCCAGCTCATAAAGCAGCAGATCAGCGAAACGCTGTCGCGCGATATCGAAACCGATGGTTTTGGCCTGCTGACTGTTACCGAGGTCATGGTGACCCCCGACCTGCGCATCGCGAAGGTATATGTGAGCCATTTTCAGTCCGGAAAGAGTGACGAAGATGTTCTTGCCTTTCTTGATGACAAGACGCGAGAGATCCGAATGGCCGTAGGGAAAAGCGTCCGTTTAAAATTCACGCCAGAACTTCGTTTCTACATTGACCAGACACTTGATAAGGTCGAACGCCTTGACGAACTGTTCCGTCAGATTCATGAGGACGAGAGCAGCCGTTGACGCAGCCCGCAGGGTTTAATACCATCGAACAGTTTCGCACTCCAGAGGGTGGTGTGCTCCTGGTGGATAAACCGCAGAAATGGACCTCTTTCGATGTCGTCAAGAAGGTCCGTGGAACGCTGCGTGTCAAGAAAGTCGGGCATGCGGGTACACTTGATCCCCTCGCGACAGGGTTGCTCATCCTGTGTTCCGGGAAGATGACGAAGAAGATCGATGCGTACCAGGCACAGATGAAAGCGTACTCTGGCACCATGCAGCTAGGCGCCGTGACCGCAAGTTATGATGCCGATACTCCTCCCGAATCGGAAAAGGATATCAGCGGCATTTCAACGGATGCGATCCTCGGTGAAGCCGCAAGTTTCGTTGGTGAGATTGAGCAGCTCCCGCCCATGTACTCGGCTGTGAAAGTCGAAGGACAGAGGCTGTACAAGCTCGCAAGAAAGGGAAAGGAAATTGAGCGCAAGCTGAGAACCGTCACCGTACATCGCTTCACTATTGATGACGTGACGCTGCCGGCGGTCGATTTTACTGTCGAATGTTCGAAAGGTACCTATGTACGCACCCTTGCGCATGATCTTGGTCAGCGCCTGCAGTGCGGCGCGTATCTGACTGCCCTGCGGCGCACGGCAATCGGCGAACACCAGGTTTCCGATGCCTGGACCATCGATCAGATTTCAGAGCGTGCTGCGCTCCTCAATGCCGCATCTTCCGGAAAGGAGTCCGCTGGTGATCGTCGTCAGCCATCTTGACGAATTGACAAGGCGCGAGCCCGTAGCCCTGACGTTGGGAACGTTCGACGGTGTGCATCGCGGTCACCGCAGGATCATCGAGCGTACCGTCGCCGTCGCCCGCGATGCGGGGATACCTTCGGTCTTGATGACATTCGATCCCCATCCCAGAGAAGTGATCGGCAGACAGGGCGATCCAACGTACCTTCTGACCAGCATTGACGAGCGGATGACACTGCTGGATGGACTCGAGCTCGATGCCTGCGTGGTACTTCCGTTTACACGCGATCTCTCGGTACTCGACGCAGAGACATTTTTTGAAGAATATCTGCTGAGACGTCTGAACGCCTCTCACATCGTGGTCGGTGTGGACCACGCCTTCGGAAAAGGTCGCTCGGGTTCGGCACCCGAACTCCAGAGATTGGGCCAGAAACACGGAATCGACATCAGTGTGGTAAGCCAGCTTCTGGTCGAAGGAATAAAAGTCAGCAGTACCACGATTCGCAACGCACTGTTGAGCGGCGCGATACGGCAGGCCAACCTGTTTCTTGGACGCCCCTACGCTCTGCGCGGGATCGTCGTCCGCGGCGACGGAGTGGGGAGCACACTCGGTTTCCCCACGGCGAATATCGAGCTCACGGACGATAACAAGCTCCTCCCGAGGAGCGGTGTGTACATCGTGGCAGTGGGTTTCGACGGAAACAGGCATTACGGAATCATGAATATCGGGCGCAGACCGACTCTGTCAAAACAGATGCATATTTCCGTAGAAGTTCATATTTTTATTACTTCGGGCAATTTGTATGGACAGTCCATGCAGATTGCGCTCCTGGATCGCCTTCGGGATGAGATCCGCTTTGAAAATCGCGAACAGCTTATCGGTCAGATACAGACCGATATCGCGTTTGCAAAAGAACGAATACCAAAACTCGAAACAGATTACAATAACGAACAATTCAGTTTTTTCAAGGAGTAACAATCATGCCTCTTACCAAAGACCGCAAGCAGGAACTGATCAAGAAGTTCGGCGATCATGAAAACGACAGCGGCAAAGCCGAAGTTCAGATCGCCATCTTGACTGAAACCATCAATGGCCTGTCTTCGCATTTCGACGTGAATAAAAAAGACCATCACAGCCGTCGTGGATTGCTGAAAATGGTCGGTAAGCGCCGCCGCCTTCTGGCCTACCTCCAGAAAGTCAACATCGAGCGCTATCGTACAATCGTGAAGGAACTCGCGCTCCGCAAGTAATGCGGCGATTTTCGATCAAGGGATTAAAGAATAAGAGACGAAAGAAATGATGACTACGAAAGAAATAGCGCTCGGCGGAAAGACGCTGACCATGGAAACCGGCCGATTCGCCCGACAGGCGAGCGGTTCGGTGATGATTACCCTGGGTGAGACCATGGTCCTCGCGACCGTCGTACTCGCTGACTCACCACGGGAAGGGATTGACTTTTTTCCCTTGAGCTGTGAATATCGTGAAAAAACATCCGCGGCCGGTAAGATTCCGGGTGGATTTTTCAAACGTGAAGGTAAGCCTTCCGAAAAGGAAGTTCTTTCCGCACGTCTGATCGACCGCCCGATTCGACCCATGTTCGCTGACAACTACCGTAATGAAGTACAGATTGTCGCATCGGTATACTCTTCCGACCAGGAGCATGACGGTGATGTGCTGGCCGCTACTGCAGCATCCGCCGCACTCATGATCGCCGGTGCGCCATTCGAAGGCCCCATCGCTGAAGTGCGCGTATGTCGCGTCGACGGCAAGATGGTCATTAATCCGACCTTCGATGAGGTTCACCGAGCTGACCTCGAAGTCGTGCTCGCCGGAACCAAGGACTCAATCCTCATGGTCGAAGGTGAAGCAAAAGAAATCTCCGAACGCGACATGCTCGATGCCCTGGAATTCGGACACAAGCATATCGTCGACATCTGTCAGGCCATCCAGGAATTCGCCGACGAGGCGGGCAAACCCCAGATGGAAGTAGCTGTCGTCGAATTGCCCGAGGGCATTGAAGATCGCATTCGCGAATTGTCGTGGCAGCGGCTTCTCGATCTCGCCGGAAGCGTCCTGGCCAAGGAGGAGCGCGCATCCTCCACCAAAGCCATCTATGACGAAATCCAGGAAGCCCTTGCAGAGGATTATCCCGAGCAGGAAGGTCTGATCAAGCGCATCATCCATGATTTCGAGAAGGATGCCATGCGAAAGGTCATTCTTGAAAAGGGACAGCGACTTGATGGACGTGGCCTCACGGATGTGCGTCCGATCAACTGCGACGTGCAGCTGCTCCCGCGTGCGCACGGCTCAGCGCTGTTCACGCGCGGTGAAACACAGGCCCTCATGTCCTGCACGCTCGGGACAAAGTCCGATGAGCAGATCATCGATGGACTGCGGGACGAGTTTCGCAAGCGTTTCATGCTGCATTACAACTTCCCGCCGTTCTCCGTGGGCGAAGTGGGCCGATTCGGCTTCACCAGTCGCCGTGAGATCGGTCACGGAAATCTCGCCGAGCGCGCCCTGAAAGGGATGCTGCCCTCCGACGAGGAATTCCCGTATACCATCCGACTGCTCTGTGACATCCTGGAATCCAACGGGTCTTCCTCCATGGCTACCGTGTGCTCAGGTTCGATGGCGCTCATGGATGCCGGTGTTCCCATCAAAAAGGCCGTCGCCGGTGTGGCAATGGGACTGATCAAGGAAGATGACAAGGTTGCCGTGCTGACGGATATCCTCGGTAACGAGGACCATCTCGGCGATATGGATTTCAAAGTCGCCGGCACACGTGACGGTATCAACTCATACCAGATGGACATCAAGATCAAGGGCATCAGCTTCGAGATCATGGAACGGGCACTCGAGCAGGCCCGCGATGCACGCATGCATATCCTCGACAAGATGGAAGATGCGATCACAGCCTCGCGCGACGACCTGTCGAAATACGCTCCTCGGCTGACAACGATCATGGTACCGGTTGATATGATCGGTGCAGTGATCGGACCGGGCGGGAAGACCATCAAGAGTATCGTCGCGGAAAGCGGCGCTGAAGTCAATATCGAGGACGACGGCCGCGTCATCATCGCTGCTGTCAACCAGGAGAACAGCGACACGGCTGTGGAGATGATCAAGCGCATCACCGCGGTTCCGGAAGAAGGCGAGACCTACACCGGTCCGGTGAAGAAAATCACCGACTTCGGTGCATTCGTCGAAATCATTCCGGGCAAGGAAGGACTTCTGCATATCTCGCAGATCGATTTCCGCCGCATCAACTCTGTTGAGGATGTCCTGAAAGTCGGCGACATGGTCACAGTCAAACTTCTCCGCGTCGAGGATAACGGCAAGCTCGTACTCAGTCGCAAGGCACTCATGGAACCCCCCGAAGGTTACGAAGAGAAGGAATCTTCGAGCGACGGCGGACGCCGTGGCGGTGATCGTGACCGTCGTGGTGGAGGTCGCCGGAGCGACGGCGGTGGCGGCGATCGTCGCAGACGTGATCGCAACAACTGATTTTCGGGTTCTCGTCAATAACAACGTGACACAACGGAGGCGTTAATGCCCAAGGTAATTTTTTCCATATCCTATCGGATCCAGGAAGAAAAGAGGGAAGAGTATCTGGAAACCGTTCGCGAACTGAGAAACTACCTCACGAACGAACGGGGAAAAGATTATTCTGTATTCGAAAGCAAATCGCGTCCGAATACGTTCAACGAGGTGTATTTCTGCAATTCCATGGAGGAATACGATGCCCTCGAAGATGATGCGGACGAGATCACCGAACAGCTGATCAATCGCATCGTCGATGAATTCATCAGTGATTCAAAGACGGAATACAAGACTCTTATTGAGGCTTCCTGACAGATTTCAGTGCGGCACTGTACGTGATGCAGTGCCGCACAATCCTGTCCTGAACTTCGCGGTAGGGTTTATGTTTGCCCGCGAAATTCTGCATCAGCATGACCACGCTCACCAGGCGTCCCTGTGGCGCTTGCGCATACCCCGAAAGCGCGCTGACACCGCTTATGGTCCCCGTCTTTCCCCAGAACATTTGACCCTTCGATAAGTCCTTCATCCGTCCTTCTAGCGTACCGCTTCTTCCACCCACGGCGAGTGTGGCGGCGTACAACTGAAAATCCTTATGCCTGCTCATCATGGAAAGCAGATCTGAGATACAACGAGCCGTTACGAGGTTGTAAAAGGATATTCCCGAACCGTCCTTCAGATGCAAGCCGTCCAGATCCAGTCCGTTCCGCGCCAGGACAGACGTCATCGCAGCCAGCCCGTCCTTATCCCGTACTCCGGATTTCGCTCCACGAAAGACGGCCAGGTGACGCAGCGCCATTTCCGCGCAGAGATTATCACTCTCCTTATTCATTTCCGCAAGCACTTCTTTGAGGTCATGCCCGACGGAGTGGAGGGCGAGCGGAACGCCACATCCCTCGCTGTGGACGACGACGGTACTGTCGACGTTGATTCCGTTCTGTCGCAGCTGATCGAGGAGCATCTCCGCCACGATATCCTGTGGTCGCCACATGCTGACAGTGTTCGTTCGCCGTTTTCCCGCCGCCAGCGTGCCTCTCAGCACGATGTTGTTGCTGCGCGGTTGCTTTGTGACATCGATCCTCGTACGCCGTCCACTGAGCAGCATATTTTCGACTGTGATCATATTGCTTGATGGAAATACGCTAACTTCAACAGGCAAGCCACGTTTCGACGGAGATTTCATCGAGATTCGAATGCTGTTTCCCTCCAGGCTGAATGCATTGAGGAAGGGCATGAAGGGGTCCGATTCGTCATCCCACATCCAGCCGCTGCCGTAGAAATTGTCGTTCAATAGCGAGGCGTCCATATACAGAGTGTCAAGGGTGGAATCGATTGTCGGAGCTGCGATTTCAGCGAGTTTTTGAATATCTTGCACGGTCAGAAGCGGATCCGCTCCACCGGAACACCGGAGAACTCGACGACCGCTGTCGAGAACTCCGGCAGTGGTTTCCATGGAATACGTGCGTGGAAGCGAAAGGAACGCAGCCGCGGATGTAAAGAGTTTCGCGTTTGATGCGGGCCTGAGAAGCAGGTCTGCATGCTGCTCATACAGTACACGGTCGGTGAGACAGTCCCGAACCACCACGGCTGCTATCGCTCCGTCAAAGAGGTCGGACTCCACTTCCTTGTCGATAGCCGTCGTGAGGACGGAAAGCGCCGTGCTCTGCTGTGCAACACCCGAAGATGAAATGACGACAGAAAGAAAACCAATGAAGGTGATAACAGCCCACCCGCGGCTCGGTATGCGATGGCTCGCCATTGTTCTGTTCCTTTTCGCTCTGTATCTGCCGCAGGCTGCGTGTAAAGCCGGGGTCCCACTGGCGGACAGCCTCGAGATCGCGGGCTTTTCGGCGACGCTGCAGCGTATTTTTTCGCCTGATAAAATCCAGTCCATACTATCAAAACTCCCGCCGAAGTCCAAAATCTACGGGTACGATGTCGGCGATTATACGGGGGATGACGGTATGGATGTCGTCCTCTCTACCCGGGAGGAAAACAGCCGCAGCCGAAGGCTGAATGTTCATTTTTTCCAGAATGCCGGAGCTGAATTCGAACTCGTCCAGTCACTGGAACGCAGCTTCGTATTCGAAGCGATAGAGGTTGGATTTTCCATCGAACGAGGAACGGCTTTCGTCACAGAAAAGACCGGTGAATTTGGGTGGCGTATAACGGGATATACCGTCCGAGACAATATTTTCCGCAGGATATACCAGTGGACGACGGAAAGGATGGCCTACAGAGGAAGGGAAACAGCCGTGGGATATGAACACAGCTATGACGGCGACTCGCATGTTTCTGAGGATCATTTCTACGGCACGAACAGCAGTCGCAGTTTTCTGCGGCAAAAGTATTACACCTTGCCGGTATTCAGGGCCGGTGATGACATCCCTGCCGCGCTTCAGCGCGAGATCGGAGACTCGACCGCGCTCATGATCGTAAAAGGAGGGAGCAGCTGGCACGGTCCCGAAGACTGCAGCCTGTTCTGCTCCGCCGAATATGACAGCAGCTTCGTGTATTTCACCGTCACCGTCAATGATGATCGCCTGTTATACGCTCCGGAGAAGGATTCCGCGGATGTCCTCTCGCTGCATTTCGATCTCAGCCGGAAAACGCGTGTACGTCCGGGTGGTGATGAGCAGGATTTTTCGCCGAATGCCCAGCTGATTCTCAATGTCTTTATGGGAGACGGCGAAGAGCGGACGCCTGTCGTCGAGCTGGAAGGAAAAAAACTCGCCGAACAGTACGCTCACCTCGTGGATGTATCCGTCAGCACGAAGCCCGATCGCTTTAACGAATTCGTCTTCCGTATCCGTCTGCCGCGTCCATTATTCGAAAATGAGACCGCTTTGCCCGGTGCCGGCTTCGCATGTACCTACCATGACGTCGACTATCCCGCCAATCTGCACTGGGTATCAATTTCTTCGACTTCTCGCGGCTACCGTGAAAACGCACCATCGAGCTACGGCCGTCTGCAATTCATCTCCGATGCCCGCCATCATTACGAATGGGATGATCTCGCGACACATCGCATGGCCAACGGGATGCGCCGGGCCGGGATTCTGCCCTGACGTGATCTTGATTCACCACATGAAATCAAGTACTTTACATGCTTGATTTCACACGGAATATCTGTGGCATGACCGGTTTCATCTTCACGTTTTCTCTGTTCTGCAGTGCCGTCATTCAGGCGGATCCCGCGGTCCTGCAATCCGCGGATGCGGGCGTTATCCGGCATATTCTCGAGGCCGCCGCACCGACACTGCGGGCGCAGATCAACTGGACGGTGGGGAAGCATCACCCGGCCTGTTCCACAGCGCCGACACAGGTGAAACAGAGGCACGCGCTGCCGGAGATCCGGCTGCTCTCAGGCTCGTCACGTCGTGAACACACATCCGTCTTCCTGCGCAGCGCGCACCCGATCAGGGCCCCTTCCGCCGCCCATACGCGGCAACCCTGACCGGTACGACAATTCCCCATACATTGGTAAAGAAGAACAACAATGCTGAATATCTTATCGAAAGTGTTTGGCGGTGGAAAGCATGAGCGCGATCTGAAGGATCTCTATCCCATCGTCGATGAAATAAATGAGCATTTCGCACAGTATGCCTCGCTGACTGATGACGAACTGCGCGAAAAAACGGCGGCGTTCAAGAAAAGAATCGCCGACGAAACCCGTGAGATCGAAGAAGAGATTGTGGGCATCACACGCGAACTCGAGACGGATACCGGTCAGGCGAACCGCGATGCCCTGCACGACCGGCAGAAAATACTGCGGGAGGAACTGAAGGATACGATCGAGGACGTGCTCGACGAAATCCTTCCCGAGGCCTTCGCCGTCGTGAAAGAAACCTGTCGTCGCCTGGTCGACCATGAGTACCTCGTTGTGGACAATAAAACAGTCTGGAACATGGTGCCGTTCGACGTGCAGCTCATCGGTGGTATTACCCTGCATCAGGGGAAAATTTCTGAAATGGCGACGGGTGAAGGAAAGACGCTGGTCGCGACGCTTCCTGTCTACCTCAACGCACTGCCGGGGAAGGGTGTCCATCTCGTCACCGTCAACGATTACCTCGCAAAGCGTGACAGCGAATGGATGTCGCCCGTCTATGAGTTTCACGGGCTGACCGTCGGATGCATCCAGAACACGATGTCGCCGCAGGAACGTCGTGAAATCTATAACATGGACATCACCTACGGTACCAACAACGAGTTCGGCTTCGATTACCTGCGCGACAACATGGTTATCGATCCGCAGGACATGGTGCAGCGGCCGCATAACTATGCCATCGTCGATGAAGTCGATTCCGTGCTCATCGATGAGGCACGTACTCCGCTGATCATCAGCGGTCCGGTCGGCAACACCGATCATAAGTTCGACGAAATGAAGCCCAGGGTAGACCGCATCGTCAACGCCCAGAATGCCTTCATCGCGAAGATCCTGGCAGAGGCCGAACGTCTGCTCAAAGATGGCAATCGTGATGAAGCCGGGGTTCTGATATACCGGGCCCAGCGCGGTCTTCCGAAAAACAAGCGTCTGCTGAAAATTCTCAGTGATCCGGAAAATGAGACACTGATGCATAAGACGGAAAACATCTACCGGGCCGACAGCGCTCGCAGGATGCCGGAAATTATCGAGGAACTGTATTTCTCCCTCGACGAAAAAACCTATATCGTCGATCTCACCGACAAGGGAAGAGAGTTTCTCGCCCCTTCGAAGGATGAAGCGGATTTCTTCGTTCTCCCGGATATCACTACCGAACTGAGTGTCCTCGAGGGCCAGGGACTTGAACCGAAGGAACTGCAGCGCGAAAAGGATAAGCTGCAGCAGGTGTACGCCGAACGCAGTGATCGCATCCACACCGTCCACCAGCTGCTCAAGGCCTACTGTCTGTACGAAAAGGATGTCGAGTATGTGGTGCAGGAAGGGAAGGTGATGATTGTCGATACCTTCACCGGACGCATCCTTCCCGGACGCCGTTACTCTGAAGGATTGCATCAGGCCATCGAGAGCAAGGAGAACGTCAAGGTCGAGGGCGATACGCAGACGCTTGCTACCATCACTCTGCAGAACTATTTCCGACTCTACAATAAGCTTGCCGGCATGACCGGTACAGCGGAAACCGAGGCCGGTGAGTTTTATGAAATCTACAAACTCGATGTGGTGGTCATCCCGACCAACAGGCCCATCGTCCGCGACGATCAGGAAGACCACATTTACAAGACGAGGCGTGAGAAATACAACGCGGTCATTGATTTCATCGAGGAATGCCGTGAGAACAGACAGCCGACTCTCGTCGGTACAACGAACGTGGAAGTGTCCGAAACACTCTCCCGTATGCTGAAGCGCCGTGGCGTTCCTCACAATGTTCTCAATGCGAAGCAGCACCGCCATGAGGCGGAAATTGTCGCCAACGCCGGCCTCCCGGGTGCCGTGACAATCGCCACCAACATGGCGGGACGCGGTACCGATATCAAGCTCGGTCCGGGTGTGAAGGAAGCAGGGGGGCTCGTTATTCTCGGTACGGAACGGCACGAAGCGCGCCGTATCGACAGGCAGCTGCGCGGACGCGCGGGTCGCCAGGGTGATCCCGGAATGACTCGGTTCTACCTCTCCCTCGAAGACGACCTGATGCGGCTCTTCAAATCTGATCGCATCGCCGGAGTCATGACAAAGCTCGGTGTGGAGGAAGGGGAAGTGATCAGCCATTCAATGATCACCAAATCCGTTGAGCGCGCGCAGAAAAAAGTGGAGGAAAACAACTTCGGCATTCGTAAGCGCCTCCTGGAATACGATGACGTCATGAACCAGCAGCGCACAGTCATCTATGCTCGTCGCCGTCAGGCCCTTATCGGTGAAAATCTCAAGGATGAAATCTACGAGATGGTCGATCAGTACGTCGAGGAGCTCGCCGATCAGCATTGGGAAAGCGGTGATATGGACGGCCTGCGCGAGGAACTGCGGCGTAACCTCGTGATCGATCTCGACCTCGATAAGGAGCGTGTGAGTGTCTCCGGGGCTCCCGAACTGAAGGAGCAGATCGTCAAGTCCTCCTTCGATTTCCTCCGTCGCAAGGAAGAGGACCTCGGATCGGATGTCATGAACGCACTCATGCGCATGGCTCTCCTCCAGGTGATCGATATGCGTTGGAAGGAGCATCTGCGCGAGATGGACGACCTCAAAGAGGGTATCCATATGCGCGCCTATGGCCAGAAAGATCCGCTCATCGAATACAAACGCGAAGCATTCGAGCTGTTCGTACAGATGCTTGGTATGATTAATCGCGAAGTCCTGGGCATGGTCTTCCGACTCTACCCGGTACAGGAAGATCTCCCTGCACAGCCGACCGGACCGAGCGTCAGCGAACTGGTTACCTCACATCAGTCCTCGACTGGAATGGGATACCAGGCCAATAAGGAAGCGGCTCCCGGTCTCGAAGCGCCCCAGGAGGCAACCGCAGGCAAACGTCAACCTGTCCGTGTGGAGAAGAGACCCGGTCGAAATGATCCCTGTCCCTGTGGCAGCGGCAAGAAGTACAAGCAATGTCACGGTAAATAGGAGGCGGTTATCATCCGCTCACAACCGGTGACGCGCCGGTGTCCGTCATGTGGAGCTGAAAGCTCTGTCCTCGACCTTCGCTGCGGCAGCTGCGGAGCATACATACGCGATCGCGTCCCGGCACTAAACCTGTTTTCCACGCTGTGGGGTATCATTGAATCCCCGGAAACGACGTTTCTGAGAATCGCGCGTAGCGAGCAGAAAAATTATACGTTCCTGCTGTTCGCTCTGACGGGACCGGTTCTTGTCGCCCTGGTCCTTGCAGCCGCCCGTGTTGGAGACACTGATACACCGTTCAGCTACGTGCTCCTTGCCTGCGTCGCCGCCGGACCTGTATTCGGGCTGTTGGCTTTTGTTGCGGCCACTGCCGCTCTGCGGTCGGTGTTTCGCGTGAGTACCGGCGCACGGCTTCGTTTTCGACAGACGGGAGCGTACGCCGCGTTTGGAATCTCACCGCTTCTGTGGACGTCTGTCATTGTATTACCGCTGCAGCTCGGGATCTTCGGAGTTCTGCTGTTTTCTACGAATCCACCGGCATGGCAAACACAGCCCCTGCCGTACTGGAGCTTCGTCGGAATAGACCTGCTCGCGCTGCTGTGGAGCATGGTGCTGCTTCCGCGGCCCTTTATGCTGCACGGACTGTCCTACGGAACGGCATTTACCCGGACACTCGTCTTCTGGACCGTGCTGGCAGCTTTCGTTCTCGCAGGTGTGTTTCTGTTTCATGCTGCGATATAAATTCACTCGATACTTACATCGGTTGGTGACATGACTGGAGAACAAATCGCACATCAGCTGCACGGAGGCGTGATCGTTTCCTGCCATGTGGAAGAACAGCAGGGGAATGACGCATTCGATGCCCTGTCGTATTTCGTACATGCAGCCATGCAGGGCGGGGCGGTCGGCCTCCGCATCGAGGGAGTTGAACGCATTCGCAGCATCCGGCCGCAGACGAAACTTCCCATCATTGGATTCACGAACGGCACCTATCCCGACGGCTCTCCACTGATCACGCCGAGTCTTGACGACATCGATGCGCTGTTCAGTGCCGGAGCGGATATCGTTGCCATAGACACGACGAAGCGCAAGCGTCCGGTCGACACCGACGGGTTCCTTTTCTTCGAGCAGGCGCGGAAACGCTTCCATCATCCGTTGTGGGCCGACGTCGCCACGTTCAGGGAAGGCGTGCGGGCAGCGGAAATGCGTGCGGATTTCGTTGCGACTACCCTCGCGGGCTACACACATGGAACGAGGACCGACGATTACAAAACACCCGATTTTCCATTGATCCGGGAGCTCTCAACGTCCCTCACCATTCCGGTGATCGCGGAGGGAAGAATCTGGTCTCCTGAGGCGGCACGCCATTGCCTGGATATCGGGGCGTACGCAGTGGTCGTCGGATCGGCCATCACACGTCCGCAGATCATCACGCAGATGTTCGTCGATGAGCTGGAAAGTGGTTCCGTGGAGGGGGCCGGAGAAGGTGCTTGAGTCCGAATCGGGAGAGATCGGACGGAGATACTTTTTCCCATCGGGATTCTCCCACAATCTTCGTAATTTACCCCGATTATACGCTTGAGTTTCGCAGGTGCGAGGCGTATTTTAGTAATGATTTGAGAATTTTGAAACCCTTTATCTCTACTCTGGAGGCATACTAACATGCAGCATGTTCTTGGAACCTTCCTTCTGCTTCTTCAGGAAGCCGGTGATGATGGCGGCGTCGTCAATTTCCTCGTGCAAAAATTCAACGAGGGTGGCGGCTTCATGTGGCCGATCCTGATCAGTCTCGTACTTGGACTGGCCTTCGTCATTTTCAAATTCATCTCCCTTGGTCGCGCATCCGTGAACACGAAAAAATTCCTCGTCGACGTGAAAAAAGCGCTTGACGAAGGTGGAGTTGACAAGGCCATCGACGTATGCTCCAAGAATAGCGGATCGATCGCCAGCGTCTTCCAGGCCGGTCTCATGCGTGCCGATGAAGGTATCGAGGCTGCCGAAAAGGCCGTGATCAGCTATGGCTCGATCGAAATGTCCTTCCTCGAGCGTGGCATGATCTGGATTTCGACCTTTATCTCCATCGCACCGCTCCTCGGTTTTGCCGGTACGGTTGCCGGTATGATCCAGGCATTCGACTCCATTGCGGCCGCAAAGAATATTTCGCCGGAAATCGTTGCCAGCGGTATCTCCGTTGCACTGCTCACGACCCTGTTCGGTCTCATCGTCGCGATGATTCTCCAGGTCCTCTACAACTACTTCATCGCCCGCATCGACAAGCTTGTCGTCGATATGGAAGAAAGTTCGATTGAACTGATTGACTCGCTGGTACTGCTGGAAAGAGGAAAGAAGGTCAACAACTAACCGTCTGTCCGTTTCCAATTAACACGAGGACTCAATCATGTTTCGTAAGAAAAAGAGACCCGGTGCGGAGATCAGTTCGAGCGGACTGGCGGATATTTCCTTCCTGCTCCTGCTGTTCTTCCTGGTAACGACGACGATTGACGTCGATACCGGCATCGATCTGGTGCTGCCGCCCTGGGTTGATAACGCAGAACAGGTTGCCGTCAAGTCAGATAATATCGCGAACCTCCTGGTTAATGAGGTTGGAGACGTGCTTCTCGATGAGAAAATCATCGGTGTGCCGCAGATCAAGTCGGAGATGATCGCACGCATCAAGTCCAATCCCAAGCTCATCATTTCGTACAAGACCGTTCGTGATACTCCGTATAAAATCTACATTGACGTGATGGACCAGCTGAAACTCGCCTACACGGACCTGCGCCAGGAATACAGCCGCGAGAAATTCGGCGTTCCCATGGATCAGGCCAATGAGGATCAGATCATGGAAATCCGCAGGGCGATTCCCCAACGTATCTCCCTTGCCGAACCGACCCAGGCAGAAGGTTAAGAGCAGGAGGAGCTGAACATATGAAATTCAATAAAAAAATAGCCACGTCACAGCAGGACATCCCGACTTCGTCCCTGCCTGATATCATCTTCATGCTGCTGATCTTCTTCATGGTTTCGACCGTGCTGCGTGAAGTCGATATCCAGGTGCAGTACACGCTGCCGGATGCCATTTCTGTTGAAAAAATCGATAACAAACGACTGCTTTCCTATATCTGGATCGGAAATGACGAGCGCATCCAGATCGACGACAGCATTATTCCTGTCAACGCGATCACCAACATCGCCTACCAGAAGCGCATGAACAATCCGAATATTATCATGTCGCTCCGCATCGATAAGGGGTCGCGTATGGGTATCGTCAGCGACGTGCAGCAGGAGCTGCGCCGTGCCGATGCTCTACGTATCAACTATTCAGCGCTTGTGAAGCTCTGATACACGTATCGTACGTCGAACAAAGGCAAACGTCTATCGACGTTTGCCTTTTTATTTTCTGTCACGATGGAACAAACCGTGCCTGAACAGTCAGCTTTCGGCGATGCAATCGCCACCCTCCAATTTGATCGCATGATCACTCATATCGCAGGTTACTGCGTTTCGGAATACGGGAAGGAACGGATCGGCAGTCTGCTGCCTTCCGCCGTATTCGCACTCGTCCGTGACGAGCTTGCCCGTGTCGATGAGATGCGAGCCTTGCTCGATGGAGACGACGGCCCGCCTCTGGAGCGTCTCGAAGATACGCGCTCAGCGCTTCATCGCGCGGCGAAGGAGGGAAGTGTCATCGCCGCGGAGGACTTTCGTTACCTGCTGCACACCCTGACCGTCTCACGTAAAATAAAGACATTCCTTAGCAAGAGATCGGATCGCAGCCCTCTGCTGGCGAAACTCGCGGCCGAACTGCACGAAGACAAAATGCTGGAATTTCATATCGACCGTGTCGTCGACGACGAGGGGGGAGTCAAAGACAGCGCCAGCAAGGAATTACGTGCCATACGACGCGAGATCATCGAGAAATCCGGTCAGCTGCGCCGCAGGATGGAAGGAATACTCAAACGGGTTTCAGACGACGACATGGTGATGGAGGAACTGGTCACGATGCGCGATGGACGCATGGTGCTGCCAGTCAAGGTGGAATACAAGCGACAGATCCAGGGCTTCATACACTCCACCTCGGCCACGGGTCAGACAGTGTATATCGAACCTACGGAAACACTCGACCTCAATAACGAGATCCGTGACCTGCAGTTCGCTGAAATCCGTGAGGTCAACAACATCCTCACCGAGCTGACCGGTCGTCTGCGTGGTACGGTCGCCGCTCTGCAGCGCAGCATCGAACTGCTGGGAGACATCGACAGTCTCTATGCGCGTGCACGATACGGCAAGGAATCGATGGGCGCCAGTCCGAACGTTAAACTCGACGGACCTCTCGTCTTAAAGCATACGCGTCACCCTCTGCTCCTATTGCACAAAAAGTCACCGGATGTTGTTCCGCTGGACCTCACACTTGGTGAAGATGCGTCGACAATCATTATTACCGGTCCCAATGCAGGCGGGAAGAGCATCACGATGAAAACAGCCGGACTCTGTGCGCTCATGGTGCAGAGCGGTATTCCGGTGCCCTGTGACGAATCAAGCGAATTTCCGATGTACGAAAGCATCTTTGTGGATATCGGTGATGAACAGTCCGTGGAGAACGACCTGAGTACTTTCAGCTCCCACGTGAGCCGCCTGGCTCATATTATCGATCACGCCTCCGACCGCTCGCTTGTGCTGATCGATGAGATCGGCACTGGAACAGACCCTGCGGAAGGGAGCGCACTCGGAGCGTCTATCCTGCAGCGTCTCACAGCCGTATCGGCTCATGTCATCGCAACCACCCATCACGGCATGCTCAAAGCGTTCGCACATGAGCAGGAACGCATGATGAATGCCGCCATGGAATTCGATTTGAAAACACTGCAGCCGACGTATGTCTTTCGTCCTGGTCTCCCCGGCAGCAGCTATGCCTTCGAGATCACGAGAAGACACGGAATGGATACACGCATCATCGACCGAGCCCGTGAAATCATCGGAACGCAGTCTGATGCTCTCGAACAGCTTCTTGCGGAAGTTGAGCGCCAGTCGCAGGATCTGGGAATTCGACTTCGCAAGACAGAGCAGAGCGAGGAGAAATACGAGGCACTTGTCACCGAGTACACGGCCAAGGTGAAGGGCTTAAAACAGGAGGCAAAGCAGATGAAGCGGGGTGCGCTGGAGCAGGCGGAAAAGCTGCTCGCCGAAGCGAACGCCTCTGTCGAAGATGCCATTCGCGAGATTCGCGAGGAACAGGCTTCGAAGGAAGCAATTCGCACAGCGCGTGAACGCGTAACTTCGAAGCGTGTAGAAATAGAGAAAGCGCTTGAAGACACCCGGCCCGAAGCCGCTGTACCGGAGGGTATCGACAACGCTGAAATTCATTCTGGAGACGAAGTGGCGATGCGCGACAATCCAACCACGAAAGGGATCGCCATCGAGGAGCCGCATGACGGCAAGGTCACCGTGGCATTCGGGAGCATGAAAATGAAGCTCGATCTTGGCTCCCTGAGAAAAATAGGGCGGAAGGAGGCCCGGAAGCTTGTCGCGACACAGCATCTTGAAGAGCCCATCGACTCGAACTCCATCGACGTGAGGGGGATGTACGGCGACGAAGCGATCAGCGAAATTGATCGTTTTCTCTCGGATGCGTGGTCATCCGGGATGAGTATGGTCGAAATTATTCACGGCAAGGGAACAGGAGCGCTGCGAAAGCGTGTGCATTCCTATCTCAAGGATCTGTCTTTTGTCCAGAGTTTCGCCCTTGGTGAGTGGAATGAAGGCGGCTCCGGCATGACCAAGGTGCTGTTCCGCGAATCGTGACGACCGCATCAACGGCGTGACATCGGTGCGGTGCTTCCTTGTAATTGCCTTGGTGATTATGTATTATTTTTCCTGACATTACCTGCCACAAGCGCAACCTAGCGTGAGTCAATCAATACGATCTATTCTAGTAGCGAATAGAGGGGAAATAGCTGTACGCATCATCCGTGCCTGTAAGGAACTCGGGATACGTACGGTTGCGGTGTACTCCGAGGCCGATGCCGCTTCGCCTCACGTCCGTTATGCCGACGAGGCCTGGCTGATCGGCCCCGCTCCGTCGAACCAGAGTTACCTGCGCCAGGATGTCATTATTGACACCGCCCGGAGCGCCAACTGCGATGCCATCCATCCAGGATATGGCTTCCTTTCCGAAAACGCCGGCTTCGCGCGTGCCGTTGAGAAAGCCGGCCTGATCTTTATTGGTCCGCCCGCGAGTGCCATAGAGACCATGGGTGACAAGACCTCAGCACGGAAGCTCATGATCGCACGCGGCGTGCCCGTCGTCCCGGGAACGGAGAGCGCCGTCACATCCCCCGAAGAAGCCGAAAAGACCGCCCTGGAAGTAGGCTACCCGATTCTGCTGAAAGCAGCCGCAGGCGGCGGTGGAAAAGGCATGCGCGTCGTCGAGCGACCTGAAGACCTGAGAAAAGCGCTCGAGTCCGCACAGAACGAGGCCCGTTCAGCCTTCGGCGATGATCGCGTGTACATCGAAAAATTTGTCGTGAAACCGCGTCACATCGAGATCCAGGTCCTCGCCGACGCACAGGGCTCCATCGTGCATCTCGGTGAACGCGAATGCTCGATTCAACGACGGCATCAGAAAGTGGTAGAGGAGAGCCCCTCCGCCATCGTGGATGCGGAATTGCGCGCACGTATGGGTCAGGCTGCAGTGGACGCCGCACGAGCTTGCAGCTATGTGAATGCTGGGACCATCGAATTTCTCATCGATGAAAATCGGGATTTCTATTTCCTGGAGATGAACACGAGACTTCAGGTAGAGCATCCCGTGACCGAACTTGTGACCGGCATCGATCTCGTGAAGATGCAGATCCTCGTGGCGGAACAGAAGCCCTTGCCGTTTACGCAGGACGATATTCGGCTGCAGGGACATGCCATTGAATGCCGGCTCTGCGCAGAGGATGTCCGCAACAACTTCCTGCCCGACACCGGCATCGTGATGGCCTGCCGACCGGCGCAGGGATTCGGTGTGCGCGATGATTCAGGCATTCTGGAAGGAAGCGAAATTTCGATCCACTATGATCCCATGTTTGCCAAACTCGTCGTATGGGGGATGGATCGCATGGACGCCATCCGTAAAATGCGTCGTGCATTGGACGAATATGTCATTCACGGTATTGAAACAACGATTCCCTTCTGCCGTTTCGTCATGGAGCATCCGAAGTTCATCGATGGGGATTTCCAGATCGATTTCGTACAGGTGCATTTCCGGCCTGAAGACCTTCCAGAGCCCACCGAAGACGAGGAAATCGCGGCCGCCCTCGCGGCCATCGAACAGCATGAGCGCTGGGAACTCTCCGCGGCCGGAAAGAGCAACGGAGGCTTGCAGATAGGACGCTGTTCGCCCTGGGCATTGCGCAACCGAGGAGGAGGGAGCAGATGAGCGTCGTGTATACGGTCTATATCAATGGACGCGAATATCGCGTTGAACGCAGCGAGGAGGATACCCTCCTCATCAACGGAAAACCGTTTGACGCGGAGCGATACGTCGTCAATGACGGTGTGATGTACCGATTCAATCGCAAAAGCTACGCTACCTACGCTGTTCCGACCTCAGACGACGAACCGCAGTATCATGTTACGGTTAACGGGAAAGGAATGTCTGTCGAACTCGAGGATGAAAAAACGGCCTTGATGAAATCCTTCCAGATCGGGAAAGCGACGCAGCTTCAGTCGGCGACGGTCCGATCGCCGATGCCCGGAAAAATCACGCGTATCATGGTTACCGAAGGAGAGCTCATCGAAGCGGGGCAGGGTGTCATCATTCTCGAAGCAATGAAAATGGAAAACGAAATCAAGGCCCCATCGGCCGGAATTGTCAAGGCCATCCGTGTAAAGGAGGCTGACGCTGTGGAAAAAAACACTGTTCTCATAGATATCTCTTGATTCTTTCACCTTATTGGAGGTCAATGTGAAGCTACGTGTGACCGTTTCCACAGTGCTCCTGCTGAGCGTGGTGCTGACATCGCAGGCCGCGGCCGGTGGTTTCCAGCTCAACGAGCATGGAGCGCGCGCAATGGCACAGGCGGGGGCGTTCGCCGCGCGAGCGAATGATCCGTCGGCTCTTTTCTTCAACCCGGCCGGATTGTCATTCCAGCGTGGAACGCAGATCATGGCAGGTGCAACGATCATCGCACCGTCGTATACGTATTATGGTCCGAGCAACCTGAACAGCAATGAGAAGTGGGAGATGAATAATAACGTCTTCACACCTCCCAATCTCTACATCACCAACACATGGAACGATGGAGCGCTGAAGGGCCTCGCGATCGGTATCGGCGTGACCACACCCTTCGGTCTCGGTACGGAATGGGATGATGACTGGATCGGACGATCCGTCACCCGGGAGATCGAACTCCAGACCTTCTTCATCATGCCGACGGTTTCTTATGCCATCAACGACATGATTTCCGTTGGTGTCGGCGCAAACATCGTCATATCCAACGTGATGCTCCGCCGGGCAGTTACGAATTTCGACACGGAACTCGATCTCGAACTCGAGGGAGACGGCGACCTGGGCTACAGTTTCAATGCCGGGATCCTTTTCCGTCCTATCGAAAACGTGTCGGTCGGTTTCACGTACCGCAGCGAAACGGAACTTGATTTCGAAGGTACATCTGATTTTCACGCACCGACCACACTGCAGGCCCTGTTCCCTGGAGGCGATGTCACTACGGGATTGACACTGCCCGAAACATGGTTCGCCGGCGTTGCCTGGTCACCGATCGAGAACTTCGACCTCGAATTTGACTATCAGTTCATCGGCTGGTCATCGTATGATGAGCTTGCCATCGATTTTTCGACGGATGCCGCCAATACACCCGGCGTCGCACAGAGCGATGTCGCATCCCCGAAGGATTACGAAAATACGTTTATCGCCCGATTCGGTCTCGAATACCGCATCCCCGCGACAGGCATCGCCCTGCGTGGAGGATACTTCTTCGACAACAACCCTGTCCCGGATAAGAGCCTTGAACCGCTGCTTCCGGATTCGGACCGCCATGGTTTGAACATCGGTGTCGGACTCGATGTTCTGCCGAACATCCGTCTCGATGCCGCGTACCTGCACCTGATCTTCATCGACCGCATCACCGAAGCGACGACCTATGACGAAGGCGTGCATATGAACGGCAAGTACAGTGGCGGCGTGGACCTTTTTGCTCTCAACATCACCTATGCGTTCTGAGGAGGATACCATGAAACACCTTATACTCTTGCTCGGAATCGCGATTCTTTCGATGACCTTCACGGCCTGTGATGAAGATGCCCCGATTGGAGATCCCTCTAACGGAAGCATCGACGCCTCCGTCTATGTGGCAGTCGGTAACAGCCTGACCGCAGGCTACCAGTCCGGCGCTCTCTTTGAAGAAGCACAGATGTACAGTTTCCCCAACCTGATCGCGCAGCAGATCGGCACGGCGGAATTCGTGCAGCCGACTATCGCATATCCCGGTACCGGCGATCTCATGCTGCTGCAGCAGATTATAAATGGTCAGCCGGTCATCACTTACAACGGAGCGAATCTGGCGTATCCGACCAACATGACCACGCATCTCAAGCCGTATCACAATCTCGGAATTCCCGGATCCATCCTCGCCGATGCGATCGATACGTCTGATGCCGTCGTCCGCGGCACACAGCGCGCTAATCCTTTCTATGCACTGGTTCTGCGAGATCAGTCTGTATTCGGGAAATCGGTGCTCGATCAGGCCATCGCACTTCAGCCGACCCTGATGACCTTTTGGTTCGGTTGCAACGACGTCTTCGGATATGCCGCCTCCGGTGGCACCCGCGGCACGAATATCGGTGTCGGCGGACATCCGCGTGGGACAATGCCAACAGAGCGTGCGGTGTTTGATGAATTCATCAAGAAGGCGTTCGGTTTGATGAAGCTGTCGATTCCCGATGCGAAGGTCCTCGTGGGGAACATTCCGAATGTGACGAAGAACCCGTTGTTCTTCACCGTGCCTCGAAAGATACCCAATCCGACAAACCCCGAGCAGATGCTCGATATCTACTATCACACCAGCAGCGACAATGTCGCAGCCGTCGGTGAAAACGATTACGTGCTCCTCACTGCCCAGGCTGAACTGCTCAAGGGCGTCGGACTCCATCCGAATAACCCTCTGCCGTCACAGTACGTACTGGACGCAGCCGAGGTGGCCATCGCTGAAGATGCAGTCGAAAAGTTCAATATGATTCTCGAACAGGAAGCAGCCGCTCACGGGTACGTTCTTGTCGATGTCAATCAGCTGATGAGTGATCTGAACTCGGGTGGGGTCAAAGTCGCAGGCGAGACCTACACCAGCAATTACATCACCGGCGGCGTCTTCAGCCTTGACGGCGTGCATCTGATGCCGCGAGGAAACGCCCTGGTTGCGAATTATTTCATCGATGCAATGAACAGTGCCTACGGTGCGAATATCCGTATGATTGCCCCGAATACCGTTCCCGGGTTCACCGCTCCCAGCGGAATGGGCAAGCGCGGCGTCGTGCCCTGGCGGCTGTCCGTCGATTTCCCCACGGATTTCCATCGTATCTTCGGCGTGCAATAAGCGCACACGACGGATCCATGTTCCTGCCGCACGCTCCCATCATGGAGCGTGCGGTTTTTTTTCAAGGGATTGTCCGGCCTGCTTCGTATTTTTCATTTTTACCGGTGAATACAATCACCCCGACCATCCGCCAATCCCTCGGAGCTACACACATGCACACGGAACCTGTCGTCACCCTCGATATCGCCAAGGAACTGGGTCTCACGGAAGAAGAGTACCAGATGGTGCTCGACTATCTCGGCCGAACGCCGACCTATACCGAACTGGGCATGTACAGCGTGATGTGGAGCGAACATTGCTCATATAAGAATTCCATCGCGGTGATCAAAACCCTGCCGCGGAGCGGCGGACGCCTCCTCGTCGGTGCGGGAGAGGAGAATGCCGGGCTGGTCGATATCGGCGACGGTATCGCGGTTGCATTCAAAATCGAGAGCCACAATCACCCCTCAGCCATCGAACCGTTCCAGGGCGCGGCGACAGGAGTCGGCGGTATCCTTCGCGATATCTTTACAATGGGAGCCCGCCCGGTAGCCGCGTGTGATTCACTGCGCTTTGGTGATCCTGAAAATCCTCGCGTCCAGTACCTCGTGAAAGGTGTCGTGAGCGGCATCGGCCACTACGGCAATTGTTTCGGCGTCCCTACTGTCGCGGGAGAAATATATTTCGACAGTTCGTATCAGGGAAATCCTCTGGTGAACGCCATGGCCGTCGGTATCGTGCGCCATGACCAGACGGCCTCCGCCACGGCCGAAGGAGAGGGGAATCCCGTCATGATCGTCGGATCGAGTACCGGTCGCGACGGTATTCATGGCGCCACCTTCGCATCCGTGGACCTCAGCGCAGATTCGGAATCAAAACGTCCTTCCGTGCAGGTCGGTGATCCTTTCACTGAAAAACTCCTCCTTGAAGCCACACTCGAGATCATCAGGGAAGACCTGATCGTAGGCATTCAGGACATGGGAGCGGCGGGCATCACATGTTCATCCTGTGAGATGTCGGCCAAAGGCGAAAGCGGCATGGACCTCGATCTCGATCTGGTCCCGATCCGCGAAGATGGTATGTCGGCATATGAAATTCTCCTTTCCGAATCACAGGAACGTATGCTCGTCGTCGCAAAGAAAGGTAATGAAGAGCGCGTTCGAGAAATATTCAGTAAGTGGGATCTTCATGCCGTTACGATCGGACACGTCACAGCCGACGGCATGGTCACCATCCGGCGCGAAGGCGAAGTCAAGGCAGTGGTTCCGGCTGACAGTCTCGTTCTCGGAGGAGGGGCACCGGTGTATCACCGCGAAACGAAGCGCCCTGATTACCTCGAAACCACCGGCGCCTTTCGTATGGAGTCCATACCCGTACCCTCTGATATGAACAGCGCGCTGCTCGAACTTCTTGCATCGCCGAATATCGCCAGCAAGCGATGGGTATATGAGCAGTACGACACCTCGGTTCGCACCAACACGGCCATGGGACCAGGTTCTGATGCCGCCGTCATCCGCGTGAAGGGCACCGACAAGGCTCTTTCGGTAAAAACCGACTGCAATGGACGTTACGTCTATCTCAATCCTCGTAGGGGCGGTTCCATCGCAGTTGCAGAGGCAGCACGTAATGTCGTGTGTTCCGGCGGTGAACCGCTGGCCATCACCAACTGTCTTAACTTCGGAAATCCCTACAAACCCGAAGTGTACTACCAGTTCAAAGAAGCCTGTGCGGGGATGGGTGAGGCCTGCCTCGTTTTCGACACCCCCGTCACCGGTGGCAATGTCAGTTTCTACAACGAGAATCCAAACGGAGCCGTGTATCCCACACCCGTGATCGGCATGTTGGGTCTTGTCGAACATATCGACCACATCACACAATCCGCCTTCCAGAATGACGGAGATGTGATCATCCTGCTCGGACAGAACCGCGATGAAATCAACGGCAGTGAGTATCTCGCCTCTCGACATGGCATCATCGGAGGAGATGCACCGTTCCTGGACCTGGAAGAAGAGCATCGGCTCCACCAGTTCCTGCTGGCACGGATTCGTGCAGGACAGATCCGAAACGCGCACGATGTTTCGGATGGCGGACTGGCGGTCACACTCGCGGAATGCTGTTTCCTCGGAAAGACGCACCACGGAGCAGTCATTCAGCTCGATGCTTCGCAGTTGCGCCGTGACGCCCTGTATTTCGGAGAGTCGCAATCTCGTGTCGTCGTCGGCTGCGATGAGAGCGTGGCCGAAAACATACTGGCCGAAGCCAGGGAAGCGAACGTCCCGGCTGTCATCATCGGTGCGGTTGGCGGAAGCACGCTGAATATTAACAACGACATTCTACTCGACATAACGGAGATGGCGGGCGCTCATGATGGCGCTCTCGAACGCCTGCTCGAACAGTCGTGAAACAACCTATCCTTCAGAGGTCCCGCGAGGGAGCCTTGCGTACCCTGCGTAATTTCATTTCACTGCGCTGGGTGCGTGACATCTGGATGTACCTCGTGCGCATCATCGAGCGTATGGAGGACAACCATATATTCCTCTCCGCAGCCGGCATCAGTTTCAATGCCTTGCTGTGCTTCATCCCACTTATTCTCCTGGTGTTCTACGCTCTCGGCTTCTACCTCGATACGGCCGCAGCCATCGAGATGGTCGACACCTATCTGCAGAAACTGGAGCTGTTTCCGTATCAGCGTGAACAGCTCCGTGGCATGGTCATCAACCTGATCGAGGAATTCGTCGGCGGATCGCAGCTCGCCGGTGTGCTCGGTGGCATCGGTCTCATCTGGACTTCGAGTGCTCTCTTTGCCGCACTCCGCACCGTACTCAACCGCATCTTCGACATCCAGGACACCAAGAATATCTTTGTCTCCAAGCTGAAGGATTTCGCAATGCTGTCCATCGTCGGGATGGCACTGGTGTTCGTAACCGTATTCCTCTACGGAATTTCTGTTATTAAGGGAATCGGAGATGACGTATTCGGTATTCAGCTGGATTCCTGGATTTTCAACGATGCTATTAACATCATCTCGCCCTTCATTCTGAGCTTCATCCTCTTCAGTCTTGTGTTCTATCTGCTGCCGGATCGCAAAATGTCACTCCGCATCATCATCACTTCGAGCAGCGTGGCAGCACTGCTCTGGGGCGTCGCGAAATTCGTATTCGCATACTATCTCGAACATCTATGGAAGATCGGAACGATATACGGACCCTATGCCATCATCGTCGCAACCGCAATCTGGGTATACTACTCCAGCATGACCGTGCTGTTCGCCGCGGAGGTGGCTGAAATGGCGTCTGAACGAAGAGAATTAAAAAGGCTCTTTTCCGATAAGAGCCTTCAAAACGTTATTGAACAAAGTAAAACCAGTCCGATCGGTTTTCCTGCCATCACTCCAGATTCCACGACGGATGCGGAACACGACTGATGTCGTCGGGTGACCCACAGGTGATCGTGATTTCCTGCCCGCCTCCGGAAACGGTCCCTCTGGCATAGATATACTGCTGCTCAAACTGCTCCAGCACATCCTGCTGCATGCCGTCCGGAAGGATCACGCGTACGTCCAGGTCCTTTTTGTGAGGAAGCTTCAGGGTGCGGACGGGACGTGCATCACCCAACCAATGGACGGGACCGAAGACCACGACCTCTTTTCCACCCGCGAGTGCGAGCCGTTCGAATTCACCATCCCTTCCGATGAAGTAACTGTGATCATGTTCAGCTGGTCCGCCTAGATACCGCTTGATGGATGCACCACGTGCATTCCACCAACTAAGCCGTTCCTCATAATCCGGATAATGCTGCAAATCCGTATTCCAGATTCCTCGCTTGAAATACCGGGCTTCTTCCTGTGCCACTTCAAAAACATCATGGAACCTGCTGCTGAACCCGTATTTCCCGAAATAAGGAGATCCTCCCTGGCGAACGCATTCGACATTGTAATTGACCCACTCACCGTCCTTGTATGCGTAGACGTAGGCCAGCGTACGGCCGAAGTAGCCGAAAACATTGTCGTTCGAATCCCGTTCGAGACGAATCGAGTCGACGTCTTTGAACCATTGTTTCGCCCATTCCGAAGTTTCATATCCGAAGGGAGTAGGCATTTTGATAGGGAAGCGTTTATCACCGCGTCGCTCCTCGTATGACGCTGGCCAGGCTGCTCGCAGTCCGGCCAGCTGCTGCATGGCGTCGTCTCCCCGCGGCACCTCCTCTGTATCGATGCAGAGAAAGCGGAAGCCGCGCGTGAAATCACGGATATGAAACGTGTCGCCGTCAATAACCTCGTAGTCATCGAACACACCGATAAAATGGTCGTCCGAAAGTTCTGTCACGAGTATAACATCTGTCTGGTCGTCGGGTTGACACGATGTCATCAGTAAAACAACTGCGCTGAGCAGCACACCAGTTCGAACCACACCACGTCTGCTTCGGTTGTCACGAATGTTCATGGATCACTTGCTTATTTTGTCAAGAAACGGTTTCATCAGGTCAATGGGAATGGGGAAGAGGGTTGTCGAATTGTTCTCGGCTGCCACGATGGTCAGCGTCTGCAGATAGCGCAGCTGCAGCGCGGCGGGATCGGTGGAGAGGATCTTTGCCGCATCGGCGAGTTTCTGCGATGCCTGGAATTCGCCTTCCGCGGCAATGACTTTTGCGCGGCGCTCGCGTTCGGCCTCTGCCTGTTTTGCCATGGCGCGCTGCATCTCCTGTGGCAGATCGATATGCTTGACCTCGACAAGGCTCACCTTGATCCCCCAGGGCTCGGTTTGCATGTCGATGATTTCCTGAAGCTGCTTGTTGATCTTGTCGCGTTCCGCAAGGAGCTCGTCCAGCTCCGATTGTCCGAGGATACTGCGCAGCGTTGTCTGTGAGAGCTGAGATGTCGCGAAAAGAAAGTTCTCGACTTCGACGATGGCTTTCGAGGCCTCCAGAACCCTGAAGTAGACAACCGCACTCACTTTCACAGAGACGTTGTCGCGTGTGATCACGTCCTGCGCGGGTACATCGAGCACGATGGTGCGCAGGCTGACCTTGACCATGCGATCGACGATGGGAATGAGAAGGATGAGTCCGGGCCCCTTCGAGTCGACCAGGCGTCCGAGACGGAAAATCACACCGCGTTCGTACTCACGCAGCACGCGCACGGCGCTCGCGAGGAGAAGGATGATAAATGCGATGATAATACCGAAAATACTGCTGGTGGGATCCATGGCATCTCCAGAATGATTGATGAAACGTACTATCGTTTTTTACTCTATCTGTCGTTTGCTTCTTCAACGATCAGCAGGAGATTCTCGATCTGCACCACCCGCACGCGAAGTCCCTCGGCGATATCAGCACCGGTGGCACTCCGGGCTTTCCATATCTCGCCATGTACCGTGATGACTCCTTCAGGAGAAAGCGAATCCCGGACGAGGCCGCGCTCGCCGATCAGACCTTCTGTTCCGGTCGTTGGCTTTCGCTTCATGATGGCAATGCCTTTCCCGACAACGAACAGGAAGAATGCGGTGGTGCAGGCCGTGACTGTAATGATGACGGAGAGCGATATTTCCATGAATTCCACTCCGGGTGGAGCCTCGATCAGCATCAGCGATCCGAGGAAGAGAGAAATGACCCCTCCGATCGAGAGAATGCCGTGGCTGACAATCTTGATTTCGAGAATGAATAAGATGATTGCGAACAGAATAAGCGCAAGTCCGGCATAGTTGACCGGCAGCGTGTTCATCGAATAGAACGCAAGGATCAGGCAAATCCCGCCAACAACCCCGGGGAATATCGCGCCGGGATTGTACAGCTCAAAAAAGATCCCGTACATCCCGAGCATCAGGAGAATATAGGCGATGTTTGGATCGCTGAGGATGTCGAGAATTTTCTGTTGAAAGGTCATTTCCCGGTCGTACACCTCTGCTCCGGATGTCCGCAGCGTCACGGTATCTTCAGCCATTGCAATGCGCATCCCGTGTGCCTGTTCGAGCAGATCGTCGCTGCTGCGTGCGATGATATCAATGACGGTATCACGCAGCGCTTCCTTTTCGGTGATGGATACACTTCCACGAACGGCGGCTTCAGCCCAGCGGATATTGCGGCCGCGCGCCTCCGCGATGGTGCGTGCGAAAGCTGCAGCGTCATTGGTCGCCTTGGTCAGCGGCACATTTGTGGAATCTGCGATATTCTGTCCTTCACCGAGTGTCACGGGATGCGCCGCACCGATGTTTGTTCCCGGAGCCATCGCCGCGACATGCCCGGCCATCGTGATGAACGCCCCGGCGGACGCAGCCTGGGCACCGCCAGGCGCGACGTAGACAATAACGGGAATCGGACTCTCCAGAAAATCAGAAACAATGTCACGGGTCGATTGCAGCAGTCCGCCAGGGGTGTCAAGTACAAGGATTACGGCGTGTGCACCATCGGAGGAGGCTTCCGCGAGAGCGTCGTGGATATACTTTGCCGAGGCCGGATTGATGCTGCCATCGACGGTAATGCGCATCACGCGCTCCTGAGCCTGCGAAAGAACGGGGAGGAAACCGATCAGAAGAAAGAGAACAAATCTCGAAGCCATGGCATCCGTCTCCTCTGATGAGTGTGGTGTACAACGATACTAGCGATCAGAGGTGTGATACGCAAGTGGCATGGATGACAGGATGCGCATACCTGTCATGGATGCTTTGTATATATGGAGAAAAGCGTATTTTTAATGATCGGAACAAAGACGCATTGGCTCCTATGACGTGTGATGCGTCTTCATCACGCATTCGCTGAGCCGACAGAAAGGATACTTCGAAGTATGCACGATACGGTACGTCATGCCGGTGCCGGACAGGAGGGGGATGGACTCGATCCCCGCATTCTCGCGGCATTGCGCGACGGGTCAATGACCCTCGAAGAAGCTGTCGCCGCCGAGCGCCTGCGCCTGGAGAAAGAGTTCGGTCTCACTCCTCGCAAGGGACACTGGCAGCGTCCGGCGGAGCATGCGTTCACACGTGCTCAGAGAGAACGCACGACTGTGCTGTTCGGCGGACTCACATGGAAGCACGAACGCCTCATCCAGGCCAACCTGCATCGACTCGGCTACCGCTCAGAATACCTTCCGGCACCCGACGTAAAAGCGTATGAGACCGGAAAGGAATTCAGCAACAACGGTCTCTGCAATCCCACGTATTTCACTGTCGGAAACCTCATCCATCACTTACAGAAGCTGGAGAAAGAGGGCCGCTCGCGCCAGCACATTATCGATAACTACGTATTCTTTACCGCGGGTGCCTGCGGTCCCTGTCGCTTCGGGATGTACGAGGCCGAATACCGGCTCGCACTCCGCAATGCAGGGTATGAAGGATTCCGCGTCCTGATCCTCCAGCAGGAGGGGGGACTCGACCAGAGCCACGCGGATGCGGGGCTGGAGATGAACCTCGACTTCACACTCGGTATCATCAACGCCTTCATGATCGCAGACCTGCTCAACGACATGGCATACAAGCTTCGTCCCTATGAGATCGAGCCCGGAAGCACGAATGCCGCGCTCGAACATGCCATGGAATATGTCGCGACTGCGATAGAGGAAAAAGAGATCTTCGCCCTTGGCAGGTCCTGGAGCAACGTGCCAATCATCAGACACAATCAGCGGGTGATCGAAAATGTCGTGAAGTTTGCCGTTCAGCTGTTCGGACGAGACAGGCGGGCGCTGCTGAACGACTGCCGAGACATATTCTCGAAGGTCCGTGTCGATCGCACGCGCGTCAAACCCATAGTGAAAATCACTGGTGAATTCTGGGCACAAACCACTGAGGGAGATGGAAATTTCCGCATGTTTGATTTTCTCGAACGAGAAGGTGCGGAAGTGATGATCGAGCCGATTGCTCCCTGGCTGATGTACCTGCTGCACCAGGAAAAACAGTCACGCAAAGACCGCAGACTGCTCGATGTACCGGACGAACTGCGAGGTTGGCCACGCATAAGGCAGCGGATTCGCTCAGAGATCACCTACGCGCGCACCTGGTCCATTCTCACGCTTGCTGAACGCCTCTACAGCCGGGAATACCGCAGACTGCGCAGAAGAATGATGAATATTCCGCAGCCGATGCAGGACCAGTACATGCTGCAGCGTATCGGACACCCCTACTACCATTCCCGTATCGAAGGGGGAGAAGGGCATCTGGAAGTGGCTAAGAACATCTACTATGCCCGCGAGAAACTGAGCCACATGGTGCTTTCGCTCAAACCCTTCGGTTGCCTGCCCAGTACGCAGTCTGACGGGGTACAGACCGCGGTCGTGGCGCATTACGACGATATCATTTACCTGCCCATCGAAACTTCCGGTGAAGGAGAGGTCAACGCACAGAGTCGCGTACAGATGACGCTCAATGATGCACGTGAACGTGCAAGGACCGAATATGAAGATACTCTTGCTGCTTGTGGTGTCACTGAAACCCGGATCAAGTCGGAGATGGAACGAAATCCTGAGCTGACTCGGGCGTTCCTGCGACTTCCGCGTCAGGGAACAGGCACTGCGGCGCGTTTTGCACGCCTGGTGGCACAGGAACTGCGGTGACAGAAGAGACGCTGTGAATTCGACTATTACACATATCGTAGGACTCGATGTCGGCAGCACCACCGTCAAGGGTGTGGTGATTTCAGTGCCGGACGGCTCCATCGTCTGGAAGGACTACCGGCGCCACGAAACCCGTCAGGCCGAAACCGTCCTGGATTTCCTGACGCGAATTCTCTCCGATCTCGATGCCGAATCCACCGGCCTGCAGGTGCTGATCACCGGTTCCGGTGCGCGACCCATCGCGCCGATCATCGGAGCCCGATACGTGCAGGAAGTCAATGCCGTGGCCCTCGCCGTCGAAGAACGGCATCCTCGCGCCGGCTCCGCCATTGAGCTGGGCGGACAGGACGCAAAGATCCTCATATTCCAGCGCGATCCTGTCAGCGGGCGCAGCAAGAAATTCACGTCGATGAACGACAAATGTGCCGGGGGAACCGGCGCGATCATCGACAAGATCAATGCGAAGCTGCGTATTCCCGCCGAGCAGCTTGCGCACCTTTCCTACTCCGGAATGCGTCTGCATCCCGTGGCCGGGAAATGCGGTGTGTTTGCGGAAACCGACATCAACAGTCTGCAGAAGCAGGGAGTGCCGGCAGAGGAATTGATGGCCTCGCTCTTCGAATCCATTATTCAGCAGAACCTTTCCGTCCTCACGCGTGGCAACACATTGCGACCCGAAGTGCTGCTGCTGGGCGGACCAAACACCTTCATCCGCGGAATGGTCGAATGCTGGAAGGAAAATATCCCGCGTCTCTGGAAGGAGCGCGGCGTTGACATCTCGGAAACGGATGATCCCGCTGATCTGATATACGTGCCTGATGACGCGCAGTATTTCGCTGCTCACGGCTGTATCCTTTATGCCAGCAGGAATGACATTACCGAACGTTTTACGGGGCTAGACGGCCTGCGCGATTATATCGCACACGGAAGAAATGCCATCCGTCGAGCGAAGACGGGGCAGGGACTGGTTCAATCACAGGAGGAACTTACTCGTTTCAAAAACAAGTACAGTGTGCCGCAGTTTATTCCGTGTCGACTCCATCATGGATCTACATTCAGCGCTTACCTGGGTATCGACGGAGGATCTACCTCCACGAAGGGTGTGCTCATCGACAGCGAATTGAACGTGGCGTTCAAAGCGTATCGACTTTCCGCCGGCAATCCCATCGAAGACACCCGCCTGATCATCAGCGACCTCCGTGATCAGGTTGAGCGTCAGGGTGCGACGCTGCACATTCTGGGAGTCGGGACAACGGGATACGCCAAGGACATTCTCAAGGACGCCATCGGTGCCGACGTAGCCCTCGTCGAGACGGTTGCTCACACGCAGGCTGCTCAGCGTTTTTACGATCACGTAGATGTGATATGTGACGTTGGAGGTCAGGATATCAAACTCATTCTGCTGCACCAGGATAGAGTCGTCGATTTCAAGCTGAATACGCAATGCTCGGCAGGTAATGGTTACTTCCTGCAGAGCACGGCCGAGGGATTCGGATACAGCGTTGAAGAATATGCGGATCTCGCGTTCAAGGCCGAGCAGATCCCCGAATTCGGTTACGGCTGCGCGGTGTTCCTGCAGTCCGATATCGTCGATTTTCAGCGGCAGGGCTGGAACGCTTCTGAGATCATGGCCGGACTCGCCCGCGTTCTGCCGAAGAATATCTGGCATTACGTCTCCCAGATCAGCAACCTCGAAATGCTCGGCAGCACCTTTGTGTTGCAAGGAGGTACGCAACGGAATCTTGCCGCTGTCAAGGCCCAGGTGGATTTCATCGAAAGCAAATTCCGGGATCTGCGACCGCGTATCATCGTCCATCAGCATACAGGCGAGGCCGGAGCGATCGGTACGGCTGTCGAAGCGGCACGCCTGCATACAAGCGGCAGAGAAACCACGTTTATCGGACTCGATGCCGCGGTGCAGCTGCGATTTGTGTCTCGCAGGGATGAATCCACCCGCTGCAGCTTCTGCAAGAATTCCTGCATGCGCACCTTCATTGACGTCGAGACTCCAGCAGTCCGGGCAAAAAGCACCGACGATACAAAACGCCGGCTCATTATAGCCACCTGCGAAAAGGGCTGTGTGGAGGAAGCCGATGCGATGCGCGACATCGCCAGGGACCTCGCACGAATTCGCAAACAATATCCCAACTATGCGGAAATCTCCGGACGAGAGGTGTTCCGTACGTTCGCAGAGACCAATGCAGAACGCGGTGAAACCGGAATCAGCATTCGTGGAGTGGCGAAACGACGCGCGGATCTTCAGATCGGTATTCCTCGCGCATTGAATATGTATGCGCATGCACCGTTCTTTACTGCCTATCTGCAGACCCTGGGCATTCCCTTTGAACATATCGTGTGGTCCGATCATACAACGGATTCACTCTTTCGCGAAGGCAGCAAGCGCGGCAGCATCGACCCCTGCTTCCCGAGCAAACTCGGTCTGGCGCACACGCATAATCTTCTGTACAGGAAACACGCCGCCAAAGCGCTGGATGTGATTTTCTTTCCTATGGTTGATGACATGCCCAGTGACCTGCACAATACACAGGCGGCAAAAGCATGTCCGACCATCGTCGGTACTGCTGAAACCATTGAGGCGGCCTACACCAAGGAAGGCAGCATATTCGATGCGCATGGCATCGAGTACCTTCATCCCTTCGTGAACCTCGGGGATGAGAAACTCGCTTCGCGTCAACTGTACCTCGAGCTGCGCGGCGTATTGAAGCTGTCGCTCAAGGAGCATGAAGAAGCGATGCGGGCCGGGTATGACGCGCTGCGCAGCTTCACCGACAGCATTCGAAACCGTGCGGCGGAAACGCTGCACGAAATCGAGGAGGAGGGAAGACTCGGGATCGTCCTTCTCGCGCGCCCCTATCACAACGATCCCGGGATCAATCACGGCACTCTCGCTGAATTCCAGAAACTCGGCTATCCGGTGTTCACACAAGACAGTCTGCCCACCGATGCCGAGACTCTCGAACGCCTCTTCGGCGCCGAGATCCGGGAAGGACGCATCTCGGATCCCATGGAAATATCCGACGTCTGGAAAAACTCCTACAGTGAGAACACGAGCCGCAAGGTCTGGGCGGCCAAGTATGTCGCACGGCATCCAAATCTCGTGGCGCTCGAATTGTCCAGCTTCAAATGCGGCCATGACGGACCGATCTACGCCGTGGTCCAGGAAGTGGTGGAATGCTCGGGAACACCATATTTCAGCTTCAAGGACATCGACGAAAACAAACCCAGCGGCAGTATCCGCATCCGCGTTGAGACGATCGCCTACTTCCTTAAGCGCTACCGTGAGACCCTGACAATGCGCAGCATCAAGGAAGATGCTCTCGAGGCGAAACTGCGCGAATACGAAGCGAAACTTCTCAAAGCGCTGCACGAGCAGATGCAGCCGCAGCCGCATTTCGCGAGCGGACCGACAGAGCAGGACAGTCCGATCGTCACCATCGATCTGCCACGCTGACACTCCTACTGAGATGCACGGTGAACACACCGATCCTCACGCTTCTTCATGCCATCTCTCTGATCTGCATCGTTTGCGTACCCGATGCAGCCGCACAGACACGCATCTGCTATTTCGGGGACTCCATCACCGAAGGCTGGATCGAGGCGGAACTGCAGCCTGAGCGTGCGTATCCCGCCATCACCGATTCCATACTTCGCAGCAATGCTCTTGATATCATTGCAATCCCTCGTGGCTATGGCGGTGAAACGAGTGCTGATGCCGTCCGTCGCGTCGATGCTGACGTCCTCTCGCAGCGTCCCGACCTGGTCACCGTGGCGTTCGGATCAAATGACCGGTATGTCTGGGGTGATGATCCCGCTGTTCGAGTTCCGCTGCAGCGCTTCGCCGACAACCTCCGGCTCCTCGTTCGTAAGATGCAGGGGAGTGGTGTGTCCGTCATCCTTCTCGGACTCCCGCCGCTGGATGCTGCACGCTTCTACCGTTACGCCGACAGCGCAGTGTATGCTGCTTATGGTGGAGTCGAGCGGTTGCAGCGCAGTTATGACAGTATCATTGCCGCCACGGCTCTCGAGCTGCACTGCGATCACGTCCCGCTCGCTCCGGCATTCACTCAACCAGACATCGAACTGGGCTTTGACGGAGTGCATCCCACTCCGCCGGGCCACCGCGCCATGGCGGCCACGCTGGCAAAGCGCATCCAGCAGATTCTGCGCGGGCCTCCGCCGCAACGCATATCCCCTGTGGCATCACTCTATCCGAATCCTTTTCGTCCCGAACTGCATACATGGTGCAGTATCACGTTCCCTGCTGGTCGGGGAGAGCGCTTCATAGTGCGCATCACTGACGCCGCCGGACGCATAGTCCGAAATATCGTATATTCCGCGCATACAGACGGACAGCACATCGTGCCCTGGGACGGCCGGACGGATCAGGGAACTCGGGCCGCCTCAGGACCATATACGGTGTATATCATGTCTGACCAGACAGCTATACAAAGCAACATCCTTCTCATGTAAGGGCCAGCTACGATGAAACGCCTTGCAGTCTTTTTCCTTCTGATTTTCACCTGCAACATCTACGCGCAGACTGTGCCGCATACGGCGACGCCGTCCATGTTCCGTCCCGGTCATGACATCCCCGCCGGCGTCGAACACGGCACATGGGATTTCGATGAGTGGCCGGGAATCGATCACCGTGTGGTGTATTACAAGAATTTCCGGTACGGTGAACCGACAGAGAAAACGAAAATCGACTACACCCTCAGCGTTTTCGATGGTGATGATCATACCGGATACCTCCGCACACCGGAAGCACTCTCAGCACGCTTCACACCTATGGAGAACGAATTGCAGTCGTCCCGGTATATCCTGGCGATCTTCGCACATCCAGATGACGAGATACTCCTCGCCGGAGGATTGCTTGCCCGCGCAGCAGCGATGGGGAAGAAGGTACGCGTGTACCTGGTCTCCAATGGCGCGGACGGTTCGCGCGGCTTTGACGACGACGAAAACGATGCGCTCGGCGGATACAACTGCGCAAGCGTCATGCCCGACGGATCGGTGCGCGTCGCGACGGACCTGATGGGCCTGGCAAAGCCGGGCATCGCGCGAAGATACGGCAGCGTGCTCGGTGTCGACATCGCTGTACTTCCCGTGCGCTACGAGCTGGACGGGGAAACCCTGGTACAGATCGGAGAGTACCCTGGGCTGGACTTCAAGAAGAGTTACGGTCCGGGAACAATCATGCGTGAAGCGATGGCTCGAAGCATCGCGGACCTGCTCGCGCGTGAACGACCCGACATGGTCCTCACACATGGAAGCAACGGTGAGTACGGCAGCTACTTTCACAAAACAGTGAACCTGCTCGTCAAGAATGCGGTGCTGCAGGATCGCTCAGGCAGTCGTATTGCCCTCTACACGGGCTTTCCGGAATACAACATCGACGACAATATCACGCACTTTCTCGATCTCGACGCGGCAGGCGGTGCAGCGAGACGTAAGAAGCACGAAGCCTTCAAACGCATCGAGTTCATCTACAAGGAAGGCAACGACTACGACAAGCCCTGGAATCCTGATGACGAATACATGGACGGCATGTTCGTCAAGGATTACGGTTACACGCCCGTCACCGGGAAGCCTCCACGCTACGAGTTTTTCCAGAAAGTGAACCTGGGCGACCGTCGCTGACAATGCGCATCGTTCACATTACAAATCATTTTCTTCCCTCCGCAGGCGGAGTGGAGTGGAGCGTCCTGCGCACTGCTGAAGCACAGGTACGCGCCGGCCATGAGGTCAGCGTGATCAGTGAGACTCCGGTTGGTGCATGGCAGGATGATGAACTCGCCTGTACCGTCCATAGGTTTCAGGTGCCGGTGGTTCGTCCGATCACACGTCTGTTTTACTGGCGGCGCATGTGGGGATTCCGTGCACTTCTGCGCAGTGCCGATGTACTGCACTTCCATGACTACACTGTGTTCGTTCACTGGTTCCTGCCTCTTCGTCCGCTGATCCGTGGTCCCCGCTACGCGGTGACCTTTCACGGATTCGAACGGTGGCCCGTGCAGGCCCACCATCAGTTCTTTCGGAGCCTCACCGCATGGCTCTGTCACGTACGTTTCGGAGTCGGCTCCTACCTCCGTGCACTGTACCGACATCCAATAGATGCGGTGTACCTCGGAGCCCCAATCCGTGAATTCCCCGCGATGCCGCAGAACGACAAGATGGTCTTCGTGTACACCGGCAGACTCGAGAAGGATACCCTTCTGTTACCCCTGGTGCAGCTTCTACGGGACGCTGCGATGCAGACGCGTATCCCGGTGCGACTGGAGCTGGCGGGAAGCGGCTCTCTCCGTACAGAATTGCAGGAACTGGAACATGAGGGCTTCGAAATGCTCCTGCACGGACAAATTGAAGACACCCTTCCTGTGCTACGGAATGCGCGATATCTCGTCGCCACGGGCTTCCTGAGCCTGTTTGAAGCCTTTCAGACTGGCATTCCTGTCATCGTTCCCGCCTTCAACTCGATGAAGCAGCAGTATTTCGCATCAATTGAACAGCTGGATACGCTCGCGACAGTATTGCGTTCAGAGCAGGAGGCCGAGGAAGTTCTGCAAGGAATCCTGAAGGGCGCCCTGCAATCAGCATTGCAGGAAAAGGCGGAACGGGCACGTGCGTTTGTATCTGAACATACCTGGGATGATATTTCCAGGATACTGATACAGTGGTATTCAACACCGCGAAAACACAGTTCCACGTAACCTCCAACCTGTTCCGAGCATATTGACCCAGCACATGCAGACCTCAGAGACATATCGCTTCCTGATTTTTGGTTTGACTTCCTTCCACAGCCTGCCGCAGCGCGAACAGGCCATGGCTGCGGAACTCGCGCATAGAGGCCACCGGATCGACTTCATCGAGATCGCACCGTCTGTAGCGGGTAAAATGCAGGCGTTTGTCCACCGCACCTTTTCTCCTCTCGGACAGGACACCGGGTTCAAGTATGCCGCCGTGCCGCCGAACCTGCACATTCACACTCCGCCGACGCTGCCGACAGGGTTCCGAAACAGCCTGACACCTCCGGCCGACCGTTCGATATTTCGCAGCTGGTTCCGACGAGAATTTGCCGGCCATGATTTTTCTGATGCGATCGTGATCATCAATATTCCCCTCTGGTGGGGGAATTTCATCGACCGCACGCTGGTCTCACCGCGGGTCCTTATTTATGATATCTGCGATGCGCTCGAGGTCCAGAGCCGCTTCGACCGCACGTTGCAGCGCCTCCGGGCGGGGGAGACACTCTTGAAACGTGAGGTGGACCTCGTCACGTACAGCGCAGCTGAGATGCGGCAGGATGTCGAGCAGCGATTTGCCGACACGAAGACGCTGTTCCTGCCCAACGCCGTTGGAGGCGATTTTATCGATGCAGTTCAGCGCATCCCGAGAACGGCAAACGGCGACCCGTCTCCCCACATCGGGTACATCGGGGCCACAACGGGAAAATGGTTCGATGAAGAGCTTTTTCTGGGACTGCTGAAACGTTTCCCCACCTATCGCTTTTCCGTCATTGGTCCGGTCGAAAATCCTTTTGCGGACAGATGCCGGGTCCATGCGAATGTGACCCTGCACGGATTCGTACAGCACGAGAACCTCCCGGACTGGCTTCAGCGTTTCGATGCCGCGATCATTCCGTTTCGCCACAATGCGATAACACGTGTGGTGAATCCCTTGAAAATGTATGAGTACGCGTCGGCCGGACTTCCCGTGGTCGCGCGCTGGACCGAAGAGCTCGAACACTATGCTGGTCATGTCTATCTCGCCAGGACCGCGAGCGAATTTGGAAACAAACTCGAACTCGCAGTGACGGAGGACAGTGCATCGCTGCGCAGGGAGAGAATGCATTTCGCGGCGAGCAATACATGGAAAGTCCGTTGCGATCGTTTGCTCGATCATCTGCACCAGCATGCGGCAACGGTGTAGCATGCAGCGCATCATCAACGGTATCCGTGAATTTCTGCCGCTCGGCGCGAGAGAAGCGGGCGTCGTGTTCATGGGAGACGTGTCCGCCAAGCTCCTGACCTTTCTCATAACCCTCTGGATGATGAGTCTGCTGACCGCGGAGGACTACAAGCTCTACGGCCTCTTCATCACCGTTCTCGCGACCATCAATCAGTTCACGGACTCCGGAATCCAGCAGAGTTTCATTCGCTTTTATTCGCTCTACAAGAACAGTGATCCCGATCGCGCGAAGGCGCATTTTCAGATGGCGATCCGGATCAAAAGCCTTCTGATTTTGATCACCGCGATCGTCCTGTATTACGGTGCCGAGTTTCTCGCGGTTTCACTGCTGCGTACGCCGGAACTCGTCATGCCGCTGAAGATCATGACCATCGCGATTATCGGCGGGGGAATGATGGAATTCATCCTCGCCGTACTTCAGGCGCGACAGGAATTCATCCGCTTTACCATCGTACGCGTGACAGAGGCGGCGATCAAAACCGGAACGATTTACGTCGGCATTCTCGTTGGCGCATTTTCTCTGACCTTCGTGTATTCCGCCTACGCTGCTGCTCCGGTGATCGTCGCGGCGGTGGGGCTGTTGGCATTCAGGGCGCTGCGCGGTGCTGCAGCGTATGATTGGAAAGAGATCACAAGGGAAATCTGGAGCTTCGGAAAGTGGATGATGGTCACGTCGTTCGCCACGATGTTTCTGATGCGTCTCGACGTGTTCATGGTCACTCCGATGCTTGCAGACAGTCCGGCAGAGGCCGGCATCTACATCGCGGCTGCACGGCTCTGCACACCGTTGATCGTGCTGGTAGGCTCGGTGTCCACTGTCTTCTTTCCCAAGGCGATGGAGTTACGTACGGTCGCCGACATGCGCCACTACGTCAAACGTACCTTCATCGTGACTTTGCCGGTCACAGGAATCGGACTCGCATATCTTTTCGTCATGCACCTCGCCGTGCCGCATTTTTTCGAGAAGTATGTCGACGCGCTTCCGATGTTCTCCGTCCTGTTCATCGGATATGCATGGACCATCATCGGTAATCCGCTGACCATGCTTATTCTGAGTATCGGCCGCGCACGCGTCGCCACCTACATCGCACTCATACAATTACCGGTCACACTGCTGTCGCACTACCTCTTCATCGGCAGCATGGGGTCGATGGGCGCCGCAATCAGCAGCATCATTGTCTGGTTCGCGGCAGGATTCGCGTCGCTGCTGTATATTTATCTTCACCGTCAGGAAATCACTTCCGCCGTTCCCGATGCGACGGCGGAACCCGTCTCTGAATGAAAGCGCTGATCGCACATATCGCCGCATGGCTGTTCCGAAAGATGCAGGGCGCGGAACTGTACCTCGCGCTGCGCAATCTGCGCAGGGACGGACATCACATCAGCGTCTCGGCGACGTTTGGACCGCGCGTGCAGCTTCGCATCGCCGACGGTGCCCGGTTCAATATCGGCAAGGGCGTGGAAGTGCTGCACGATTCATGGCTGATCGCCCATGAAGGAAATTCTCTCGATATCGATGAAGGGGTGTTCATCTCGCAGCACTGCACGGTATCGGGCACTGTCCATATCGGACGCAACACGCTTATCGGCGGCTTCGTCACCATCATCGATGGAAATCACGTGTTCAGCGACAGTGCAAGTCCGGTAAAGACACAGGGTGGTGTGCAGAAGCCGATCGACATCGGTGAGGACGTCTGGATCGGAACCAACAGCGTCATTCTTCAGGGTGTACGCATAGGCGACCACGCCGTTGTCGCCGCCAACGCCACGGTAACGAAAGACGTTCCCGACTGGGCCGTCGTCGCGGGCACACCTGCACGTGTGATTCGTGACAGGAGGGAGGAGGCGTGACGGTCACACGATCAGATTATGACGACGCCGCTTTGAGAGCATGGTGGGAGGATGCCTACAGCAGCAGTTCGCTGCGCTGTGACACGCTCTTTCAATCACTCGCGTGGAACAGGAACTGGTATGAGCATTTCGTGAGAGATGATCCCCGGCGCGAACTGTATCTTTTGAAAATTGAATCCGACCGAGAGATCATCGCTGTGGCACCGATGTTTTTGCAGATCCGCAGCGCGGGTCCATTGACAGCATGGCGATACCTTCTCTTTCTCGGCGACCGGCTGGCGCAGTACACAGACCTGATCACCCTGCAGGCCGAAACCGCGCCGCTCTGGCACGCCATCCTGCAGTACCTCGAAGCTGAACTGCCTGGAAGCTGGATAGAGCTGCATGATGTGCTGCCGGCTTCAACGGCCAGGCAAGCCGATATGCAGGCTGAGAAAACGCGCGGGGAAACCTATCTCCGCATCCCGCTCGCAAAACTTGACAGCACGCGACTCCCTGATCACTGCGTCCCGCATATGCGCCGGGAAATTCTTCGCGCACGAAAGACCTTCAGCGCCGATTCTTCCTGGCGGTGGGAGGCTGTGTCCGCACCCGGCGAAGACCTTGTTTCCGCTCTCATGGATCTGAACCGTGCCCGTTTCGGTGAGGCGTCATGGTTCGCTGAAAAACTCCATCGTGATTTTTTCAACGCGCTCAGCGGGGACGCCGGTGAGGAACTGCTCTTCACCGTGCTGCGACACAACGACGACATCGCGCACGTCATGGTGAGCTACACCCACGGCACATCGATGCTCTATGTGCTTTCGGGCATGGATGAGCGTTTCAGGAAATACAGTCCGGGCAGCATGAACCTCGACCGCAGCATCTGCCACGCTGCCGAGCACGGATACACGTATTTTGATTTTCTGCGTGGAGATGAAAAATACAAACAGGAGTTCAGGCCCGAGCAGCGGACGAGTGAACACTGGACGCTGCAGTCCGGCGGACCGGGATTGCGCTACAGGATCGCACGCACGGCGCAAAACCTGCGTCGGGGCGAGGGGGAGCGGACGACGGCATGATCGAGAACAACAGCCTCACCCTTCGGAGGTCGGACGCATGAGCCTGCTGAACAGACACGCACTGCGTTTCTTTCGTCAGACCTGTTTTCCCGTAACCCTGTTGACGGGCGACATTGAATTTTCGTTTCACGATTCAGACAGTTTTCCGTGGGATACTCATCCGCTGCATCAGTTCCACGCCCAGTATCGCGCACGTTTTTCGGAAGGTTCTCGCGCGTTTCTCGGACGATCCGGCGCAGCAATCGTCTTTTCGAGCTGGGTGGAGCACGGGCGTCTGGTCATCGACGAATTGCGCTGGGAGTGGAAACTCACAGCTGGGGATGCGGTGGCATACGACGTCGTCACCATGCCTGATTGGAGAGGGAAAGGTATTTATCCTGCCGCTCTGCGTCGACTCAGCGGTCTGCTCGCCGAGGAAGGCGTGCGCCATCTCTGGATCTATTCCGAAGAGGAAAACGACGCATCGATACGCGGAATACGCAAGGCGGGTTTCGAAGATCATGGTGTGATCAATGCGGTGCATGTCGCGGGACTTACACGTCGCAGCGGTGTTGTGAAAGGGGTAAACGCATGACCGGTATCCGTCAGCTGCTCGAGTATTTCACGACGAGGCGCCTGCGCCTGCGTGCGCGACAGATAGCAGATTTTGCATTGGATCCGTTGGCGACGGTATACCCGCAGGAACTGCATTTCGAGGGACACACGCAGCGCATCGACGTACTCACGCCGCATGCCGATGATGAGACCTTCGGAGCGGGGGGAACGCTGCTGCGTCACCGTGATCGCG
>PKTF01000236.1 GCA_002869275.1 Ignavibacteria bacterium | reverse complement strand
TCGGCACCGGCATCGCGCCTGTGACCACGCTGACGTTCAGCCTGGAACGCGCGCAAGACGTCCGCCTCCAGGTCGTCGACGCCGCTGGACGCATCGTCTCCACGCTCGCACAGGGCCGTCACGACGCAGGCACCCACACGGCCACGTTTGACGCAGGCAATCTCGCTGCCGGGACCTACCTTGCGGTGCTGCGTAGTGGGGCTCGGACCGTGTCGCGCAAAATGGTGATTGTTCGTTAATTCCGCACCGCGGAATTAACGAACGCTGTATGCCATACGCCAATGAAACTCGCTCCCACGCTCCCGCGTGGGAGCGTTTTGCATATGAACGCTGGAGCGTTCAAATAGGCGTTCCAACGCTCCAGCGTTGGAACGAGACGTAACGATCAGAGATCCTGGAAGCATCCTGCCTCCTGCTACCCCCCGAACTTCTTCTTCAGATCGTCGATCGAAAACCCCTGTTGCTCTTCCTTCTGACGACGCGGCGGCTTCCGCTCCTCCCCTTCCTTCTTCATGGAGAGCGAGATGCGCTTGAGCTTCTCGTTGACCTCGAGAACGCGGACAGAGACAATCTGCCCGACCTTTACGACCTCCTTGGGATCCCTGACAAAGCGGTTGGCCAGCTGCGAGACGTGCACGAGCCCGTCCTGATGAACACCGATGTCGACAAATGCGCCGAAGTTCGCCACGTTCGTGACCACGCCTTCGAGGACCATCCCTGGTGACAAATCACTGATTTCGTTGACGCCCTCCTTGAATTCCGCGTAGCGGAAGCTGTCGCGCGGATCGCGTCCCGGTTTCTCGAGTTCGCCGATGATATCCCGCAGTGTGGGTTCGCCCACCGTGTCCGTTACGTACCGCTTGACGTCGATGTCCTTAACCTTCTCCGCCAACTCATGGATGCGGTCGAGCGACACGTCGAGGTCGCGAGCCATGGTCTCGACAATGTGGTAGCTCTCCGGATGTACGGCGGTGTTGTCAAGCGGCTGATCGCCTCCGCGAATGCGCAGGAAACCGGCAGACTGTTCGAATGCCTTGGGGCCGAAGCGCGCCACCTTGAGAAGCTGTTTGCGGCTTTTGAACGCGCCGTTTTCATTACGGTGTTTCACGACATTCCCTGCCACCGTCGCCGTCAGTCCGGCCACGTAACTGAGCAGTTCCTTCGACGCGGTGTTGATGTCCACCCCGACGTAATTGACGCAGCTCTCGACAGTCTCGTCGAGCTTTTTCCTGAGAAGCCGTTGGTCCACGTCGTGCTGGTACTGTCCCACCCCGATGGACTTCGGATCGAGCTTCACGAGTTCGGCCAGCGGATCCATCAGGCGTCGACCGATGCTCACCGCACCGCGCACCGTGAGGTCCATATCGGGGAACTCCTCGATCGCCACGTCGCTGGCCGAATAGATCGATGCGCCGGATTCGTTGACCATGACCTTGACCGGACGCGGATCCAGGTCCTTGATCACCTCAGCAATAAAGCTGTCCGTTTCGCGTCCCGCCGTACCGTTCCCGATGGCGATGAGTTCAATGCCGTGCTGCTCGATCATCGTTCGCAGTGTCTGTTCTGCCTCCATGCGCTTGTAATCGCCAGTATGTGGAAAGACCGCGCGATATTCGAGGAATTTCCCGGTCCGGTCAATCGCGACGACTTTACAGCCCGTGCGGAAACCCGGATCGACTCCGAGCGTGGGCTTCATGCCCGCAGGTGCGGCCAGCAGGAGTTCGCGCAGGTTGACCTCGAAGGTCTGTATCGAAGCCATGTCGGCTTCCAGCTTCTTGTCGTAACGCACTTCACCGATGAGGGTGTTTTTCATCAGGCGATCAAACGCATCCGCGATCATATCCCGGTAGAGGCCTCGCAATTCGGTCGCCGCGGCATGAGATTCCTTTTCCTCGAGCCAGGCGAGAAGCGGCTCTTCATCAAACTCTAGATCGAAATGCAGGACGCCTTCGCTTTCACCACGGCGCAGAGCAAGCATGTTGTGTGGCGCGATATCGCGAACCGGGACGTTGAAGTCCCGGTACATCTCGTATTTCGTGCTGCCCTCGGGATGCTCGTCTTTGATACGCGAGCGAAAGACGCCGCTTCGCAGGAATTCCGCACGTACATGGGCCCGTGACTCGGCCTTCTCGGCGAGTTCTTCCGCGAGGATATCCGATGCTCCCTTGAGCGCATCCTGTGCCGTAGCTACCTCCTTTTCCTCATCGATGTACTTCGCGGCTTCCGCCGTGAGATCGACCCGGGGATGTTCGGGTGAATTCCACGAACGCAGCGTCTCCGCCAGAGGTTCGAGTCCGCGCTCGCGCGCTATGGTCGCACGCGTACGCTTTTTCGGTTTGTAGGGCAGGTAGAGGTCCTCGAGTTCGGTTTTCTGCATGCAGGTTTCAATGGCCTGCCGCAGCTCATCGGTGAGCTTGCCCTGCTCCTCGATGGAGTTCAGAACCGTGGCCTTGCGATCCTCGAGTTCCTTGAGGTAAGTAAAGCGGTCCACAAGGGTACGGAGTTGGATTTCATCGAGTTCGCCTGTGCGTTCCTTGCGATAACGCGCAATGAAGGGGATGGTGCCTCCCTCCTCGAGCAATGCCAGTGTGTTCGTCACCTGGAATGGCTGAAGAGAAAGCTCCTGTATGAGGATATCCGGAATGTTCAGCATGATGTTGTTCCCTGCAGGTTCAGATTGTCGTTACAGCATCATAAAATACCGCTTCGCATCCTTGCGGTGCAAAAACCACCGGGGCGTTACGAGTCAAGCGCGGCAACGAATTGTTATTGCAGGTCTTTCGGCCAGGAGGAGTCGAGGTCGCTCAGCTGCTGTTCGGAACGGCGGAGCATGATATGGGAGTGGATTTCGCGCAGCCGTTCTTTCGAAATCTTTTTGAAACGCAGTTCAATCCGCCCGTCTTCTGCCCCCGGGAGATCCGACACGAGATCGAGGCTGTGTGCGTGGATGATGAAGCGGCGACGTACCCAACCGATTTTGCATTCAAACTCCCAGATCTCGGACCAGGGTATGAACACTTCCTTCACGCGGGATTTCAGCAGACCGAACATCGCGTCCTTGATACGGTATTCGAGCCGCAAACCTTCCTCACCCACGTGCAGACGACCGTGTCCCTCGGCGAGTCCGTGATAGACTTCCGGCAGGGTAAATGGTATGGTCAGTCGATTTCCATGCATACATGCAAGATACGATGGGAAGGGAAAAGACGCACCCTGCATGGGAGTTCCATGAGCATTTTCGTAGATTTCCCGAAGAGCCTATTCTTATTATACGCAACAGCGATCCGGCATTCTCCCGCATGGAAGCCCTGCTCAACATCCTTCTCGCTAATCCCATCCTCGCGGTGATCGCGATCATCCTCGTCATTTCGCTGGTCGTGACCATCATCAAAAAACTGGTGAAGATCGCTGTGGCACTGGGGATAATTATCATCGCCCTCGCCATCGTCCTGCATTATTTCGGACACGATACCCTTCCGCAGGAAGGCAAGGAGGTCCTGGAGAAGGCGGAGGAAATGATCAGCTGAGGAGTGCGTACATCCACGAAAATACAAACGGCCCCGCCTGCAAAGGTGGGGCCGTGCGCATATGTCAATAATGGTCAGCCGAAGCTGCCGGTGACGTAGTCTTCAGTCTGTCGGTGAGAAGGATTGGTAAAGATTTTTGAGGTCTTATCCACTTCGATGAGTTTCCCCATGTAGAAGAACGCCGTGTAATCGCTGATGCGTGCTGCCTGCTGCATGTTATGCGTGACAATGACGATGGTGTATCTCTCCTTCAGCTTGTCGATCAGTTCCTCGATCTTCATCGTGGAAATCGGATCGAGAGCGCTGGCGGGCTCGTCCATCAGAATCACTTCCGGTTCGACTGCAAGCGTACGCGCTATGCAGAGACGCTGCTGCTGTCCGCCGGAAATCGATCCGCCGGGCTTGTGCAGCACGTCCTTTACCTCGTCCCACAGCGCGACATCGCGCAGTGACTGTTCGGCAATCCGGGAGAGTTCCTTGCGATCACGCATCCCGTTGAGGCGCAGACCGGCAACAAC
>PKTF01000401.1 GCA_002869275.1 Ignavibacteria bacterium | reverse complement strand
TGAAGCGGGAAAACGTCCTGCGTCCCGCCGTGGTCTACGGCTATTTCCCCTGCCACAGTGACGGCGATGACCTGGTGATCTACCGTCCGAAGGGCATCGACGAAGGCCGCATTTACGGAGTTTGGCCGGAGACGGCGTATGCGACTGCCGATCTCGAGGAATGGCAGCGTTTCTCGTTTCCACGGCAGAGCGGAGACCGCTATCTTTGTATAGCGGATTTTTTCCGCGCGGTTGGCGAGGGTGATCCGGATGTATGTGCATTCCATATCGTAACGATGGGAAGCTACGCGACCGACTACGCCGCAATGCTCTACAGCGAGAATCGCTATCAGGATTACCTTTACGTACACGGACTCTCCGTCGAAAGCGCCGAAGCGCTCGCGGAATACTGGCATAAGAGCATTCGTGAAGAACTCGGAATCGGCGGTAAGGACGCACGGCATATCAAACGGCTTTTCTCACAGGGATATCAGGGCTCCAGGTACTCATTCGGCTATCCCGCCTGTCCCAATCTCGAGGATCAACGCCGACTGTTTACCCTGCTCCGTCCCGAGCGCATCGGCATCACCCTGACCGAGGAAGATCAGCTCGTCCCGGAACAGAGTACGAGCGCCATCATCGTGCATCATCCGGAAGCAAAGTATTTCACAGTGAAGTAATCGCGTAATGCGGGAAGAAGAAACACAACAGCAGTCATCATCGCAGCAGCAGGGAGGATTCAAACGCTTCGTCGTGCGATCGGCGCGCATCCTGTTCTGGATCGTGACGATCATCGCGGTATGGTGGTTCCTTTCTTCGTTGCTGCATGGCTTGCCGGGACCGGGTGATGCCTTCCGTGCGGGTCTGCACGCCGCCAAACGCGCCTCAGACGCCGTCTATCACTGGGTTGAGGAAGACAAGCTGAAGGAAGCCGCGCATCGTGTCCGCAGCGAGGCCGTGGAACACGTACCGCAGGACTCGGTGCTTTCCGATGTCGACAAGCTGACGGCCGAACGCCGCGCTCGGCTCCCGATGCGCCCGCTCATCGGCGACTCCACTCTCCAGGCGCAGCTGCGTTCGATTTCGAAACGTCCCCCGATCGGCGGACGCCTGATCAATATCCTGATCATCGGCATCGATTCGCGGTTGTCGGCACGCGACGCCCGCGCCGATGCCCTGCATCTGGTGACGGTCAATCCGGATTCGGCGGTGGTCGAAATCATGTCCATCCCCCGCGACACCTATTCCGACCTCGGACACCCCGACACCACGACATTCAACATCATCGCCAACGCGAAAACGAGCGACAACAAGCGCCTGATGCGCAAGGTCGCTGAGATCGCCAGGCGCGGTCCGGTGAACTACTACGCCGAAGTCGGCTTCAGCCAGGCAATGGGCATCATGGAAATCCTCGGATACCGTGATCCGGTCAAGACGCTGCAATTCCTGCGCACGCGCCGCACGCTGCCGGGCGGCGACATCCAGCGAACGCACAATCAGGCCGTGTTCATGCGTCAGAACCTGATTTCAAAGTTCCCCCTGCTCACCGGAGCCACGGGCGACATGATCACCACCGCGGCACTCAATTTTCTCACGACCAACCTGTCGCGTGATTTCTGTCTCGGACTGATCTACACCCTGCAGGAACGCGGCTTCCCGAACCACCGCGACGACGCGGTACGTCTTCGAATGCCACCGGGCAATAACATCCGGCTGCTGCAGATGGTCGCCGACTCGCTGACCATCCACAACACGCTGGCGCGCGTGGAGCGGCGGTTTGGCGAAAGCGACGGGGCACCCGACGTCGCCTCGTATCTGCGGCGTGTGTATACGCGAGCGATGAAGGATTCCGCACGTCCGGGACGCATGGTGTACCGGCTGCGCCGGCTCAACGAACAGCATGCCTGGCTGCAGGTTCAGGACAGGCATGCGCGCTCGGGGATCCGCGATACGCTCTCCGGACTGCTCGAATACGCCTACCGCGAGCTCGGGCAGAGCGGAAAGGCCGATGCCGTGCGCAATGCCCGGAAGGCCGAGCAGCTCCTCATCGAGCAGCGCATCCTGCATCAGGAACCTTGAATCGGACAGAGACGTTTGGATAGTACATTGACATTATCATCGCAGGGAAATATGTTTCTCTATTGAGCGAAGCTGAAATTCATCAATCTATCACCATCAAGCACGGGAATACATTATGGCAATCAAAGTTGGTATCAACGGCTTTGGCCGCATCGGTCGCCTCGTTTTTCGGCGCGCCATGGAGCTGGGCGTGTTCGATTTCGTTTCCATCAACGACCTCACCGATGCCGCCACGCTCGCGCATCTGTTGAAATACGACTCCGTCCACGGCAAGTTCAACGGCACGGTCGAAGTGGACGGCAATGACCTGATCATCAATGGTGACCGCCTGCGCATTACCGCCGAACGTGATCCCGCGAATCTCGACTGGACGGGTGTAGACGTCGTGATCGAATCCACCGGTATCTTCCGCACGAAAGAGCAGGTGGGCAACCACCTCAAAAACGGCGCCAAAAAAGCCGTGCTTACCGTTCCCGCGAAGGGTGACATCGATGCCACGGTCGTGCTCGGCGTCAACGATTCCGTACTGACGGGCAATGAAAAAATCGTCTCCAACGCCTCCTGCACCACAAACTGCCTCGCCCCGATGGTGAAGGTACTGCATGACGCATTCGGTCTCGAAAAGGGACTCATGACGACCGTCCACAGCTACACCAACGATCAGCGTCTGCTCGACCTTCCGCACAAGGATCTGCGCCGCGCCCGCGCAGCGGCGACGAACATCATTCCCACGACGACTGGCGCAGCCCGAACAGTCGGAAAGGTCATTCCCGAACTCGCCGGCCGCCTCGACGGCTTTGCACTTCGCGTGCCGACTCCCGACGGCTCCATCACCGATTTCGTGGCCAACCTGAGCAAGGACGTGACCGTCGAAGACGTGAACGCCGCGATGAAGGCCGCCGCCGAGGGTCCGATGAAGGGCATCCTCGAGTACTGTGAAGACCCGATTGTCTCCAGCGACATCATCGGCAACTCGCATTCCTGTATTTTCGATGTGCAGTCGACCATGGTACACGGCAATCTCGTAAAGGTCGTAGGCTGGTATGACAACGAGTACGGATATTCGTGCCGCGTGGTGGATCTCGTCAAGAAGATCGCTGAGTAAGCGCAGGCCCGCACCGCATTTCGAGACTGTCTCGTACCGTGTGTATGAGGCAGTCTCTTTTTGTTTGACGAACGATTTCGTAGGTTTTTCAGGAATCCATGTCTTTGAAGGAGTTCACGAATGAACAAACGCACCATCACTGACACCGACCTTGCGGGGAAGCGCGTGCTCACACGCGTCGATTTCAATGTTCCCCTCAACAACAACCAGGAAATCACCGACGATACGCGTATCGAAGCCGCGTTGCCGACGATACGCATGCTGCTTGAAAAAGGCGCGGCCGTCATCCTGATGAGCCATCTCGGACGCCCCAAGGGCAAGGTGACGTCCACGATGAGTCTCCGTCCGGTTTCTGAACGGCTTTCCGCGCTCCTCGGCCGCGACGTACAATTCGCACCCGATTGCATCGGCGACGAGGTGCGCGGCATGGCTGAAGCGCTGCAGCCGGGGAACATTCTCCTGCTCGAGAACCTCCGTTTTCATGCCGAGGAAACCGAGAATGACGAGGGCTTCGCCAAACAGCTCGCCGCGCTCGGCGACGTATATGTCAATGATGCCTTCGGTACCGCTCACCGGGCCCATGCGTCCACCGAAGGTGTGACACATTTTCTCTCGCCCTGTCTTGCGGGACTCCTGATGGAAAAGGAGATTGATTATCTCGGCCGTGCCGTCGGCAATCCCGAACGTCCCTACGTCGCCATCCTCGGGGGCGCAAAAATTTCCGGCAAAATCGACGTGATCTCCAACCTGCTCGACAAAGTCGATGTGCTGCTCATCGGTGGGGGCATGATGTACACCTTCATGAAAGCGCAGGGCATGGAAATTGGCACGTCATTGCTCGAAGAGGATAAAATGGAACTCGCGCGCCAGCTCATCGAACTCGCGGATATTCGCAACAAACAGCTCATACTGCCCACCGATACCGTCATCGGTGCTGAATTCTCGAACGAAACGGAATATCACACCGTCCGCATCAGCGATATGCCGAAAGACATGATGGGTCTGGATATCGGACCTGAAACCATTCTGCGTTTTCAGCGTCATATTCTAGAGGCAAAGACGGTTGTCTGGAACGGTCCGATGGGTGTGTTTGAAATGCCCAACTTCGCGAAAGGCACGATTGCCGTGGCCGAGGCCATGGTCGAGGCCTCAGCGAATGGATGCACCACAGTTATCGGTGGCGGCGATTCCGCCGCGGCAATCACCCAGATGGGACTCGAAGACAAGGTGTCACACGTCTCCACGGGCGGCGGCGCTTCGCTCGAGCTGCTCGAAGGTAAGGAACTGCCGGGGCTGGCGGCGCTCACCGACCGCGACTAGAGGAACGATCGCGACAGGCGATCTGTTTTTATACTGAGAATATAGAAGGACCACATGCCGTACATAAACCCGCAGGGCGGCGGAGAATATCGCCCGCAATTCGGAGGTTTTCGCTTTTTTCCTCCAGTGCTGAAAAACCTCCTCATGATCAACGTCGGAGTGTTCGCTCTCCAGCTGTTGTTTCAGAGCGGCTTCACGTTCGGCGGAGAACCGATTATCTACTGGTTCACCGAAACGTTCTACCTGTTTCCTCTCGGCATGGGCTTCATGCCCTGGCAGCTGGTGACGTACATGTTTCTGCACGGCGGACTGATGCACCTCCTGTTCAACATGCTGATGCTCTGGATGTTCGGCATGGAACTGGAAAACATCTGGGGATCACGGAAATTCCTTCTGTTTTACCTGGCCGCAGGTGTCGCCGCCGGCCTGGCAAACCTTTTCATCGCGCCGCTGTTCTCTTCACCGGGTCCGACCATCGGCGCTTCCGGTGGCGTGTATGCCGTTTTGGTGGCGTTCGCGATGCTTTTCCCCAACCGCTACGTCTACGTCATGGCGCTGCTCCCTGTGCGCGCCAAGTACCTGATCACGGGCTTTATCCTGCTCGAAGTATTTAATGGCGTTTCGGGGACGATGGACGGCATCGCGCATATCGCGCATCTCGGAGGAGCCGTCATCGGCGCGATATGGGTACTGCTCGACCGACAGGGCACGATCGACAGCATGCTGTCCTCTTTTTCGCGGAAGAAGGTATCCGGGTCGAAATCCGCCTGGGACAGCGGTCCCCGCGAAGCGACATTCTACGATTTCAAGTCCTCCAAGTCGGAGAATGAAAAGAAAACCCCTGATCCGAAATTCGATCAGTCGCAGAAGGAGATCGACGCCATCCTCGACAAGATCAGCGTGTCTGGCTATGCCAGCCTGACAGAGAATGAGAAGCGCATCCTGCTCGATGCGAGCAAGCGCATTCACCCCGACCGGGACGCCCAGTAACCGAAACACAGATGCCAGAAAGGCTCACTCATGATTGAAATTCCCGTCATCCAGGATCCCGATGCACCCGTGTGGCAGCCGCCACAGGTGAAGACCATTCGCCGCAGCACCCGAAAAATGTGGGTTGGCGACGTGCCGGTTGGCGGAGATGCCCCGATCTCGGTGCAAACGATGACGAAAACGAAAACCGCCGACGTACAGGGCACGCTCGAGCAGATACGGCGTGCGGCGGACGAAGGCTGCGATATCGTACGCGTGACGGTCAATGACAAGCATGCCGCGGCTGCGATGGCCGACATCGTGAAAGGTTCACCTATCCCGATCGTCTCGGACATTCATTTCAACCACGTATTCGCACTCGAAGCGATCAAGGCGGGAGTGGCGAAGGTGCGCATCAATCCCGGCAACATCGGCTCTGTTGAACGTATCCACGAGGTGTTGGGTGCAGCAAAGGAACGCGGCATCCCGATCCGCATCGGGGTGAACTCGGGTTCGCTCGAAGAAGACATCCTCGAAAAACACGGGTATCCCACCGCGGAAGCATTGTTCGAAAGTGCCATGCGCCATGCGGAGATCTGCGAGGATTTCGGCTTCCGCGACGTCATCATTTCGGTAAAATCCACCGATGTGCGCCTCATGATCGAAGCCTACCGCACCATCGCCGAACGCACCGATTATCCGCTGCACCTTGGCGTGACCGAAGCCGGCACGTCGAAGGTGGGGACGATCAAATCGGCCGTGGGCATGGGCACGCTGCTGGCCGAGGGTATCGGCGACACTATCCGCGTCTCTCTGACTGACGAACCGTACAGGGAAGTCGAAGTCGGGAAGGAAATTCTGCGTTCGCTCGGACTCGCTTCGCGCAACGTGGAGATCATCGCCTGTCCGACCTGCGGGCGCCTCGAAGTCGATTTGTTCAAAATCACCAACGAGCTCGAAGAACGCCTTGCCGGCATCAAGAAACCAGTGAAGATCGCATTGCTCGGCTGTGTGGTGAATGGTCCGGGCGAAGCCAGCGAAGCCGACATCGGCATCGCGGCCGGCAAGGGTGTCGGCATCCTGTACCGCAAGGGTGAGGTCGTCCGTCGGCTGAAGGAAGACGAGATCATTGACGCCGTATACGAAGAGGCCATGAACTTCGTGCCCGAGGAAAAACCGGCCGAATAAACGCGTATCAAGGGCGCGCCGCATCGCGCCCGATTTTCCAGGCAGCGCCTCGCGGCACTGTCCATGTTTTCGCCATCGTTTCAGGGAGAAGAACGATGCTGACATTCCTGCGTACTATTCTTGATCTGCTGTATCCGCCCTTCTGCCTGGGCTGCGGAACACGCATCCGCGCAGGCGACACCCTGTGTCCGTCATGCCTGCTTGATCTGCAGCCGTACCCCCTGACGGAGGAACATTCCGCCAGGCAGCTGGGATCGCTGCATGTCGTATGCGATGCCACCCTGATGGCGGTGGGATACGAGTACGAGGAAGACGGAGTACTGGAACACTGCATCCGGGCGATGAAGTACCGCCAGCTGCACGAAGTGGGGGCGTGGCTGGGACGCGTACTCGCCGAGCGGCTCCATGGCACTCCGATCCTCGAGGGAAATCCCCTATTGCTTCCCGTGCCGTTGCATGGAGTCAAGCGCCTCGAACGCGGGTACAACCAGGCGGAGATGCTCTGCCGGGGTATCGCTGAGGAAGCCGCACTGGAACTGGATACGAAGCTGCTTTATCGCGCGCGGTATACGCGCTCACAGTCTGCTTCAAAGCTCGATCGTGATGCGAGGCAGACGAACATCCTGAACGCGTTCGAGGTGCGCGGCGACATGATGGAGGCCAATCGAGATCGACCATTGCTTCTCGTCGATGACTTGATCACCACCGGCGCGACAATGGCAGAATGCGTGAGGGTATTGCAGGAGCATGGCGCACGCGACGTGCGGCTGCTGGCGCTGGCGCGTCCGCCTCGGCATTAGTGATAGACAAAGACCGGAATGGTACCGTCCTTGATGATGCTGCTCGCAGTACTGCCGAACAGGAGTTCGGTCAAACCCCTGCGCAGCGGAGAACCCAGGATCACCAGCGCCGGATGCAATTCGTGGATCACCTGCTTGATGGCTTCTGCAGGCCTGCCCGTTCTCAGCATCATGCGAGCTTCGATTCCATGAGCGCGCAGGAAGCGCGTGGCTTTCTCCAGGTGGTATTTGTTCTTGTCATAATCAGATGCCACGCAGAGCAGCGTCACCGGATAGATTTCCGGGATGTCGGGCGTGATATGCGCGTACGCCTGCAGCGCCCGGGCCGCTCCATGCGAACCGTCGTATGCGATCACGACATTCTGCGGAAGCTCCATGTCCTCGGGCACAGCCATGATGGGACACACCGGTTCTTTCAGGAGATGTTCGAGAGTGTCGCCTGGACCCTCCTTCGTCGGATAATGGAAAAACGTGCGCAGTCCCGTGATGATCAGGTCAGCCGTCTTTCCTTCATCGAGCAGCCCTTCGTACGGTGTTCCGGTATGGATGATATCTTCGTGCCGCACCTCCTGAAGGTCGCAGGTCATACGGAACTGGGCGATGAGCTCTTCCGCATGCGTCTTCGCGTCGTTGAGGAGCGACGACACGGTATCTTCCGACATCTGGAAGGCTCCAGGTTGTGAACCCGCGGCGATCTGTTCGATGCTCGGCCGATCGATGATGGAAACGCCGACCACGGTGCTGTCATACACTTTGGCACGCCTGATCGCCATTTTAACGGCGCTCTCGGCGAATGGCGATCCGTCCAACCCAACGACAATTCTTTTACTCATGATAACCTCCTGAATGCAGTGAGGTGAATACTAACGTCGTAGCCAGATTATTATGTCACGTTCCTTCATTGCGATTGTATGCCTTCCTCCGCGCAGTCGTGCCTGCGGATGGTCTTCGAGCAGGGCCAGACCCGCGCGATCACCTGCAGCGACCAGTTCCCAGTCACCATCGGGGAACGGTACGTCGTGAAACGTGCAGCCTTCGTCATCGGTGTTTACGAGAACGGCGACGCGGCCGCCGACGATGTAACCGAGCTGCATGGGATTGGCAGGTGTGACCCATGTGATATACCCTTCCTGCGGCACATCCGCAAGACGAAAAACCTTCCCGTAATCGCTGCGGCGCAGCGCAATCAGACCTTTCCAGTACTCCTTCATGTTCTGGAAATCGCAGCGAGCGCCGTCTTCGAGATTGCGACCGAGGTTGTCCCAGAGAAACAGGTTCGCCCTGCGCAGATTGTAGCTGTCGCGCTTTCCATGGATGTAAATCGGTCCGCTGGAAGTGTGCTTGACCAGTTCCACGAGCGGAGCACTGGCCTTACTGCGCAGAAATTCGGTTCCACCGTGCATGACAACGGGACCCAGCGACGTCATCAGCATCGCGGCCGCGATGCGCAGGCGGTCTTCGTGAACCCCGAGCAACCCGTTCCAGTCTTCACGCGCGAAGCGATCCGCCAACGTCCAGTTGTCGTGAATGTCGAGGTAATTGATGCCTTCGTTGGGATTGTCTTCATGCTCAAACGTATTGGCGATCGCGCGTTTCGCCGCTTCACGGTCGCCGCTGCCGCCGGGGTAACCTCGGTCGGTTCGTTTGTTTTCAGGATTGGTGAAGGAGCCACAGAGAGCATTCCTGCACTCATCCTGGAAAAACGTGATCGGCGCGTCTTCCTTGTACCAGTCCCATTCGGGATTGCTTTCGTAGTCCGGATCCGCTGAACCGATCCATGGTTCGCCATAGATGATGGCGTCGTCCGGGAGGCGCCGGCGGAGTTCCCGCAGCGTCTGTTCGTCCGTGAGTCCCGCAAGGTCGATGCGGAAGCCGTCCACCCCGTACTCATTCATCAGCATCAGGCACTGGTCGTAAATCCAGCGCGCTGTCATCGGACGATCTTCCGATTTTGTTTCCGTGCCGTATTCCCCGATGAAATCGAGTTCGTCGTTCGTGCGGTAGTACATGTGTCGATCGAAGACGCGGAAGTTGAAATAGAGATCTCGCCGATCCATGCGCTCAGCGGTATGGTTGAATACCAGGTCCACGATGACGGCAATGCCTTTTTCATGAAAGGCTGCGATGAGATCACGAAACTCGCGGTTCTGCGCTCCGGGTTCACTTCCGCGTGTCCGGTAGCGCGATTCGATCGCAAAAGCATGCGTCGTGCGGTATCCCCACTGGTAATTGCTTTCCGCGATCATCTGGTCGCGCATGTAGGGATCGTCGGCAAAAGCTTCACGCCATTCATCATCTGGGAAGTGCAGGAATTCCTGCACCGGCATCAGGTGCACGACATTGATACCGAGATCCACGAGGTGGTCGAAGCCCACCGGCTCGCCCTGCGCGTTGCGGAGTCCGGTCGCGGCGAAACCCGCGAAACTGCCGCGCCGGGAGGAATCGAGTCCCGGCAGTGCGAGGGTAAAATCTTCCACGTGCACCTCATAGGCGATGACATCCTCCATCGCCGGACGTCCGCCGCGCACCGGGGGAGGGGGCTGCATGCGCGGCCAGATGCGTGCGCGGCCGAAGCTGTCGTCGCTCACCCGTGCGTAAGGATCCGTCACGTGCACAGGCACCTGTTCGTGAAACTCGTTCCCGGGATCCGGAAAACCATGAACGGTGAAATCGTACCACCAGCCCTCGAAATTTCCGGGCACGTCCAGTTCCCACACGCCTTTCGCATCGCGCTGCATATCGAGCACGAGGTCTTCGGGATGCGCGCCCTCGCGTTCGCGGTACAGGTAAAGCCGCACCCGCGTGGCTCGGGGAGCGAACACACGCACGATGGTAGCATCAGCTGCCGCATCGAAGCGTGCACCGAGTTCCTTGTCCGAATACAGCTCGCGCATCCAGCCATCGAAGCTGCAGAGCAGCGTGACATCTTCCTGTTCCAGGTGCAGATAGTAGACCCGGCGGGGATCGAGAATCATTGCAGGGGCGGGATACAGTCGAAGTTCTCGGGGGGTGATGACCTCGACCTCCCTTACGGCCACCCAGGGACCGTCTGCCTGTCGTATCCTGTAATTCTTCAGATCATCGGAAAGCGCGGCGACCGGATCGTGTGAAACGAGGCGAATGGCGGGGTCTGAAAGAATTTCCGCGCGGTAGGAACTGCTTTTCTCCTGTGATCGTATGGTTTGCGCCACCACCGGCTCATCGTCCGGAGCTGTAGAGCAGCGATGATAATCGCCTAAAACAGGCTGCCCGGGGGCCATATGGAGGATCATACCGACCAGGGCAGCAAAAACCCAGTTGCGTTGCTGCATGTTCATGAGGACTGCTTAGAATACGTTGAATATAAGCGTTAGTAAGATGTTTTACACGATTTCCACAAAAGAAATCGCCACAGCGGACACTTTTTCTATCGCATTTATTCTTGTTTTTATTAGATTACACGTCCACTGTCAGATGTCCCCTGTCTTCGTGACAGCGGGACGCAATAGGCAACCCCACCATCGTATCATAATGGAGAGGTTTATGGCGGCATATCATTCGGAAAAAGAGTTTCTCCGTTCGCTGAAACGGTTCAATGCGCTTTCTTCGCAGCAGTACGAATGGCACACCGGTATTTCCGAGAAGGAACATGAGTGCGCATTCGGTCATCCGATCCCCTCCGAAAACCTGTACTTCAAGAAATTCCTCGATATGGAAGGCGAACGTAAGGTTCGTGTCTGCAAGAAATGCATGGAACAATTAGTGTTTATCACCATCGATAGTGATCGTCACAGCAAGCAGCTGTCGGACAGGCTCTACCGGGAGCGTCATCCCCTGCCGAAGAAAATACTGAAAACAACAATACGTTGATATTTGATATCAAGGGCGTCCGGGTGGACGCCCTTTGCATATTCCGCTGCAGGCGACATATTGCCTGCGTTGTACATTTCCACTGAACGGCTGCTTCCCTGTGACCCTGCTTCATTTCTCTACCGCCGACTGGCTTATCGTCTTTGCCTACCTCCTGTTTTTATTCGTGCTCGGCTTCCGCGGTGCCCGGCTCAGCCGCAGCACTTCAGAGGAATTCATTCTCGGCGGACGCATGCTCACGCTGCCCGGCTTCGTCATGGCCCTGGTATCGACCTGGTACGGGGGAATTCTGGGTGTGGGAGAATTCAGCTACATGTACGGCATCGCCAACTGGTTCGTCTTCGGGCTTCCCTACTATATCTTTGCCATCGTCTTCGCCGTGTTTTTCGCGCGGCGGGTGCGCGACAGCCGCCTGTACTCCATTCCCGATCAGCTGTATGCCACGTATGACCGAAAAACCGGGCTGCTCGGATCGATATTCGTCTTTTTTAACAGTTCGCCCGCGCCGTATATCCTGATGCTCGCCGTGCTGCTGCAGGTGGTGACGGGCTGGGCGCTGCTGCCGTCCCTGCTGATCGGTACCGCTGTCACGATCGTGTACGTGTATACCGGTGGTTTCCGCGCGGTGGTTAAAACCGACATCCTGCAGTTCGCCCTCATGTTTATCGGCTTTTTTCTTCTGCTGCTTTTCCTGATTCCCGAGCACGGGCTCGGCTTTCTCGCCGACGCGCTGCCTTCCGAGCATCTCACGGTCACGGGTGGTAATTCCTGGCAGTATATTCTCGTGTGGTTTTTCATCGCGTTGTGGACGCTGGTGGCACCGCAGTTTCACCAGTTCACGCTGAGCGCGAAAACACCGCAGATCGCGCAGAAAGGCATCGTCGTTTCGGTGCTGTGCTGGTTCGTTTTCGACAGCATCACGACGCTGTCCGGACTGTACGCGCGTGCCCTGCTGCCTGAACTTTCCGCACCATCCATGGCGTATCCGCTGCTGGCCGAACAGGTGCTGCCCGGGGTTGCGAAAGGAATCTTCTTCGTGGGCATGCTGGCGACGGTGATGTCCACTACCGACGGACTCACATTCATCGCCGGTCTGACGGCGGGCCGCGATATCCTTTCTGTTCTGACCGGACGCCGAGACGACCGTTCGGTCACACGTTACACACAGCTCGGGATCCTGTTCACTGCTGTGTTGTCCATCGCCGCCGTCCTTGTTTTTCCTTCGGTGATCAACCTGTGGTATGTCATCGGCACCCTGTTTATTCCCGCTCTGCTGCTGCCGCTCATCACCAGTTATTATCCACGCTGGGCACTTACGGGCAGCTGGACCTTCACCGCGATGCTTGCGGGATTTTCCGTCTCATGCCTCTCCCTGGTCCTCGGTCATGTCTACCGTATCGACGAGGTCCCGCATTACCCGTTCGATATCGAGCCCATGTACGGCGGACTCACACTGACCATTCTGATCTATCTTGCGGGACTACTCCGTACAAAACGCACACACCCATCGAAACCGATGGGTGTGTAAGTGCATTGTTGCGGATCACGTTAGTTGCGAGATGCAACTGTTGCGCAATGTCAATCAGTCATAGTCCTCGACAAATTCCGTGCGGACGTGCATGGCTTCGGTCAGTCGGCCTACGGCGGTGACGATGCGGTCGTGATCTTCGGGGCTGATGATTTGCAGCACCTGTTCGTAAACATGTGTGCAATCGCTCGTCACCTTGCGGGATATGGATTCTCCCTGCTTGGTTAAACGAACGTTGATGATGCGTCTGTCTTGCGAATCAATGTGCCGCGTGACAAAGCGTTTCTTGACGAGACCGTCAATAATACGCGTCAAACGGCTGCTGGTCAGGCTCATGCGCTGTGCGATGTCTTTCACGGATAGTTCCGTGTCACCGCGGAATGCCCGAAGGCATTTGAACTCAGACAGCGACAGTTGCGCTCGCTCGGCGATACGCTCCTGTTTGCGTTGACATGACCCGACCAGATCGAGTGTCAGATCCGCAAGTTTTTCTGCTTGCTTCAATACGTCAACGGATTCCATGAGTTCTCACGGTTAATAGTTTGCTACTGTCAACATATGTTTATGACAAATAAATGTCAAGAGCATTTTAAGATATTTTTGTGACTTAATCGCCCGCATTGGCCGATATGTTTGATTCACAGACGACAAGATCGTATCATTTGCTGATGAAACAGGCTTCCACGTAATCAATAGTATGAGGCTTCGCATGGAACAATTCCGCCAGAGCATGCTTGATCTCGTTATTCAGACCTCTACCAATCTGCCGGCAGACGTAAGGCGTGCCATGGACGCCATTCTCGACAAAGAAGAGGAAGGATCGCAGGCCGCCATGGCCCTCTCGACCATCGCGCGTAATATCGACATGGCCTGTGAGCAGGAAGGGGCGATTTGCCAGGATACCGGCATGCCCACCTTCAAGATAAAAACGCCTGTGGGCGTTAATCAGATGGACATGAAACGCGATATTTACTGGGCGATTGAAGAGGCAACGCGACGCGGAAAACTGCGCCCGAACACCGTGGATTCGGTCACAGGAAAAAACAGCGGAAACAACATCGGCAACGGCGCTCCCATCATCTACTGGGAGCAATGGGAAGAAGACGACATCGAAGTGAAGCTGGTGCTCAAGGGCGGTGGATGTGAAAACAAGAATATCCAGTATTCCCTGCCCGCAACGCTCGAACATCTCGGCAAGGCCGGACGCGATCTCGAGGGTGTACGCAAATGCATCCTCCACGCTGTCTGGCAGGCGCAGGGACAGGGCTGTTCTGTCGGCGCCATCGGTGTGGCGGTCGGATCGGATCGCGCGACCGGTTATGCGAAAGCCAAGGACCAGCTGTTCCGCGAACTCGACGATACGAACCCCGATCCCGCCCTGGCCCGGCTCGAAGATGAAATCATGGAGAAGGCGAACAAGCTCAACATTGGTCCAATGGGATTCGGCGGCAACAGCACGCTCATCGGCTGCAAGATCGGAAGCTATCACCGTCTCCCCGCGAGCTTCTTCGTTTCAGTGGCCTATGACTGCTGGGCCTTCCGGCGCCTGGGCGTGCGCGTCAATCCCGCAGACGGCAGCATTCACTCCTGGCAATATCGCGACGCCTCGCCTGCGGCTATGGCGAAAAGTGCGGGCATTCCGCTCACCGGCAAGGAGGTGCGCCTCGAGGCCCCGATTTCAGATGAGCTTGTTCGTTCGCTCAAAGTCGGCGACATCGTACTCATCAGCGGACGGATGTTCACCGGACGCGACGCGCTGCACAAATACCTGATGGACAACGACTCCCCGGTGGACATGCAGGGCGGCGTCTTGTATCATTGCGGTCCGGTAATGCTGCAGGACGACAGCGGCGAGTGGCATGTGAAGGCCGCGGGACCAACAACCAGTATTCGTGAAGAACCCTACCAGGCCGATATCCTGAAGAAATTCGGTATCCGAGCGGTAATCGGAAAAGGTGGTATGGGTCCACGCACCCTTCAGGGACTGCAGGACTCCGGTGCGGTGTACCTCAACGCCATCGGTGGTGCCGCACAGTATTATGCCGAGACGATCAAAAAAGTCACCGGTGTGCATTTCCTCGAGGAATTCGGCATCCCCGAAGCCCTGTGGCAATTCGAATGCGAGGATTTCGCGGCCATCGTCACCATGGACTCACACGGCAAATCGCTGCATGCAGAGGTTGAAGCTGATTCCGCGCAGCGACTCGAGCAACTCGATCTGCCAGTCATACAGTAGGTAGTATCAGATATGAATCCGATCGAAGCATCATTCCGCGAGGCCCACAGCTGTCTGGACGAATTCATGGCAGACGAGCTGCATTATCCCCGTGTACAGCTGTTCGCTGACAAGCTTGCCGCCACCTTCAAGGGAGGAGGCAAGGCCATGTCCTGCGGCAACGGCGGTTCGATGAGTGACGCCATGCATTTCGCCGAGGAGTGGAGCGGCCGGTACCGGGACGAGCGTCCGCCGCTTCCCGCAATCGCCTTCAGCGATCCCGGACACATGAGCTGCGTCGCAAACGACTACGGATACGACGAGGTCTTTGCCCGCCAGGTACAGGCGCTGGGCAAGGAAGGCGACCTGCTGCTGATGCTGAGTACCAGCGGGAATTCACCCAACCTGATCCGCGCCGCCGAGGAAGCCCGCAAAGCGGGCGTTGCCACCGTCGGACTCCTCGGCAAGGGCGGCGGTGCATTGCTTCCACTCTGCGACCTTCCCATTATCGTGCCCGGGAAGACCAGCGACCGCATCCAGGAACTGCATATCAAAATCATTCATATCGTGATCGAAACTGTCGAGCGGGCGCTCTTTCCAGAGTTGTATTCCTAGAGCGCACAAAAACCCTCTCAAAAAGCCGGAATTTTATTCCGGCTTTTTTTGTTCATATATCGTACGCAGTAGAAAAAAGTATTTGGATTTAATCCAGCATACAGCTATATTTGTGCCACTCTCTCCACGACGTACTCACGAAAACCGCACGTCTGCCAACGTTCGGTTCTCATTCACAACGCAGGAAGCATTACCATGTTACGCCTAACGTATGCAATGGTTGCCCTTATGGTACTGTGTCACGTCGTGACTGCTCAACAGAGCACGGCACCGAACACATCATCCATTCTCGTCGCAGGGTTGCTCCCCGGCAGCGCGACGACGCAAGACGCGGAGCAATCAGGAACGGAAACTTCGCCGGCTCCGCCGGAAAACCGCCCGATGTACTCATCGAACATGTTCATCGTCATGAAGCATGATCGTCCGGTGCTGCACGCCGATCTGAATGAACCATCCGCCATCTCTTCGGCGCAGTCGCGCTCACAGCTCAAGCTGTTTGCCGGTGCTCGTTTCGGTGAGGTCATTCAGCTTCACTGGATCACCACATCGGAGGCCGGTACCATGGGCTTCGAAATCGAGCGCCGCTCGCAGCTCAGCAATGACTGGCGACGCATTGGATATATCCGCCGCGACCGTGGCCATACAGCACAGCATGCATATTCGTTTCTTGATCAGCTTCGCGGAGACGGTGTCTCGTATTACCGGCTCCGGCAGATCGGACTCGACGGGTACACGCGGATATCCCCAGTGATTACCGTCACGCCTGATCAGGTACCACATTCCTTCGATGTCTGGCAGCATTCAATCAATCCTTTCCAGAACTACGGTACGGTGGCGTTTGGTCTGGACGAGAATACCGAGGTCAAGCTCAGTGTGATCGATCGCTACGGAAATACGGTCGCTGTTCTTCTCGACCACGTCATGCTCCACGCGGGACATCACGTACTTCCCTTCGGGACGTACATGCTGGAAGAGGGTCTGTATACCGTGCGGATCACTTCTGCTGACGGGTGCAAGAACCTTCTTCTGATGAATTCCTGAGGAAATCCGCTATTGATTGTTGAAAACGCTCCGAACAGGGGCGTTTTTCATATATGTTCGGATTCCGGACTCCTGGTCCGCCATCCGGACAGATCTGCACTGGTTTTCTGTCTAAACAGTGAAAAATCGCAGAATCTGGCTTTGGCACGTCGTTTGTACATTCTTCGGCAGTTGTATACGAAAACGAGAATAGTCATGAAGACATCATATAAGAACAGCCATATCATACTCCTGCTGATATTCCTCATCCCGTTACTAGCGAAAGCCGAGGTACCGGAGGAAGGAAACGCGGCAGTCGAACTATCTCAGTTCAGCGCTGTCTGGATTGACAACATCATCGCACTGAGCTGGAATACCACCGTCGAACGCAACAACCTCGGCTTCGAGATCGAACGCCGCGGTCAGTTCGACATACGGTGGAGCACGGTGGGATTCGTACGCGGTTCCGGCCGAGATCTCAACGGCCGCGCATACAGCTATACCGAGCACCTGGTGCCGGACAAAGTCATGATGTACCGCATCCGCCAGGTGACGAACGACGGACGTTCTCTCGTATCACCTGCACTGACGCTCGTACCGAACGGACTTTCGAATTCCTTCTGCGTGCGCACCGCGAACTCCAACCCCTTCCGCTCATGGGCAAATGCTGAGTTCGTACTTGCACGGGAAGGACGTGTTTCCCTCAAGGTGTACGACATACACGGGAATCAGAAACTGTGCATCGCCGACAATGCTGAACTCGCCGCCGGACACCACGTCATCCCCTTCGGCTCGCAGAAACTGCCTCAAGGCACTTACACCGTGCGGCTCATCACGGCCGACGGCATTCGTTCAAGCATGATGATGAGACTGTAATACAGAACTTTACTGGATCGCGGACTAACTCCCCTGCGGTCTTTGGTGAAGAGAGAGAGAAAGAGGCTGACGCACGGTGCGTCAGCCTCTTTTGCATGAACGGAATAGTCCACTGCCATCCCGCATCTCATATTATTCGAATCGCGGCACCTGCTACGGCATTCGCAGCCTCTGATATGCTTCTGCAGCGGCATCGAGCATCGGCTGTGTCGAAATTTCCGAACCCACGGCACGCTGCATCCAGAGGGCAGGCGAAAGGTTGCCGAGCGTGCACATGCGCTCCATCTCCGCGGCCAGATCCTTGTCCTTGAGGTATTGTTCCACCTGGTAGGCGATGATATGCCCCAGCGGATAATCGGGCGTGTACATGCCGCCGTCAATCATGTGCGAGTAGATACACAGAATCGGCTGGTCCTTGATGTCGAAGGGAATGGCGTAGAATTCATTCCACACATCACGTGCGATGCTGAGCACGGCCTCGCGCAGCTGCTCAGGCGTGGCCTCCGGGTGCGCATACAGCCAGCGCCAGACGCGCATGTCGACAAGGGCAACCCCGGCGATTTCGTAGGTGGACCAGATGACATCGAGCGTGTTCAGTGCCTCGGCGTTGGGATCGGACACGTCGAGACCGAGCAACTCGAGGTCGCGCGACTGGAAAACGAAAGCGAACCCCTCGGTGAATGCCGTGTTGGGCACGCCGCGAAGCAGGGTATGGTCCATCATCTGGAAGGACATCACCTGCTCGACATTATGTCCCAGCTCATGGATGGCGATGTTGTAGCCCTTGTAGTTCATACCGGTCTCCGGCACACGTGTGCGGAGGCGGGCGTTGTCTACCAGGCGCCCGGCGCCCATTGCATGTCCCGCACCGCGCGCTGCATCCACCGAGATCTTGCTCGCAAGGAAATTGGCCTTGTCGCGCGGGAAACCCAGCTTGCCCAGGATGCCGGGGATGGCCTTCTCGAAGGCTTCGACGGTCGGATATTTCTTCGCGACGATACGGTCAAGTTCCTCTTCCGTCATGGGCGGCTTGCTGCGGAAGCCGGTGTACCAGATATCGAAGGGTTCGAGGTCGCGACCCAGGCGATCACCTATGAGATCGGCGATGTCCCTCATGAGCGGAGAGGAAAGAATGCTGACAAAGAGCTTCTCCACGTCGCTTTCCAGAATCTCGCGGTCCTCGTTGAAGCGGCGGTCGATATGTGTCGGATTGTCGGGATGATACGCATCTGCTTTACGCTGTGCGTTGAAAATCTTCAGCCACATTGCGTAGCGGGTATCCTGTTCACGCGACGCGGCTTCCTTATCCTCGGGAGATTCTCCGGCAGGCACGACGATGTTTTTCGCGATATGCCAGTCGACTTCCGGATTGTCGATGACATCGGTGGGGATCTCCTGCTTGATGATGCGCTCCATGATGCGATAAATAAGATTCTGCCGCATCAACCCTCCCTCTTTGTCGTACTGCGCCTTGAGTTCATCGCGCAGCCCCCAGTGCGAGATCAGCTTCAGTCCCTCGGGAAAAAGACGCTTCCCGTCGCGTCCGACCACCTGATGCATGTGGATGTTGTAGCTGTTGATGTAGTTGTCGGCCGTCGTGTACGCGGCAGACAGCTCCTGGTTGATCTCCGAAGGAATTCGCGTGCCGAATCCTTGCGCCAGGCGCGTCTCGGCCCACTGGCGTCGCGTCCACTCGTCGCCCTTCTCAAGCCTCTCCTCGAGCGTGCTCAGCGGAAAGTTGAGCAGCGCGACGAAAGCGAGTTTGCTTGTAAACAGATCATTGCTGATATGGGCGGCCGGAGCGAACTGTCCGAACTGGTAATCGATATCGGCTATCGGACCGGTATCGAGCTGCAGTGGAATACTCAGATCGCGGCGGAGTTCGCGCATGTATCCCCCGATGAGCATGAGATTATGCTCGAAACGTTCGAAGGTCACGTCGAGCTGTTCGGCATCGGCGATGAACTGGCTTTCGCAGAAATTGCGGAATGCAGCCTCGTCGCCGTCTTCATCACGCCACATGTCGGCGACCTGCCTCACGCCGCGTTCGATGCGCTCGCGAGCATCGTCGCCGTGCAACTCGATCAGGGCGTTGATGGACTGTTCCTGTGCGTGGTCGGAGATGATCATTGCGGTGGTATACTGCTGATTGTTTGTAGTACGGGTGCATGCTGCCGCGAGCAGGAGCGCGGGCAGCAGAAGCAGGACCTTCAGGTTCATACGTGCCTCTTCTTATGTATGGCGTTACTCGAATTGGAAATGCTTGATCCTTTCACCGCTGTCGCGGACGTGGCGGATGGCCTCGAGTCCGATGCGCAGATGCAGGTCGCCGAATTCACGCGACACCGCGCGGTCGGATTCCTCGGTTTTCACACCGTCAGGCGCCATGGGAATGTCGGAAACGAGCAGCAGCGCGCCGCGCGGAATGCGGTTGGCGTGCCCGGCAATGAAGAACGTCGCCGTTTCCATGTCGATGCCGATGGCGCGCACCGAACGCAGGTATGCGCGGAATTCCTCGTCGTATTCCCACACGCGGCGATTCGTCGTGAAAATAACACCGGTGCGGTATTCCTGTCCCTGGTCATGAATCACGTTCGCGACGAACTGCTGCAGTTTGAATGACGGAAGCGCCGGAACCTCGGGCGGCATGTACGAGTCGCCCGTTCCCTCACCGCGAATGGCGGCGGTCGGGAGGATGAAATGTCCGACATCGGTGGATTTCTTCAGTCCCCCGCATTTACCGAGAAACAACACTCCCGACGGTTGTACTGCGGTGAGCAGGTCCATGACCGTGGCGGCGTTGGGGCTACCCATGCCGTAATTGATCATGGTGATGCCGTCCGCAGAGGTTGCCGCCGACATGGCGCCACCTTTCCCGCGGACGGGAATGTCGTGCTCTTTGGCGAACGTGTCGATGTACGTTTGAAAATTGGTCAGCAATATCCACGGACCGAATTCCTCGAGCGGCATACCGGTGTAACGCGGCAGCCAGTCACGTACGATTTCGTCCTTGCTCATTTCCATGGGAACCTCATTACTTTCCATAAAATACCTCACGAAAAGGAAAATCCATCGCGTTTCATTGCACGGAACAACGTTTTGATCCCATATTGCACGCATCTGTCGCATGTAACTGGATCACATATGTTTCGCAATATCCTTTTCTGGCTGCTCGCCCTCGCTATCACCCTTACGTCCGCTGTGTACCAGCGGGCCACCGGCCCCACCTATCCGGTCGACGGTGAGAATGAACTTGCCGGCTATCCTGTTTCCTATTCTCTCACGCGCTCGCACGGCGGCGACGGAGACCAGCCCATCCGCCTGCATACCCCGCAGGGAGGCATCAACGGGGCGCTGATGTACAAGCGCTTTAAAACCGATGACGCCTGGACGCCCATACCGCTGCGTCTCGTCGGCGATACACTGGTTGGCATGCTGCCTCATCAGCCACCGGCAGGCAAGCTTGAATACATGATCGAGCTGGAGAGCGACGGTGAAATACTCCGCATTCCCGAGAAGGAAACCGTGGTTACGCGATTCAAGGGCGCCGTTCCACTCGGCGCACTTATCCCGCATGTCATCGCCATGTTCCTCGCGATGCTGATTTCCACACGAACCGGACTCGAGGCATTGAGAAAGAAAGGACACCCACGGGGATATGCGCTCTGGACTACCGGTCTGCTGATTATCGGCGGGCTCATCCTGGGTCCCATCGTACAGAAGTACGCTTTCGGGGCATACTGGACTGGCTTCCCCTTCGGAACAGATCTCACGGATAACAAAACCCTCATCGCTTTTATCGCGTGGGTCATTGCCATCGCCGCGCTCTGGAACCGCGAGGCCTATGAGCGGCACCCGGTGCGACGTTGGTTCGTCGTCGCCGCCGCGCTCGTGATGCTCGCCGTTTACCTGATTCCACACAGCATGATGGGTTCGGAAATCGACTACAAGGAAATGGACCGGCTGAAGCATGAGGCCGACAGCATCGCCGTGGAATCGGCCGCTGCCGGAGAAGCCGCTACCAGCGGTGAAGCACCATGACGGCAGACCCTTCACCCGAGCAATCGCCGTTATACATCGCCTGCGCGGGCGTAGGCGTCGCCGTCTTTTTTCTCGGTCCTGTCCTCGCCCTGCTCTCGGATGTAGATCCACTGATCGCGGCCTCCATCGGATATTTCGGCATCATGCTGTTCACCGGCGGCATCGCGGCACGCTACAGCTTCGCTGTCGGGCGCACACCGCTGCACCAGCTCGCACGGAACATGCTGGTTGCACTGGCCGTCACAGCGATGTTCTATATCATTTTTCTGTTGCTGTATCTTCTCTGATCATCCATGGGGAAAGATAAATCCTCGGTTCCGCAGTGGTTCTTCGAACAGTCCGGCGTGATACCTTTCCGCCGGCATGCGCGCGGTATTGAAATCCTTCTCATCACCAGCGCCCGCAAGAAGCGCTGGATCCTGCCCAAGGGCGTGGTCGAACCCGGAATGTCGCCTCGCGCATCCGCGAAAAAGGAGGCGCTCGAGGAAGCGGGCATCACCGGACGCATCTCGCGTGAAGCCGTGGGCGATTACGTTTACCAAAAGTGGAACGGACATTGCCGCGTCACCATGTTCGCCATGCAGGTCACTCACGTCCATGAATCCTGGGAAGAGGACGACATCCGAGATCGTCGCTGGGTCAAGCTTGAGAAAGCGCAGGCGATGCTCGACCGCAAGGAACTCCGCACCCTCCTGAAACGCTTCGAGACGCGGTTGGAGGAGTTTGTGTAACCCACGGACCCACCCCCCGGCTTCGCCCTCGATGACATAGACCCATTCCCGTTTCCCACAGCACTCGGCTACGCCGCGGCAAGCAGGCAATATCCTTTAAGGGAAAAAAGTTACAGGATATTGCGGGTAAAAATTATTTCCTTTAAGTTTTAACTATTCCAGGTTAAAATGCTCTTAGACGTTTATCCACGAGCGTAATTCTTTTTTGTGTGTCGCCGGTCTGGGATTCCCCTGATCGGCGGCGCGGCCCCGCACCGATGAACCGTGCAGCCGGTTGTCCGCACGCTGACAACTGCAGGCCAGCTAATCCGCGATGTTGACAGAAACAAACACATGCAACCCATGATCACAATTCGAGTTCTTTCTGCTGTCCTGCTGCTGTTCGCGGCAGGCTGCGCCGATTCAATTGTTTCCGAATGCGATGACGAGGCCAAAGTGCGTGTTGACCCGCGTTTGTCCGATATCCAGGAGAAGGTCTTCGATGTTTCCTGCGCCACGCCCGGTTGCCACGCCGGCAGCAATCCGCAGGCCGGACTTGATCTCACCGCGGCCAACGCGTACGACCAGCTGGTCGGCGTGGAAAGTGTGAGCTACCCCGGCCGCAGCAGGGTAGTCGCGGGAAACAGCAGCGAAAGCATTCTCATCGAATTGATGCGCGGCAGCCTGTCTCCGGCCATGCCCCCGCAAGGTCCGCTGGATGCAGAGATCATCAATGCCATCGCGGTATGGATCGATAACGGTGCACGCAGAGAGCTGCGATGAATTGGAAAGGATACGCTATGAGACTTCTCTTCACATTTCTGCTTCTTCTAACCGCCATGCCCCTGACGGCACAGGTGGAATACCATGTCGACCGCGAGTCGGCAAACATGGTGAAATTCATCTCCGATGCACCTGTAGAGGACTTCGAGGGCGTCACCAAAAACATCGACGGATACCTCTCGCATACATCCGACGGAATAACTGATGGCAGCAAGCTGTATTTCGAGGTCGATTTGCGCACAGTGGATACGGGCATCGGACTGCGCAACCGCCATATGCGTGAGGACTACCTCCACACGGACAAATATCCTTTTGCGAAATTCACCGGACGCATCGTCGAGGCCGAGCCTTCGGGCGGAAAGATCAAGGTGACCTTACGCGGACATATGGATATCCACGGTGTGAAAAAGGCCATGAAAATTTCCGGCACGGTCAGTGAGAAAGCCGGCGCGCTGCACATCGCAACGACGTTTGACGTCAAACTTACTGATCACAAGATCGAAGTCCCTTCATTCATGTTTCTCAAGATCGACGAGACCATGAAGCTCGTCCTCGATTTCCACCTGAAAAAAGTCAAAGGGTAATCAACCGTGCATCGTACAGTGTTCACCGTTTTCGCCCTGTTCGGGCTCCTTTTCAGCGCTTCAGCACAGGATGAAGCCTCGAGCTGGTCGCGCAGCGAGCCGACCGAACTGCCGCCTCTGCAGCTCTTTCACTCCACACAGGCTGTGAATCTGCCGACCGCAGAAACCCTGCAGCAGGGAAATTTCGAGTTCGAAATCTCACACCGTTTCGTTCCCACACTCTCCGACGGCGGTGACGCCCTCTGGGGATTCGACGGGCCGGTGAACATCCGCATGGCACTCGCGTATGCATACAGCGACGACGGATACGTCACCCTCGGCCGCAGCAACGTGCAGGACAACCTCGATCTCCACCTCAAACAGCAGCTACTCTCCGTTCGTCACGAGGTGATACCCCTGCTCGTTGCTGTGCGCCTTGGTGGCGCATGGAACACGGAAGTCGCCGGCCGCGACGCTTCCGATGCCGACAATTTCCAGTACTACGCACAGCTCATCGTGAATACGATGTATGGTGAGCGTTTCGCGCTCGGACTGGTCCCGTCCTATGTCGATAACAGCCACATCACCTGTCCCGACCGGCACTATTCCTTCGTTCTCGGTGTTCATGGACAGTACTACATCACCGATGTATTCAATGTGCTTGCCGAATGGATCCCGACAATCAGCGGGTGGCGTACCGCCCACAACACGGTATCCTTCGGCGTGGAGCTGGAAACCGGCGGACATTTCTTCAAGATTGTCCTGTCGAACAACGACTTGCTGAATCCCTCGCAGGTGCTCGCCGGCGCCGCCAACAGCGTATCTGACGGCGACCTGCATATCGGGTTCAACATCACCCGGGTTCTGGCGTTCTGACAACCGAAAACCTTTATTCACAGCTGCAACATTTTGTTCAGAGGAGTGCCATGAAAAAATATCTACTCATTACTGCCACACTGGCGCTTGTTGCGTCAAGCGGTTTCCTCGTTGCTCGCAGTCCGCGCACCGGTCAGGTCCCCAATGGGAATGTCAAGGCCTGTTTCACCTGCCACGTGACCCCGGGCGGTCCCCGCAATGCGTTCGGCCAGGAGATCGAAGCCAACCATCTTTCCACGCCGGGTGCGGCAGGAACGGTGCAGTGGAGTCCCGCGCTAGCGGCGCTCGACTCCGACGGCGATGGCTTCAGCAACGGTGTCGAGCTGCAGGATCCTGAAGGGACCTGGACGGCCGGACAGCCCTTCCCGGGCGATCCGACGCTGGTGACCAATCCGGGCGATCCGACTGATTTTCCCACCACCACTGCAGTGGATGAACTGCCGGGTATCGCCGGCGGCTACATGCTCGAAGGAAACTATCCCAATCACTTCAATCCCAGCACCACGATCCGTTTCACCCTGCCCGAGAGCGGCGCAGTGCGTCTCGCGGTGTACAACAGCATCGGACAGCGCGTTCGCGTGCTCACCGAGCAGACCATGGACGCCGGCGTTTACAGCGTGACCTGGAACGGTCGCGACGAAGCCGGACAGCTTGTCGACTCCGGTACGTACCTGTACCACATGACCGTCAACGACTTTTCCTCCACGAGGCGAATGGTGATGCTGAAGTAACGTCATTACCAGGAAGCGCCACGTACAGGGACGCCCCTTCATGACAGCATGAAGGGGCGTTTTATTTGACGG
>PKTF01000162.1 GCA_002869275.1 Ignavibacteria bacterium | reverse complement strand
CTAATCTGCGAACTCCCCGCGGTCTTATTCGAGGCAATCGCGAAGCGCAACGTGTCGTGGAAACGTGGGAGGGCAACCATGCGGCGTTCCGTCAACCAGGCACTGCCTGCAGTTAGAGCTTCGAGCTGTACGGAGACAGAATCCTGCGGATACAGACCGAAGTTCCCGACGACCACTTCGAACCGCAGAGAGTCCATGCGGTCGGTGATGATGTCGTCCAGGCTGCGAATCCACTCCGGCCGCATTACGGCGTTGGGTTTCGTCGGGAACGGCAGGCTGACAATCGGATCTCCGACCAGGCTGTTGGTCTGAATGGAGATATCGACAACCGGCATCGAGCCCGCGAACAGGTCCGGCAGACTTCGTTTCGCCTCGCGATGTGCATCACCGACGGTGTGCACGCCGTCCCGAAGAAGTTTCCCGTAGAACAAATCCGGGAGATACTGCAGCGTCTCGAGAAAGCCAGCAGCGGAATTTCCGATATACCCGATGGACTGGCCTCCCTCCTGAACGATAAACAGTTCAGCGAAGCAAAAATAATCCGGTTCGGCGAAGCGTCCCGTGGAACAGCCGAAATCCGTGATCAGTGGATATCGGTTCCGCTCGTTCTTGAGCTGTCGCGGCGATGCGATACTGTTGTCCCAGGTCTGCGTGCCGCTATGGCCGATATAGGAAATGAATATCCCGCCATCATCGATAATACGGTTGAAGTCTTCAGGGGTGACCGGACCAAAATCCGTGATCGGATTTTCGGTTTTGTAGAAATGTGTCGATCGTCCGGCTTGCGGCTGAGGCTCAACGTAATTGGTGATCACACCGTCGTTATAGGATTTGAACCGTGCGTGCTCGGATTCATCAAAACCGCCGCTGAAATGAATGCTCGTCCTGTTCCATTCGTCTATGCGCTGTGTCCGGTATTCCTTGTGGTGCGAAAGATAGCGCTGCAGCTGTTCGGCACTCGAGACCGGCAGACGACCGATCGGAATCGAAAGATCGACGGCGTTCGTATCGAAGGCGACGAACCAGGGATCACTGACTGGCGCACCGTATGACGGAACGATATTTCGTGAATACGCGGCCGTACTGTACTTATAGTTATAGTTCGCATCGCCCACCAGCAGCACGTAGCGCAACGAATCATTCACAGCGTCGTGGTACAGATCGAAAAGAAACAGCTTCAGCGCTTCGGGCTGGAACATCCCGTAGCTGTAGTTGTTGTAAATGTCCTGAACATCCACGACGCGGGTGCTGATTCCGTATTCCGTGCCGATGAACTGTGCGTATTCCCGGCTGGCATCCATCAAATCATCCGCTGTGATGATCACATATCCGGCTTCCCTGTCCTGTTCGTCAAGGACCTCGATCTGCACCTGCTCACCCGCCGCGGGTGTGAGCAGTCTGCTCTCGGTCGAAAGAAAGTACTGTGCTCCGTCCAACAGCGAGTCCGCGAAATGCACGGTATATCCATTATCCACGGAGAACGAGGCTACAGGGAGCATGACCGCGCGGCCGTCATCCGTCACCCGCAGCAACCTTGGATCGGAATCCGGAACTTCGGTGAATCGGATGACCTGCTCACCCTCACCCATGAGGGAATCGTAAGAGAAGACCCGCTGGCTGTTTCCTACGACCAGCAGTCTCGGATATTCTATGTCAAACCAATCATACACGATACCCGCTTCGGGATCGCCCATATCCTGCACCGCAAGCCTCAAGGTATTACGTCCCGCAACGATGCTGTCGGATGTCAGCGATCCTTGCAGTATGGCCTGTTCCTGCAGATTGAAGGTCATGGAATCGATCGCTTCGCTGCTGTTCAGATGCAGGGTGGCTGAATGGTGCGGAAGGCTGAAGCTTGCACTGTACCAGCTCATGACTTTTGCCCAGAACCGGGCACTCTCGGCAGGTTTCGGATCAGAAGCGTTGAAATTGAACCCTCGAGCTCCCTGGCGCACCCACAGCCACTGCCAGAACCAGGTCGTGTAGCCGTTGAAATCCGGCATCTGTCCGACGGCGGCGCTGGTCGAGAGGTTCACGAGCGGACCTTCGGACTCAAGGTGCACCAGTTCATAGGCCCAGTCCAGTGTATCGACGGGAAGCGGCGACATGCCGGGATCCATGGCCGTACGCAGCGGCTGCGCCGTGGAGAAATGCAGCCAGTACGCCGTCGAATCCGTATAGATGCTCATATACTGCGGATAGTGGCTGTTGAGAAGGTCGTCGGGAATATACCTGTAGCCGCGCTCATCATAATTTCGCGTAGCGTGAAAAAGGAAATGATCACCCGCATCGATGCTGCCGTCCTCCATGCCCACCGCATACATCGAAACCGGCACACCCTTCCGGTACAGCTGCACCTGGCGCGGATCCACCGAAGACGGATTCATTCCGGACTGCAGCAACCAGTCTGCATCAATTTTATACATGCCGTCGGTATCGACATGGAATTTCACCATGGGATTCTGATAGTCGATCCAGGCCTGCGCGGTGTCGACATTGCTGCTGCGCGTGGTGAACGGCATACTGCTGTATGGGGGAGTACCTTCCGCCGCCGGCGGTACCGACAGTCCGTCACGACGAACACGCTCGAAGCGGTATTCCTCCACCCAGCGGACTTCCCCGCTTGAAGGATTCCAGGTCAGCAGCGGCACTTCCACGAGAAGCTCCACGCCCCCGGCTGATCGGTCGTAGCGTTGATCGAGGATGCGTACCTCGGGCATCGCCAGTGCGTTCAGCGTACCCGTAAATGGTCGCAGCTGCTGCACCAGCAACGAATCCTCGCCGTAGCTGTATTCCGCCAGGTAGAATGGAGATGCAGCGACGGGCTCGGACAGCACGGTCTCACGCAGAACGACATCGTAGAGATCTCCCGGCGACATGCGAAAGCGCAGACGCCTTCGCGGAACGCGAACATCTTCGGCACGCAGGGGCGAGACGCCCACGACATGGAAGAGCTGCGCACCGTCAACGGTCACCACTTCTGTGCGGTAGACATCGTTGCGGAACACATCTTCGTCCTGCGCCGAGGCGTTGCGTGGAAAAACGATGATGCTGATCAGTAGAATGGCAGCGATAAACAGTCGTTCGTGCATTGCATGCCCCCGGGTGTCATGAACGGCGTGGTACATCAGGCGAGATCCTTCGGGTGTTTCCGGTACGTTTTCGGATGTCCATTTCTGCGATAACGATGAAAGGTACGAGAAATCGATATCCGTTGCCAGTGACTCCGGCGTCCCTCACGCCGCTTCGCCCGCCGCCTCAACCGTGAAATTCAAGCCGTCGCAGAGGTCGCGCAGCACCATCATGACGCGTCCGACGATCTGGAATTCATCATCCTCGGTCACCTCCATCGGCTTGTAGCCGGGATTGGCGGGCAGCAGCCGGATGGTGGCATCCCTATGTTCGAATTTTTTCACCGTCAGTCCGCCATTGTAATACGCGATCACCGTCTCGCCGTTGTTGGCCACCGCCTGCTGCCGAACGAGCACGATATCGCCCGGCAGGATTCCCGCGTCACGCATACTGAAGCCTTCCACGCGCAGGGCCACCGGTTTCTCGAAAGGTACGATCGAACGGTCCACCCGCAGGTATTCCACCGCGGCGTCCTGCGACCAGGCGGGCGGACCCGCGGCCACGTCACCCACCAGCGGAATACGCCGATAGGCATCTTCAAGCAGACGTATGCCTCGACTGATGCCAGGCGTGATCTCTATGAAACCGATCTTCTCCAAACCTTTCAGAACGATCTCTACCGAACGCTTCCAGAGTCCCGTCGCCTTGGCAATTTCATCCATGCTCGGGGCGCGTCCGTTCTGCTCGAAGTACTGTTCGAGAAAACGCGCCACCTTCTTCCTGTTCTCGGTCCATTCCTTACCCACGGCGTTTCTCCGTGATTATACATATGTCTAACCAAGTATAAGAAGTTTCGTTGCGGATGTCAAGCGGGCACAGGGATTATGTGCAACAGCCCTCCGCTCCCCGGATATCACACTGGGTTCGCATGAGTTGCGGGCGTCCGAAATGCGTATCGCCCTCCAGATTCCCGCTTCGATGCGCGT
>PKTF01000354.1 GCA_002869275.1 Ignavibacteria bacterium | reverse complement strand
GTTGAATCGCACAAGAGCAACACCTTTCCCTGCCGCCGGGAGCGGCAGATCGAGCCGGGCCTCCTGGGCATTCCAGGCTCTGCGAGACGGATAATACAGTAGCACGTGCTCCGCATCTTCCTTGTTGATACGCAGCGGGGTGCGTCCCAGTAGAGAATCGCCCAGATACACTTCAGCGGCACGCGGTTCTGAAACCACGTCGATCTTGTTGAATACGGGCGGATCGATCTCCTGTGCCGCAAGCTGAACACCCATCAACAAGCCCACGACAATACACAGCACGTACCGCAACCATCGTCCTGTGCGCCAGGGTGTAAATACCGGCCGCCTGAATGTGTTCTGTGTCGTGAAACTCATCTGACTGTTCCGTCCAGTGATTTGTGTTCTCCTGACTGCTTACCGACCAGGGCTTCGGGCAATGGAAGCAGCACCGCCTCCCCCTGCTCATCGACGAGGATCACTCCCCCGGGAACGATAAGGGGCGGGGTTTCACTGCGTCTCGGCAGCTCATGGATGCTTTTAACACCACCATGCTGCAGGTCCAAGGCAACGAGCTCTCCTTTGCGTGTCAGCTGAAGAAGCACTCCCGCATACGGGAGCGGTGTGGCGGCAGGCAGCTCACCGCTATCGAGCGTACCCAGTTCGGATCCGGTTTCAAGGTCCAGGATGCGAAGCTCGCCCGATGCGGTTGGCAGACAGACGCGATGACCGAGGACGATGGGAGAGTGATACGTCTGAACCTGGGTTTCTGCTCTCCAGCGGACATGACCTGTATACGCATCCGCACAGATGAGCGTTCCACGACGATCGACGACGAGAACGTTCCTTCCGCTGATTACAGGTGTGGCGAGAACCGCCTCGAGCATCGGAATACGCCAGAGTCTGCTGCCGTCGCGTGTATGCAGTCCGATCACATCCCCGGCACTCGTCGCCACGACCAGGACGGAATCCACCGCACCTGGAGCAGCACGAATCGGTGCATCTACGGTCGTCCGCCATGTCTCCACTGAATCAGATGGGTCAAAACGATACACTCCTCCGCGCAGTCCCCCAGCGAACACGGCTCCGTCGTGCACACACAACCCGGCTTCAACAGGTTCGATCACGCGTCTCCATTCGAGACTGCCATCTGTGAGGCTGAAACACAACAGCGGGGATTCGGCGCCCAGTGTGGCAACGTACAGCCGACCCGCGGAAATAGCCGGAGTCGCATGAATGACCAGCTCACAGCTGAACTGTCCGATCTTTTCACCCGTGGCCAGATTGACTGCCTCGACTACAGAAGTCGACGAGGAGAAAAAAATGACACCGTCGGCGAACAGGGGCGCAGCCCGGCCAGAGGTTCCGTCCAGCGAGAAACTCCAGGATTCGATCCCGGCCTTGTCGCCCGAGAGCGCAGTCTCTGCTTCCGCGACGGGGTAGCTGCGCTGCGCGTCTCCTCCTTCCTGCAGCCACTGCGGTCGAGTCTGCGCGGCGCTGCCCGTATCCGGCAGCACTGGCCGCTGCAGCCAGCTGCCGCCTCCGCAGCCGGTCAGGAGCGCAAGCACGATATAGAGTACCCGACGCATCAGAAATCCCACCCGAAGAAAAACTGGTAAAACAATCCATCCTGAAGCTTCGTGAAGTTCTCCTCTATGCGCTTCCCTATGTCATAACGCAGCACGAGCACGCCAAACAGACTGAAGCGGAGACCGCCGCCGATGCTTCCCAGGGTACTGCCGTATTCGCCGTCCCATGAATTCCCTGCATCGAAGTACAGCGCTCCGCGCAGCACCCCCAGGTTGATCGAGCCGAAAGGGAAATCGAATCCCACGCGGTCGAGCAGAGGAAAGCGCAGTTCATGGCTGGTCAGCCAGCGCTTGGTCCCGCGAATGGACCAGCGCGGCCATCCCCGCAGATCCCAGCTGCCGCCAAGGAAATATCGACGGGCTTCCTTTCCGTGGTTATAGAGGAATTCCGCCCGCGATGCGAATGCCGACCGCAGCCCCAATCTGAAGTAGCGGCGGTAATCGAACATCACCGAATAATAATTGACGTTCGAGTAGCGCAGATCAGTCGTATATGAAAGCGTCAGGTTGAAACGATTGCCATCGATCGGACCCGTGTAATAATACAGCGCATTGTCCTTTACGTAGGAGATCGAATTGGTTAGCAGCAGCGCTTTACGTTGCCGCACATCAGCCAGCGCCTCCTTGTCGGAGTTGGAAAAACTCACCGCTCCTTCGAGACGTTGGAATTTCGACAGCGGGTAAGCAATTGCGAAATAGCCGCCATACGCCCGTTCATTGAAATACAGGTCCGGATCGAGCAGATCATACCGGCGGCCTGCGTAATGAAAAATCCCATAGCTGTACGGATTTTTCCTTCCGAGGGAAACGCGTGAGATCGCAAAGTTGAAGCTGGAGAAAAACTCGCTCGATGTCTGTGCCGTGTTGTAGATCATGAAAAAATAGCGGTCGTCTCCCAGGACGTCACTCATGCTCAGAACGGCTCCTCCGAGCGTCCCGAATACCGGATCGGTGGAAATGGCACTTTGCGCGATATCCACCTGATAGCGCTTTTCATAAGCCAGGCGAGAAGAAATACGTTCTCCGTCCAACGACGGTACGCTCCATGCAGCCGAGCGTGCGGCCCGCCGAGGCTGGTATACCGCAGTGAAGGAATCGACACGTGCCGCGATATCCCGCAATCCGAGAATGGAGAAATTCCCCGCGTCGTAGGAAGAAAAAACCAGACCTCCCGAATCCGTCCACACCGGATCGAATGCGGCTGTTGTGAACTGTGTCACCTGCCGTACCGCGGGCAGCAACGACGGGTCCTCGTCGACGTTGATCACGTAAAGGTTGTGCGTCCCATCCCAGTCTGCGGTGCATGCGATCGTCCCGCCGTCCGCCGACCACGCGGGAGAGGCATAATCGCAGGAATCCTGTGTCAGGTAGCGCAGCGTACCCGTTTCGAATTCATAGAGGTAGAGATTGTGCACGCCCTGCTCACCGAGTGGTCCCCTGTCTGAAGTGAAGACAATGCGGCTTGCGTCGGGTGACCAGGCAGGATCACGATCGTCATAAAAATCCCGCGTCAGCCGGTCGAGTGTGCGTTCTCCCGGATTCACGACGTACAGGTCATTTTCCCCGGCCGTGTTCAACGCGGAGATTACGAGGCGGTCTCCATTCGGGGACCACGACGGCGAACCGATCATGACGATGTCGTCAAACGAGAGTGTGGCCAGCATCGCGTCCGCATCGAGGTCGTACAGGTGCAATACGTCACTCTCGCCGCTGCGGGTCACGAAGGCGAGCACGCTGCGCGTGCTGACAGACATTCTGCTGCCGAAGAGGTGAAAGGCCTCGAAATCTGCGGTCTTCTCGCCTTCGATGATGCGCTGCACTTCCCCGCCGGACAGCGATTTCCTGTACACTCCGCTGTACCCGGTATTGTTTGCGATGTAGACGACGTAGTTCGAATCGCCACGGCTGTAATACACGGGCTTGGCGTTGAAACCCCTCGGAACGAAGGCGATGCTCGCATCAGATGGACGGTCATGCGTCTGCAGCAGCGGATAATATCGACGCTTGAGATCACGTATCCACGCGCGGTCGAATTCTTCGTAGTTGCAGCCGAGAGTCAGCTTCATCACATCTTCGAATTGCTCTGACATCCAGAAATTGTCGATGAGCTGAATGATCTTCTCTTCGCCATACGTGCGTGCGATAAAACCGAGCGCGTCCTGTCCCTCCTTATACATCAGGAAGCTTCCGCCGATGGCCCAGATACGGGATAGTGGTGCGAAGTACCCGTTGAGCACGGCATCGCGCAGGACCATCTCGGCCTGGCTGTCCCATTCGGTAGAATAATACTCCGCGAGACCTTCCACGAACCAGAGTGGGAGATAGCGATCCGCACGCTGCCCGTGCTGCAGCATGGCACGGTCGAGCCTGTTATGCATGAACACATGCACGAGCTCATGGTTGATCACATGACGAAACTGCGCGAGCGATCCCTGGCTTGGAATGACGACGCGGCCTTTCAGGAATTCGAAAAAACCACCCACCCCATCGGGTATGAACCCGGGTGTCACATTCGTCTGCTG
>PKTF01000353.1 GCA_002869275.1 Ignavibacteria bacterium | reverse complement strand
CCGTACGATGTTCACGAACGGCCGTGCGAATCTGGCTAACGTTCTGCTCCCAGCCTGTGGTGCCACTGATTACCGGGGTACTGGATTCCAATGCCCGCAAGATGGCGTCCAGTGCCTGGCTGGGCTCCGTAAACTCAATACATACGTCCACCTGATCCAGAGGGGCATCATCGACACAGGAATACGCGCCTTTATAATGCGGATCGATCAGGATTGGCTCGGGCCAACCCCGTTCCTGTATGATCGTGTGAAGTTCCTTTCCCATTCGGCCATAGCCGATGAGTGCGACCCGGATTTCTGAAGTCATGGTGTATGTATGAGTGTCTGATACAAACGAATATAAAGTTGCACGGCCTTGTCCAGCTGTCCGGTCTCGATGCATTCATGGTCCGTATGTGCATCATGCACAGAACCGGGTCCGAGCAGAAGACAGGGCGCCATGGAATAAAGATACGGGATATCTGTTCCGAAATTCACAGCCTTCGTATCAAACCCTTCAGCTGTGACCAACAGCTGTGGCTGCGAAACGGAATGAAACTGGACGTCCGCCCGTCCATCGAGGAGTTCGACGAGCTGTTGACGTCTTTTTTCCGCGTCGTCGACCAGCCTGTGCATTACCGTCGCCTTCGCTGCAGGCGCAAAGGTGTTCAGCGCGAGTCCACCATCTATGAGCCCGACGTTGATGGTTGCTTCGCCCAGCACTTCATGTGTCCCCCATTCGGCCTGTCGAATCTCGGCCAGGACATCGAGCAAAACATGCACAGCTGAAGAACCACGATCCGGATATGCAGAATGCGCAGCCTTGCCGCTGGTTCGCAGGGTATAGCTCAGCACGCCTTTGTGTCCGCTAGCCAGATGGTTATCCGTTGGTTCACCGACGATGATGGCGGCAGCCGTTTTTCCGCTGGCCGCCGCTTTTTTCGCACCGATGCTGTCGGTTTCCTCACCGACGACGAATAGGAACGCCGGGTGTTCTCCAGCCGCAAGAAGCTGTCGTCCGGCCTCCAGCATCGCGGCGATGATCCCCTTTGTATCACAGGCACCGCGACCGGTGATCGTATGACCGTCCACCGTTGCCGGATAATGCGGAGGGACGGTATCGACGTGGGTACAGAAGACAACAGGATCGGGGTGATCCCAACCGGCGTAAAGATTCCAGCGGTGCTGTTCGACCATCTCCTTTTCGGTGGAGAGGCCCATCTCAACGAGAACATTCTCAAGGTAGGTGAGAACGGCTGCCTCGTCTCCGGTCACTGATGGAATGTTGATCAGTTCTATGGTGCGTTCGGCTAGGGTCATCCGTGTCAATATACACGTGCAGGGATAAAAAAAAAGTGCCCCGTCCCGCAAAAGCGGGACGGGGCACAGGGGTCGGGAGATCAAGGCTCCCTATCCGATTACTTCAGCAGGGTCATCTTGCGAGTCTGCGTGAAGTCACCAGCAACCATCTTGACAATGTAGTTGCCCGAAGACACCTGCACGCCAGCATCGTTGGTGGCATCCCAAGTAATCTCGTACGTACCAGCGTCAATCGACTCGTTGACGAGGGTCTTCACCATGTTTCCAAGGAGGTCATAGACGACCATGGTAACCTGGCTCGACTTCGGCAGCGCGTAGCTGATCGTGGTCGACGGATTGAAGGGATTCGGATAGTTCTGGCTCAGAGCAAAGTTGGCCGGGGCCGGACCCTTGACACTGAGGATCTTATCCTTGATCAGTTTGAGACGGTAACCGTCGCGGTTCTGAGGATCGTTGTTCGGCGGCGTCGATTCGGTCACATAGAGACCGTCAGTTGCTTCGACGTACCAGACAACTTCCTGTTCCTTCGTCGTGGGAATACCAGAGATATCATCAATGATACCGGCGAGCTGTCCATGATTACTCGTGAACGTCGCTTCTTCACCATTATTATCCGAATCGAATTCAATGGCGCGAGTCAGACTTGCGGCATCGAGGAAGCGGATCGTGTAGGTGACCTCATCAGAGAAGAGGGCCGGATCGAAGCGGGAAATCTGGATATCCGTGTACGGATCCTGCGGGGCAGCCTTGACCCAAGTGAACTGCTCGACATCGGCAGCAGCCATGAGCTTGAGCTCAGTCTGGTCAGCCGGCGTCTGGAGAGCAAAGTCGTTCGGGGCATGGTCGAGGATCTGATACGGGTTGGTCTGACCGAGAACCATATTGTCGGCCGACGCATATGCGCGGACCCACTGGCGCTCTTCGTTCTTCGAATCGATGCGGCGGATACGGGACGCGAGGAAGTAATTCGTCGTGCCCTTGATAAACACCGAACCGGCGAAGATGTCGGAGAGACCAGGCTGATTCTGATCGAATTCGCCCGGGAAGCGAGCCGTGAAGTCAGTGCGGATCGTCCTGTCATCAACGATGTTCAGGAAGCGGTCACGCGGCGACACCACGATCTCGTAACGACGGAGGAGATATACTTCGTCAGGATTACCAGTTGCACTGGTAAGCTCAACGAGGTAGTTGGTGATTGCATCTGCGGTGAAGTTCATCGTCGCGGAAGTCTGATTCAGATTTGCCACGGTCGGGAGAACTTCAAGAGTCACACCGGATTCTGCCTTCGTATGGACGATGCAGATAACCACAACGCCATCGGTGAATTCAGAGGCCGGGATCGACCATTCGTTGTCACTGATCTTGGTCAGCTCGGTTCCATCCTTCGTGACCAGGGCGAAGCTGTAACCATCCGGATCAGCGTTCCAGCTCGTCGTGCTCGTATCCGTGTTAGCGGTCGAACCGTCAAGCTTGATCGTGGTGGCCGGATTGTTCTTGCTCGGGGAATCCCAGTCGCGGATGATGTTGCCGTTCTCATCCTTCGCAGTCAGCGTGAAGCAAAGCTCCTCACCGACGAGTGCGTTGATGGCAGGATCTGCAGCCATGGGCGAAATCTCAACACCGCCGCCTTTCAGCTTGGTGAGGTTGAGACGGAACGGACCGGCTACGATCCAATGCGGCTGACAGCTCGTCGGGCTCCAACGACTCGTGTCGCCGTTGAGTGCCGTCGAATCCGGATTCACATGAATACCCGGAACAAACGGGAACTCGACCTGCTCAAGAGGCAGACCGTCGGTGACGTTGAAGTCCTTGGTGTAGACGAACCATTCAATCTTGACGGAGTCGGCACTGGTGCTGGCAGGATCAGAGGAGAAGCCGCCAAACAGAGCGTCGAGATCCGACGTCGGAACCTGGATACCGGTGGAGGCGCCGGCGTTGATGACGAGCATCGAACCGACAGGTGCGCCCTTGCCAACCGGGAAGGTGCTGACCACGCGACCGACCCACTGGTAAGACAGGGTGTCAATCGTGCGTGCAGGATCGAGTTCCCACATGCGGGTGGTCGGGTTGTAGATCATGAACGGACCCGGAGCGGCACCACCGGCAAGGAGCTCGCCCTTGCGGTTGTTGATGTCGCTAGCAGCAGTCCAAAGCACATCGAGAGGCGCAGTACCATCGACGAATTCGGTACCACCATCAGGCGGCGAGGCAGCCGTCGGCGGGGTATCCGGAAGACGATTGATGGAAATAATCAGCGGCTCGGTGGGCAGCGGGTTGTTGCGGACCGTAACACCGGCAGTGTCGGAGAAGGTTTCGAGGCCTTCCATCTTGCTGAATGCACGGACATACCACATGACGCGCATCACCAGGCTATCCTGGTTCGGCTGCGGCAGCATGTTCGGACGGAACAGAAGCTGGCGGACCTGGTCACCGGTAAGCGTGAGTGTCGGGCTCTTACCCATGTTGTCCGCGAGGACACTGACGGTAAGGGACTTGCTGCTCATGCCACCGACGCTGTCGATGATTCCGTACCACTCGTAACGAATGGTGTCGTTGGGGTTGTTATAAGTAGGATCACTCCATGTTGCGGGCTGCCACTGCAGACGCAGCACATCCATCATCGTACCGTCAATCGGGTTGCCGCTGGTATCCGTGCAGTTACCCGTGTGATCCATGCGGAACAGGGAGGTATTCTGCAGAGCCGGAGTGCTCAGCGTGAAGGCGCCCGGTGCGAACGGCTTCTTGATGTGGACAGGACGCGTTGCGATAGCATTCGCAGGAAGGAGTCCGTG
>PKTF01000276.1 GCA_002869275.1 Ignavibacteria bacterium | reverse complement strand
TCGAGGGTATCCTTGATCGCTCGGGTGATCTGTGAAATAGTCAGGATGTCGGGAGCATCAGTCAACGAGGTGTTCTCCCTTTTCAAACATTGAGAGCACTGTGTCGACCTGTGCCATTGCAGGATCCTTTTGCGGGTAATCCGTGGTGTAATGCAGTCCCCGGCTTTCCTGCCGCCGAAGGGCGCTCTCGATGATGAGTTGAGCGTTGAGCGTAATATTGCGCAGCTGCACCAGCCGTTCCGACACACGCGTCCGTTTGTAGAAATCCTCCACTTCCTGCTTGAGCAGCATGATGCGGCGATGAGCGCGCTCGAGGCGAAGATCGGAACGTACGATCCCAACATAATCCCACATCAGCGTCCGGACTTCACGACGGTTGTGTGAAATCAGCACCCATTCCTCGGTGTTATAGGTCCCGCTGTCGTCCCAGTCGGCGATATCCGCAACGGGGATGTTCACTGGGGGATCCTTCACTGTCGATAAAGCCGCACGGTTTGCAAAAACCAACGCTTCGAGAAGAGAGTTGCTGGCGAGTCGATTTGCGCCGTGCAATCCCGTCATTGCTGATTCACCAGCGACGTATAATCCTTTGAGACCGGTCTTTCCATCTCTGTCCGTCATCACTCCACCGCAGCTGTAATGCGCCGCAGGGACAACCGGAACAAGGTCGCGCGTGATGTCAATATTGACCTGATGGCATTTTTCGTGGATGCTCGGGAATGAGAGACGGACGTCCTCGGCATCGAGGTGCCGCAGATCGAGAAATACACTTTCTTCGCCACGCTTCTTCAACTCGCTGTCGATCGCGCGCGCGACTACATCGCGAGGAGCCAGTTCGAGGCGCTCGTCATATTTTTCCATGAAACGCTCACCGGATTTATTGCGGAGAAAGGCCCCGTGTCCGCGGACGGCCTCCGAGATCAGGAAGGAGCGTGCCTGTGGGTGAAATAACGTCGTCGGATGGAACTGGATGAATTCCATATTGGCGATACGAGCACCGGCCCGATAGGCCATGGCGATACCATCACCTGTGGCGATTTCCGGGTTCGTGGTGTGGAGGTACACCTGTCCGCAACCGCCCGCGGTGATGACGGTCGTATTCGCGACATATGGGATCACTCGACCCAGGTTCTTGTCAAGCACATACGCTCCCCAGCAATGAATGTTGTTCTCGTCCAGCCGCGGACGAGGACGCAGATGATGCTGGGTGATCAGGTCGATAGCAATATGGTCTTCATACACCGTGACATTCGGATGGTTGCGCACGGTTTCGACAAGCACACGCTCCACCTCGCGACCGGTGTAGTCCCGTGCGTGAACGATGCGATGCCTCGAGTGTCCTCCCTCTCTGCCGAGATGCAGATCTTTCTCATCGTCGCGGGTAAACGAAACGCCGAGTTTCAGCAGTTCGCTGATGAGCGCCGGCCCTTCCCGAACCACCATCTCGACGATCTGTTCGTGGCCGAGCCCTTCGCCTGCGGTCAGTGTATCCTTCAGATGAAGAGCAATGGAATCCTCTTCCGAAAATACGGATGCGATACCACCCTGTGCGTAGTTCGTGTTGGACTCAACCGTCTCTTTCTTTGTGACAAGAGCCACGGTGCGCGACTCAGCGACCTTGAGTGTGTAGAACAGGCCTGCGATGCCACTACCGATGACCAATACGTCTGATGTGCGATATTCTTGCATGATAACCTACAAGCAACCTGAAACAGTTACTCTATCTCCCATGATTCAAATGCTCTACGAAGAATAGCTATAGCTGTATCGACATCCTCTTCGGAAAGAATCAAAGGAGGGAGAAAACGCAGGACCTTCTCTCTGGTAACGTTGACCAGAAGCCCCTGTTCCAGACAGACGTCACGGAGGGCAGCAGCGGGCCGAGTGCATACGAGTGCCTGCATGCATCCCAGGCCCCGCGTTTCTTCAATATGGGCGGGAAAACTCATTTGCAGGTCCATGAATGCGTTGTGCATGCGCTTCCCCATCGCGGCCGCGTTCTCCAGGAGTCCGCCGCTGAGTTCACGCAATACAGCAATCCCGGCTGCGCAGGCGACAGGATTACCTCCAAAGGTACTACCATGATCACCGGGACCCAGGACCTCGCGAAGAGACCTGCCGACGAGCAATGCGGATAAGGGCAGCCCTCCGCCCAGCGATTTGGCCAGGGTCACGACATCCGGTTCCAGATCGAAATGTGCGGAGGCGAGAAACGATCCGGTCCGTCCCATCCCGCACTGAATCTCATCCGCGACAAGAAGAATGCCGTATTGATCTCGCAGTTGACGCAGCGTGTCCGCCAGTTCCATACTCAACGGAAGAACGCCGCCCTCTCCCTGTATCGGTTCGAAAACAACGGCGATGGTATTGTCATGAACCGCTGCACGAAGCGCTTCTGGATCGTTGAAGGGAATGACATGACAGTTCTGCAGAAATGGTCCGAATCGATCACGGTATTTCGGGACATCCATCATTGAAAGTCCCGCCATCGTGCGTCCATGGAAGCCTCCGGAAAAGGCTATGAGCTCAGTTTTTCCCCTGTCGGCGCCCCAACGCCTGAGCAATTTGAACGCCGCCTCAAGACTCTCGGCACCGCTGTTCGCGAAAAACACAGCATCCAGGCCCGACTGTTCCCTGAGCATTTCCGCAAGTTCAACCTGTGGCTGCTGCGGAAACAGGTTAGAAAGGTGAATATACTTTCGGGTTTGCGTCTCAATGGCGTCAAGAATCGCCGGATGCCCGTATCCGAGAGCATTGACAGCGAGTCCACCAAAAAAATCCAGATAGCGGCGGTCGTTGTTATCGACAAGATACATGCCCTCGCCGCGTACGATTTCTACAGGCAGCCTTGAGTAGGTATGGAGCAGTGCATCCCTGTCGCGCGTGTGCAGCGTCATTCTGATGGCCGTGGCTGAAGACGTGACAGGATACTCAGAATGACATTCGTGCTTTTCTCCAGGGCTTCGAGCGTGCTGTTGTTCCGGATGGTGAAATCCGCAAGTTCCGCTTTCTCTTCCGGCGGAAGTTGAAGACGCATGCGACGCCGAACGTGGCGCTCAGTCAGATCGTCGCGTTTCATGATCCGGAGCAGCGCAGTCTCCATGTCGCTGATGACAGCGACGATATAGTCGAACTCCTCGTCAAGCCCAGCTTCGTAGATAAGGGCGGATTCAACGAAGACCAGACGGCGGCCCTCGGCGTGGAACTCCCTGGCGAGCCGCCGCACTTCGAGCACTGTTGGCGGATGGACGATGCTGTTTACCATTGCCAGCTTCTTCTCATCCTCGAATACCAGTTCCGCCAGGAAGGTGCGGTTGAGGCTGCCGTCTGAGAGGTAGGCCTGCACACCGAACTCTTCGGTCAGTGCGTCACGGACCGCATCGTCGTGCTCCATGATGTCACGTGCGATGCGGTCCGTATTGAGAACCGGGTAATGTTGTTCTATGATCGCGGCAACGGTGCTTTTGCCGGCGCCGATGCTCCCTGTCAATCCGATGAGAAGCCGTGCTTCGTCCATGCCGGTCTCTGCTCCGTCGCAGGTGATACGTTATTTTGCGAAGGCGATCGCGCGCTTTTCGCGAATCACGGTCACCTTGATCTGTCCGGGATATTCCATCTCGCTCTGAATCTTTTCAGCGATATCGGTGGCGAGCTGATCTGCCAGTGTATCGTCGATGCGGTCGTGTTCCACCATCACACGTACTTCACGTCCGGCCTGGATCGCATAGGTTTTCGCGACGCCTTCGAAGCCGGTGGCGATGTTCTCGAGTTTCTCAAGTCGCTTGACGTACCCTTCGAGCGATTCACGGCGGGCACCGGGCCTTGCGCCGCTGATGGCATCCGCAGCCTGGACGAGTGGCGCATACGGTGATTCCATCTCGATATCGTCATGATGCGAACCGACGGCATTAACAATGATACCGTGCTCACGGTATTTTTTGGCAATCTCCATGCCCAGCAGTGCGTGGGGACCTTCGACGTTGCGGTCCACGGTCTTGCCGATATCGTGAAGCAGTCCTGCACGCGTGGCGAGTTTTGGGTCGAGTCCGAGTTCGGTGGCCATGATCCCGCAGAGCCAGCCCACTTCGACGGAATGCTGCAGCAGGTTCTGGCCGTAGCTGGAGCGAAATTTCATCTTTCCAACGCGGCGCTTGATTTCATTGTGGGCGTTATGGATACCGACGTCGAGAAGGGTGTTTTCTCCGACGCGGAAGATTTCATCTTCGAGATCCTTCCGCACCTTTTCAACCACTTCCTCGATACGCGCCGGGTGGATCCGTCCATCTGCCATGAGCGTTTCGAGCGCGATGCGGGCGACTTCGCGCCGGAAGGGATCGAAGCCTGAAAGAATGACAGCTTCCGGAGTATCGTCGACGATGACATCGATGCCCGTCGCCGCTTCGAAGGCGCGGATATTGCGTCCTTCGCGTCCGATGATCCGTCCCTTCATATCCTCGCTGGCGAGGTTGAGCACGCTGACGGTCGTTTCCACGGAATGATCCGACGCGGTGCGCTGGATCGCCTGAAGAATGACGCGCTGGGCTTCCTTCTTCGCCGTGGTTTTCATCTCGTCTCGGACTTCCTTCAGCTGCTGTGCCGCCTGCAGCTTGGCGTCGTTGAGCATGTTCTCAATGAGCAGGTTCTTAGCATCATCACGCGACATTCCCGAAACGCGCTCGAGCTTTTCGGTCTGCTCAGCGATGATGTGGTTAATACGTTCCGTGTGCCGTACGAGCTCATCCTGCTGGGTCTTGAGAGCATCTTCCGTCCCGCGGATGGCAGCTTCCTTCTTATTGACGATTTCGAACTTTCCGTTGAGGCTCTCTTCCCGCTCCCCAAGCTGTTTTTCTTTGTTGTGCAGCTTGTTCCGCTGCCTGTTGAGTTCTTTCTCAACTTCCTGTTTTTTCCTGAACCACTCGTCTTTGACTTCGAGAAGTTTTTCCTTCTTGGCGTTCGCAGCTTCCTTCTCCGCGACCTCGACGATTTCTTTCGCACGCTGTTCGGCGACGGAAATTTTGTTCTGGCTGACGCGTGCCGCGACGAACCAGCCGAGAAACAGGAAGAGCGCGCAGAGCGCGACCACGGCTGGCACAAGCCAGTATAATTCAACTATCATTCTGTATCATACCTCCAATAAAAGTAACCGCACTACCCCGATCGCATGGAGAGGGTGAAAAAGAACCCTTCCAGACACAGTGGGTAAATGCCTTCACATCTTTTGCTTCCACTGTCAGTCCCGAGGGACTGAATCACGACGGATTGAGGCCTGCAATTGATGCAGAAGAGTCAGATTCCCAGGTAAAAAGTGTTGGTTCTTTTTAACGTGGCCAGCGATCGGAATGTAGTGCGGTACCTTCTTCGAAACTTATTCTACGTTCAATGCCCCTTCGAGAAGTTGCGTGATCGAACGTAATTCCTGTTCAACATTTCGAGTGATCTGTTTCTTGTCTTGCTTTTCGTGGAATAAATCTTCGGAGAGATTAAGCGCTGACAGCACGGCCAGTGTAATCGGCGGTTGATCCGGGATCTGAGAGTGCAAATCGTGCATCATCTGGTCGAGATGCTCGGCTGCACGGTTGGTCAAATCCTCGTCATCCACCTTAAGTGGATATTCCGTCCCGTATATTCGAAGGCGTACGCTTTTCGCTTCCATGTCTCTCAAATGATTGTCCAGAGAAGGGCTTTCGATCGCTAATCAAACCAACATATTACCTGGGGTCAGATCCTAGATGCGCATTGATGCGCGCGATAAGATCGTCGATCTGACGCTCCAGTGCCTCTCTTTCGTCTGGCGAAAGATATAAAAGTCCGTCGCCAACGTCAACAGACGACAGAACCGATGATTTTTCGAGTAACTCCTTTGCCTTGTTGTCTTGTTCGGAGATTCGGGACTGCTGCTCCTGCACTGTCGTCTCCAGTTCCTCCAGCCGGGATTTCAGATTGCTGTTCTCATCACGCAGTCGAGCAATAAGCTCGGCCGCCAGCTGGGCTTTATCCCAGAGATTCTGGAGAGCGGCCTGGATTATGCTTTGCGCGTTGCTACCCGGTTGTGCTGTGTTGTTCTGCACCATCGTTGCATCCGACTGTGTGAGAAAACCGTTATGAGCGCAGCTCTGCACCAAAATCACGCTTCAGGGCAGACAGTATCATATCGACGGCCGAGCTGATCTCTTTGTCTTTCAGCGTCCGGTCACTGGATTGGAACATCATGGAGAATGCAACAGATTTTCTGTCCTTGCCTATGCTGTCATGCGTGAATACATCGACAATGCGCACCTCTCTCAGGTGCTCAGCGCCGGCAGACCTGACAACATCAACAATCTGCTGTGCGCGGACATCCCTGCCGATCAGAATCGCCAGATCCCTCGAAACACTGGGGTACTTGGCAACAGGCTGATACACCTGACGGTCGGGCAGGGCTTCGCGCAGGACCTCCATATCCAGTTCTGCATACAATACCTGCTGGTCAATATCAAATGTTGCGAGGATCGTATCAGAAACTTCAACAGCTTGACCAGCATATCTACCTTTGACTTCAAGCGTTAGTACATGCTCACTTAAAGTACTGGTTCTATCATAGTAAAAGATCGTTTCATTGTCAAGATATAGCGTCTTCAGGAATGCTTCGAGACTTCCCTTCAGATCGAAGAAATCTGACTGCCGTTCCTCACCCGTCCAGGCGCGTTGTTCGGCCGGGCCAGATACGACAATACCCAGCATCGTCTTCTCGGTATACCCTCCCTTTTCCGCCTTGAATACACGGCCGATTTCAAACATGCGCAGAGACCGCAGACCGTTCCGTACATTGACATCGACGGCCTCGAGCAAGGACGTCAACATGCTCGGACGAAGCGCAGGCCGTTCCTTACTCACAGGGTTGAGCACTTCGGCGACTTGCTGTCCGTTCTGGTCAAACCTCGCATGTGCCAGGGGCACGAGGCTCGACGAGAGTATTTCATCATATCCGAATCCGAGCATGATATCCCGCACGCTGCCGGGAAAAGCCTGGTCGTCGAATCCTTCGCCGACGTTCATTTCAAGCCGCGTGGGAACAGGGATTTTATCATATCCATGAATGCGAGCGATTTCTTCGACGAGATCGATTTCCCGCTCGATATCGCTCCGGAACGTCGGTACGGTACAGGTGAAACTTCCGTCCTCCTTCTCCTCGACACGGATCTGCAAGGCCTCGAGAATGCGGCGCTGCTCTTCTGCGGCGACATCGATACCGAGTATGCGATTGGTAAATGCCGGTCGCAGCGTCACTTCCCTCTCCTCAATTGGTGAGGGATACGCATCGAAGATCCCACGGAGCGTGGCGCCACAGGATTCCTGGATAAGAGCAATAGCTCGTCGCAAGGCCCAGACGGTGATATTCGGATCCGTTCCGCGCTCGAAACGGTAGCTCGAATCCGTCGACAGCTGTAGGGTTTTCGCAGTTTTCCTCACCGAGGACGCCTGGAAATACGCGCTCTCCAGGAGTATGCGTGTCGTGCCTTCGGTGACTGCCGAGTTCTGTCCGCCCATGACCCCGGCGATTGCGACTGGCTTTTCTGCGTCACAGATCAGCAGGGCTTTCTCCGGCAGATCGCGTTTTTCGTCGTCGAGAGTCACAAAACGTTCACCGAGAACTGACGGGCGCACATGAATGGAATCACCGGTGAGCTGGTCAAGATCGAATGCGTGCATCGGCTGACCGATTTCCATCATCACGTAATTCGTGATATCCACAATGTTGTTGATCGGACGAATTCCGACAGCAGTCAGCGCCCTGGCAAGCCACTCCGGCGACTCCTGTACGGTCACGCCTTCGAGCATGGCGGCGGAGTATCGGGGACAGAGTTCCGGATCCGCGATTGTGATGGGAAACGTTGCGGGGTCCTTGATTTCCTCGCTCACAATTTCCGGGATGCTCAGCGGGTTGCCCGTTACGGCCGCGATATCGCGTGCCGAGCCGATATGTGAAAGTGCGTCCCCGCGGTTCGGCGTGATGCCTATCCCAAAAATGACGTCGTCGTAACCCAGGTGTTCGGCCATCGGCGTGCCGGGCACGGCAGCATTCTCAAGCACGGCGATCCCTTCGTGATCCTCATCGAGGCCGAGTTCGGAAGTAGAGCATATCATGCCCGCTGATTCCACACCGCGGAGTTTCCGACGGTCGATGGTGAACCCGAGCGATTCCATCGTCGCCCCAACGCGGGCGAAAATGATTTTTTGTCCAGCAGCGACATTCGGCGCCCCGCACACTACCGTATGGGTATCGGAGCCGTCATTGACGGTACACACGGAAAGCTTATCCGCGTTCGGGTGTTTCTCACAGGTGAGGACTTCACCGACAACGATATTTTGAAAAGCATTGCGGCGATCTTCGACGGATTCGACCTCAAGGCCGACGCCTGTTAATAATTCTTCAAGCTCCCCGGTCGTTTCGGGCAGCGCAACATATTTCTGCAGCCAGTTGGATGAAAGTAGCATGATCAGTTGAATTGGTGATTGACACGCATGTCATTTTCGAATAGGAGCCTGATGTCGTCGAGACCGTGCCGGAGCATGGCCGTGCGTTCAATTCCGATGCCGAACGCGTACCCGCTGTATTCCTCGGGATCCACGTCGACGAAGGAAAACACGTTCGGGTCGACCATCCCGCAGCCGAGAATTTCCAGCCAGCCGGTATATTTACACACGCGACAGCCTTTGGCACCGCAGAGGTAACAGCTGATATCCATCTCCGCTGAAGGCTCGGTGAACGGGAAATAGCTTGGACGGAAACGGTATTTCAGAGACGAACCATAGTACATCTTGGCAAATGTAATGAGCGTTCCTTTCAGGTCGGCGAAGGTGACGCCTTTGTCAACAAAGAGACCGTCCACCTGGTGGAACTGCACATGGCTCCGGGCACTGATGACTTCATTGCGGTACACCTTTCCCGGAAAAATGGCGCGGATGGGCGGCTTGTACTGTTCCATGAGTCGGACCTGCACCGGCGTGGTATGCGTACGCAGCAGATGCGAATCACTGAGGAAGAAGGTATCCTGCATATCGCGTGCGGGATGATCCGCGGCGAAATTCAGAGCCTCGAAATTGTAATAGTCGGTTTCGATCTCCGGACCATCGGCGATACTGAACCCCATCCGGCGAAAGATGTCACTGATTTCCTCTATGGTCGCGGAGACGATATGCTTGTGTCCGCGCGATACCGCGCGTCCGGGCAGTGTAACATCGAGACCGGCGACACTGCTTTTCTGACTTTGCCGCAGATTTTCCACTGCGGTATCGAGGATGGCCTGCGTCTGCTGCCGAAGGATGTTGAGCGCCTTGCCCATTTCCGGCTTGACTTCTTTGGGAACGCCTTTCAGATCTTCGAACAACTGGGCGATTCCGCCCTTGCGCGAGAGGTAGGCTATTCGAAACTGCTCGGCAGTGTCTTCATCCTTCAGCTGCTCAGCGGCGTTCCTGATTTCCGCCAGGAGAGCGTCTATTCGTTCTTTCACGATGTATACTCCTTCGGGGGCTGTCACACGAAATAATAAGAAAACGGGCAAGACATGTGAGAATGGCTCTCCATGCAATGCCCGCCGAATCTTGTCTGGGAAGGGATTACTGAGTCGCCAGCTTCACGATCTCAGCAAAAGCGCCGCTGTCATGCACGGCGATATCCGCCAGCATCTTGCGGTTGATGTCGATGTTATTCTTGTTCAATCCGTCGATGAGGCGCGAGTAGGATACACCGTGCTGACGTGCCGCAGCGTTGATACGGGTGATCCAGAGACCGCGCATCGTGCGCTTTTTGGCGCGGCGATCACGGTATGCATACTGCATTCCCTTATCGACGCGGTGCTTCGCGACAGTGAGGATCTTGCTGCTCGCACCGTACATCCCCTTTGCGCGCTGCAGTGTTTTCTTGCGGCGACGATGGGATGCGACCTTATTCCTGGAACGGGGCATTATTCACCTGCTGCTATATGAGTTTAGATAATCTTCTTGATGCGTTTCTCGTCGGCCACGTCGACGAGTGTGGCGCTGCGCAAGTTGCGCTTGCGCTTCGTGGACTTCTTCGTCAAGATGTGGCTGCGATATGCCTTGCCACGCTTGATCTTGCCCGTACCGGTGAGCTTGAAACGCTTCTTCGCTCCGGACTTTCCTTTCATCTTGGGCATGTGCTCGTACTCCTATTCGGTTCGATGCAAAAAATACAGCTTTGTAATATACAATTTTTCTGGTTCAAGTGCCAGTGGCTTACTCGTCGTTCTCGTCAGACGAGGCCAGTTTTTTAAGATCCTCGATCTTCTTCTTATCCGGGGCGAAGATCGCGATCATGGAGCGTCCTTCCATATTGGGTTCTTTTTCGACGATCGCCAGATCCTCGAGTTCTGCGCGCAATCGCTTCAGCAATTCGAATCCGAGTTCCTGGTGCGCCATCTGGCGCCCGCGGAACACCACGGATGCTTTCACCTTGTTGCCGTCAAGCAGGAACTGGCGTGCATGCCGCAACTTGAAATCGAAGTCGTGCGTGTCCGTCGTCGGATGATAGCGCACTTCCTTGATCGAAACCGTTTGCTGTTTCTTTTTCAGCAGTTTTTCTTTTTTCTGCTGTTCGTAGCGGTACTTGCCGTAATCCATGATGCGGCACACAGGGGGATTTGCCTGCGGTGCGATTTCGACAAGGTCAAGTTCCTTCTCCTCAGCGATGGCAAGAGCTTTTTGCGGGGTCATGATTCCCAGCTGTTCGCCCTCATCGTTGATCACGCGCAGTTCTTTGGCGCTGATCTCATCGTTGATGCGTGTCTTTCGTTGCGGTGCCCTTTGCGGACGATTATAAGTACCCGTGACGCCTCCTGACTGTTACAGTATCTTAGCTTGAATTTCTTCGTTAACAGCTTGTGCAAATTCTTCCAGTGTCTGCGACCCGAGGTCGCCTTCGCGGTGCTTGCGAACCGAAACTGCTCTCTGTGACTTCTCTTTTTCACCTACGATGAGCATGTACGGTACTTTGTGCATTTCCCAGTCGCGGATCTTGTAGCCGATCTTCTCATTTCGATCATCGAGTTCGCAGCGAACCCCGCGGCCGGTCAGCTCATCGGTAACCTCTTGAGCATACCCCATAAACTGATCACTGATGGGGAGAATTGCAACCTGTACCGGAGAAAGCCATGTCGGAAACGCTCCGGCAAAATGTTCGATCAGCACGCCGATGAACCGTTCCATCGATCCCATGATCGCGCGATGGATCATGACGGGCCGCTGCCGGGCGTTATTCTCGTCGATGTATTCGAGCTCAAAACGTTCGGGCATCTGGAAATCGAGCTGAATAGTGGCAAGCTGCCAGGAGCGGCGCAATGCATCACGTACGCTGATATCGATTTTCTGTCCGTAGAACGCCCCGTCTCCCGGATTGAGCTTGTAATCGATCTCGTTCGCCGCCAGTGAATCGGCGAGCCCCTTCTCCGCCTGCTCCCACAACTCGGGAGCGCCCATGGCGTCCTCGGGCCTGGTCGACAGCGCGTAAAACGGTTCGAAACCGAAGATTTTGTAAAATCGGTCCACAAGTTTCAGCAGGTCCGTGATCTCTTGCTGGATCTGATCGGGACGCACGTAGAGATGAGCGTCGTCCATGTGGAACTGCCGCACGCGGAACATGCCGTTGAGCGCACCGCTGAGTTCATTGCGGTGATTTGTACCGATCTCGGAATAACGCAGGGGCAGATCACGGTAGCTGCGAACTTTGTGACGGTAAACGTATGTGCTCTCCGGACAGTTCATCGGCTTCAGGCTGTAGATCTGATCCTCGCTGTCCTCGATGAGGAACATGTTTTCCTTGTAATGCTGCCAGTGCCCCGACTGCTCCCATAATTCCTTCTTTACGAGCACAGGAGTAAGGATCTCTTCGTATCCGGCGCCATCGAGAAGATCCCGAATCAGTTTCTGCAATTCACGAAACAGGATCATCCCACGCGGCAGCCAGAAAGGCGCACCCGGAGACACTTCATGGAAGGCAAACAGATCGAGCTCACGTCCGAGCTTTCGATGGTCGCGCTTGCGTGCTTCCTCCAGGCGTTCGAGGTATTCCTCAAGATTTTTTTTCTTCGGGAACGAAATGCCGTAAATCCTCTGGAGCTGCTTGTTCTTCGCATCGCCCTTCCAGTAGGATCCCGAAATATTCAGCAATTTCACGTATTTGATGCGTCCGGCAGACGGCACATGCGGTCCACGACACAGATCCGTGAACGATCCCTCGCTGTAACAGCTGATCACCTCGGCTTCTTCGTCCAGGGCATCAATCAGCTCGACTTTGTACTCATCGCCCTTTTCTTTCCAGAAATCGAGCGCTTCCTGCTTGCTGAGGACTTTACGCTCGAACGGAAGGTTTTCTTTCGCAAGCTCTGCCATTTTCCCCTCGATTTTCACGAGGTCTTCCGGTGTGAGCACATGATCGATATCGATATCGTAGTAAAAACCTTCCTCAATCGCGGGACCGACGCCGAATTTCGCTCCGGGAAAGAGCTCTTCGACGGCATGCGCCATCAGGTGGCTCGAGCTGTGCCAGTAAACTTCCTGGCCTTCCTCATCCTTCCAGGTGATAATCTGGACGGTGGCATCCTCGTTGATCTCAACACGCAGATCCCGCACCGCATCCCCCACTTTCACGGCAAGGGCCTCGCGAGCGAGTCCGGGTGAAATGCTCTCCGCTATAGCCAGCCCGGTGACACCCTTTTCGTACTGTCGGGAGTCGCCGTTGGGAAATGTGATGGTGATCGCGTTCTGCATAACTTCTGCCTTACTGCGTGTTTTATAAAGAAAAAATCGGATTCGCTCCGATTTTTTCCTTCTGAGAAGAAGTGTGGGTTCTACAGGAGTCGAACCTGTGACCTCTACCATGTCAAGGTAGCGCTCTAACCAACTGAGCTAAGAACCCGACAAGAGTCTACAAATATATGTAGGGACTGGAGATAAAGCAAGTGTACTTAAAGAAAAATATGAGTAAATGCCTCTTTTCTCTGACTGAATGCAGGTGTTACCGCTTAAAAGCCACGCATAAGTCTGTTCATTTCCTCTACCGCGGCAGGCAGGCCGACAAACATGGCGCGCGCTACGAGTGAGTGACCGATGCTGATCTCCTCGATCTCACGAATAGGTGTGATGTACTTCACATTCGTGTAATTGATACCGTGTCCTGCATTCACGCCCAGCCCCAGTGTGTGTGCGTACGCTGCGGCGGACTTGATTCGCTCGAGATGCTCGAGCATTTCTTCCTCACTTCGTGCATTGGCGAATTCACCGGTATGGATCTCGATGAGATCTGCCCCTGCTTCGGCCGCTGCTTCGATATGCTGATCGATCGGATCCACAAAAAAGCTGACTTCGATATCATTGGCGTGGAGTGTCCGAACCGCATGCGCCAGCTTCTCCCCTTCCTTGAGGACGTCCAGACCGGATTCCGTGGTCAGTTCCTTGCGTTTCTCAGGTACGAGAGTGACAAGATCCGGCAGCGTGTCGATGGCAATCTGGATGATCTCATCGGTTGCGGCCATCTCCAGATCGAGCTTGGTTTTCACTGTTTCACGCAGCAGACGCAGATCCCGGTCATTGATATGCCTGCGGTCTTCGCGCAGATGACAGACAATGCCCTCCGCACCATGCAGTTCGCAAATCTGGGCAGCGGTCACGGGATCGGGTTCGAGTCCGCCGCGTGCCTCTCGCAGGGTGGCGAAATGATCGATATTCACACAGAGACGCATGAGAAAATCCTACTGGAATGGTGTTGTTCTGTTTCGACGGCTGGATGTAACACCAGCCATCCTGCAATATACTTACGGAAACAATGCGCGGAAAATCGCGATGAGTGCGTCGGGACCAATGCCGTCGACGCCGGCGCGGTACCGGAGCGTGGCCAGTCCGTCAATGGTCAGCATCACGCTCCAGTGAATGAGCACGGCATACCAGAACGACCGGGTGCGAACCGAAAGTGCCCCGAGGGCGATTCCCGCCGCTATGGCCCCCAGCGTCTCGGGAAGCGGTTTTCCGTAGTGCAGGATGACGAATGGAATCATCTGCACGAGCACGGCGACTGCAGCTCCGGTGTGCTTAAGCAGACCGAAAATGACATATCCCCTCCAGATAAATTCCCACCCGATGAAATACAGGATGAACATTCCTTCATAGATGAGAAAGAGAGTCCAATCGTTCCGCACGATTTCCGCGTGTGGATAGACGTCCTGAAACGCCGGCGAGGCGCTCACGATCCAGAGGATGGGTACCATGATCGCATAAAACAGCAGCGACACCTTCAACCCGAAGCGCCAGTCCCCTGCCCCGAGGCCGAAGGTGCGCAACGGACGACGATGGAGAAGAAGGATAACAGGAAGCAGCAGCAGGAAATAGATGACGAATTCACTGGCGAACCAGTACATGTACTGGTACAGTTCGTACAACGGATCACGACCGAGTTCGGCGTACCACTGGTCGTAAAAGAAGCGTTTACTGCCGATGCGGTGAGAAAGAATACCAACAAGCGCCGTGACGAGAAAAACGAGCACCACGTCGCGCGGCGTCCTGCGCGCCTCATCCGTGAATGCGCGAAGAGCGGTCGTCAGAGACCGCTCTTTCTTTTCGTTGTCGTGTGTATCCATGCCAGCAGATTTCCGAGAAAGATCAGAACGTCGTTGTTATGGCAAAACGATGCAGGGCACCCGGGAGTTCTCCGAGTGAGGTGTAGGCGTAGTCGACCATGTAGCCGGAGACCAGCAGACCAAAACCGCCGGAAAATCCTGCGAGCTTCGCCGTGTTACCGATTTTCAGTTCCCTGCGCATCTCATTGTAGTATCCCACGCGCGCTTTGAACGAATCACTGAGATCGAATTCCCCACCGATCGAAAAGTTCTGGAAGCGGTCGAAAAAACTGTCAGCTGATTCGTTGAGCTTATGAAAGTTCAGCATGATGTTGAGCGGGAGATGCTCGAGTTTTTTTCCAACGCCGATTCGGAGATCGAACGGCAGATCTTCGTTCTGGGAGCCGTATGAACTGAGCTGTGTGCCAAGGTTCAAAACACTGGCAGCGATGACGATCTGCTGTTCAGGGATGTTGTAAGAAACGCCGGCATCGAGCGCGAGACCGGAGGCACTGTACTCTTCGATATACGAGTAGATCACCTTTACCGCGGCGCCGTAATGCAGGTTCTCGATGCGATTGCCGTACCCGAGGCTCAGTGCCATATCGGAGGCGCCGAATGTTGATCCGGTAAGATTACCGAACTTGTCGGTCTCATCGAAGGAACCGTAGTTCACGTACGTGATACCCGCGCTGAACCATCCGAGTTCGTCGTATTTCTGCGCATAGGCGGCGTAACCGGCGTTGACATCCATGAGATGCTTGAGAAACCCGATGGAGGCCGACGGTCCTTCGATCGAACTGAGCGCTCCAGGATTGGTGAACAGCATCGCGGGATCGTTCAAGCCCGTCAGAAAGGTATTTCCCAGAGCAGCGGCGCGTGCGCTCATCGGCAGCCGGAGAAAATCGAACGTCGAATACCCTCCGGCGTTGGCCGTGCCGCCGAATAAGAACACGCCCAGGAGTACAGCCAGGAAACGCATTAATCGGATCTTCATCTTGTCTTGCACCTCGATTTCGAACAATGGTGAAAACTACGGGTATACAGGCCCAGCATGCAAGGGCAAAATCAGGACGCGCCGTCGGCCATGCGTTCCAGCGTCTGAAGATACTGGCGCATGAGATCGGAAATGATGTCCGCAGCCGGACGCACATCTGAAACGAGAGCAGCACACTGCCCTGCCTCGAATTCGCCCTCCTCCAGGTCGCCTTCGAACATGCCGCGCATTTCACGCTTTGATCCAAGAAGCTCGCGCAGTTCCCCCGGATCGGCGCCGCGCGCCTCCGCCTCGACCGAACGCAGCGCAAAAGGTGTGCGGATCAATCGCACGGGCGCGATTTTCTTCATTGTGAGCACGGTTGCTCCGTCACCGGCTTCGACGATCTGTTGCTTGAAGACCTCGTGAGCAGAAGATTCCTCAGCCGCGGCAAAGAGTGTCCCGATCTGAACGCCGTCGGCTCCGAGCGCAAGCGCTGCAGCCATCTGGCGGCCGTCGGCAATTCCGCCCGCCGCGATGACGGGAATGGACACCGCGTCCGCAACCTGTGGAAGGAGGCAAAACGTCGTGGTTTCCTCGAAGCCGTTGTGTCCTCCGGCCTCGAAGCCCTCAGCTACAACGGCATCGCAGCCCACTTGCTCTACTTTCTTTGCATGCTTGAGTGAGGGTACCACGTGCGCCACGATACAACCCGCATCTTTGAGCAGCGGCAGGTATTTACCTGGATGCCCGGCGGAAGTAAAGACAATCCGTATTCCCTCCTCGACCGTTGCGCGAACGAGGTCTTCGGAGTCACCCCGGAGCAGCGGGATGTTTACACCCAGCGGAGCAGAGGTCGCCGCTCGCGCCTTGCGGATGTGCTCTCGGAGCAGATCTGGTTTCATGGATCCGGCGCCGATGAGTCCGAGTCCCCCGGCTTTGGAAACAGCCGCAGCCAGGCGCCACCCCGATACCCAGACCATACCGGCCTGGATAACGGGATAACGAATCTGGAAAAGTTCCGTAATGCGCGTGGTCATGGGATCAATATCCGAAGATTGCCATGCTGAAGCCGCCGTTGTTCGCACCAAGCCCACCGTTCGATGCAAAGTTCTGCATCCCGATTGTCTGACCGTTGAAGGTGACCTGGGTCTGGTGGTTGGCCGGCTTGCCGGCGAGATACGCGTCAAAGGAATTGAGGCCGAACATGTTCAGTCCGGACGTCGCGATCGGCCCGGTGCCATCCGCCTGATTTCCGTCGTAATCGAGCACGGCAACAATGAATGTATTTCCCGCGACCGAACTCACACCCGCCGCCGGCGCATTTCCCGCAGTCAGCAGCGATACTTCACCGATCTGCTCGAAGGCCGGATTGTAACGCGTGATGGACAGAGCGTCATCATTGAACTGCATGGCCTGATTCAGAGAATGCACGAAGAAATTGGAATGATCTCCTGTGCGAAGCGACGACGAAAATTCACGCAGCAACTGGCTGCCGCTGGCGGAACGAGGAGCCATTCGCAGACGCACGGTGTGCGCGTCAGCGCGCCAGGGACGACAGTAGACGTGCATGTCGAAATGCGACCCGGTCACACTGCGCAGAAGGAACTCCGTATGCTGCTCCGGTCCGAAGGTCACGGTGTAGGTGAAATATCCATCCGCATCAGTTTCGAGGGTCTGCGTCCCCGTCTGCCGCTGAATCTCACCGTTGGAGAGCGTGCGGATCGTGATCGGCGTGACATAGATACCGGAGATCGGGGTATTGTCGATGAAATCGATGACACGACCCTTGATCGTGTACGTCTCCCCGGGGATGGAGTTAGGGATACTGGTCGCCTGCGCCTCCGTACCGGTGAAGAACTCGAACACCTCCTCGAACATCGCCGGGTCGGTCACCAGCTGGATGTTGTCCAACCCTGTTCCCACCACATGCTCGGCACCGGCGATCTCACCATAGCTGGCGTCGCCGTTCTGCAGGTCATCCAGGCCGTTACTGCGAATCGTCATATAAGCACAGGGTGCGGGTGTTATGTCACCTTGCACGGCAAGTGTCAGGTCGTACGAACCGCCGGCGAACACGATATGCGCCAGCTTATCCGTGCCGCCATTGTTGACCAGATACTCCTGTACGGCGTTCACGCCTATTCCATGGGCCACGATATCGACACGGTCATCGCTGATGGTCTGGAGAACGGCGTCGATCTTGCTGGCCAGCTGTGCGGCCATCGCCTGTACGTTTGCTGTCGTGCCCGTGAAATAGTTTTCCAAGTCGAAGACCTGCAGCTGCGCTTCATCATACCCATTGGCAGCGAACAGCTGTGTCATCTGCGTGTAGACATCGGACGCTTCCATGAACCCATGTACAAATACCACGGTCCGCACTTTATCGTCGATGGTCGTTGTGTTGGTATCATTATTCCCGGTCGTATCCACCGGCGGATTCGGATCGGCGGGATTGTCATCACTCGAACAGCCGGAAAACGTCACCACGGCCGCGACAAACGTGATCATGAAAAATGAAAGAGAAATTCTGAAATACCGCTCCATGAGCTTCTCCAATTATTGTACAGTTACTCACCACTATTTTGAATGACAACCATGGCCGTCACATAGGCTCGGGTGTGTGAAAGAGACAGGTGAACATTCAGCTGTCCGAATTGTTCTTCGAGAGAGTTGTGAAGAATGAAATGCGGCTTCCCCGCATCATCGTTCCGCACCTCCACATCCCTCCATCTGAAGGCACCGGTCCACCCCGTCCCGATCGCCTTCGCGAAGGCCTCCTTCGCGGCGAACCGGGCGGCAAAGTGCTGGGCGGGACTGGTTTTACCGCGACAGTATTCTATTTCCATTTTCGTATACATGCGCTCTTCGAAGCGGGTCCCCCATTTCCCGGTCAGTTCTTCGAAGCGCTGAACTTCTTCGATGTCCACGCCGATGCCATAGACACTGCTCACGACCCCGTCCTCTGCATGTTCCGAATAATCTCAACGAGATCGCGAATGGAGCGCAGGTCATAGTCCGCGCTCGTATCACCGGTATTGAACGTGTCTCCATAGCGCGCGAACGCTGTGTACATGCCGATATTCCTCGCACCGAGGATATCGCGTTCCTCCCAGTCACCGATCATGAGCGCTTCCTCCGGCTGTACTCCCAACAGGCCGAGCGCACGCTGGAACGGCATCGGGCTGGGTTTGCGTTCGCCGGTATCCTCAAAGGTCACCACGACATCAAAAATATGGTGCAGGTTCAGCGAACACAGCCGCAACCAGGCTTCCAGTTTCGGTGCATCAGAGACGACGGCGAGTTTCAATCCCATGCGAGCCAGTGTAAACAGCGTCATATGCACGTGCGGATACGGGACTAGGTTCGCCTCCCGCGCCTTGCGGTATCCGATGATACCCGCGGCGAGGATCTTGTGGTCATCTTCTCCGGTGAGTTCGGTGAGCACCTGGTTGAATACGCGCTGGTATTCGATTCCCTGCTCCTTGTACACGCGATCGACAACGCTGTCAACTTCTTCGAACGAGTGTTTCAACCCTGCATCGATCATCGCCCGGATCCCTGCATTCACAGCATTCCGCTTCATGAGCATGAAGTCGACGAGCGTGTTGTCCAGATCGAAAATCACGGCATTGATCATGCGGTCTCCAGAGGGGATGTGACTAGCATTCCATCATACGAAAATTCCATGTCCGGCGGAAGCAGTACGCTGTCTCGCTGGTGCATGATGTTGTGTGCGATGTGCGTGAAATACGTTTTTTTCGCACCGATCTTCCGCGCTGTGTCGATCGCTTCATTCAATGAAAAATGCGTCGGGTGCGCATGGTGGCGCAATGCGTCGAGGACGAGAATATCCAGTCCCTCGAGAAGCTGCATTGAAGAGGCAGGGACCTCGTTCGTATCAGTGATGTACGCGAGGTTACCAATGCGGTAACCGAGTATGGGGAGCACGCCGTGAAGCACCGGGACCGGCATCACGGAAATCCCCGCAACATCGAACGCCTGCTCGCCTCGCACGGGGTGCAGCTGCGCACTCGGCAGTCCACCTCCTGTCTGCTTCGCCGCCCCGAACGCATAGCGGAACGTCACGCGGATTTCTTCAAGGGTCTCCTCCATCCCATACAGCTTCATCGCTGTTTTCTGGAGAAAGTTGTACTGGCGAAGATCGTCGAATCCACCGATGTGATCGAAGTGATGATGAGTGTACAGCACGGCATCGATGTGCGTGATCCCGAAGCGAAGCATCTGGCTGCGGAAATCGGAGGAGGTGTCTATGAGAATATTGCTGTCGTTGGCGGAGATCAGCACCGACGGACGCAGCCGTTGATCGCGTGGATCTTCTGAGCGGCAGGTATCACAGTGACAACCGATGGCCGGCACGCCCTGTGAAGTTCCGGAACCGAGGGTCTGCAGTGTTACCTTCATGCGTTTTCGTTTTTCTCGCGTTCGGTATCGATGAGTTCACGTACGGCCGGTTTGACGTAGATGGCGTCCACACCGAGTTCGGACAACGCGCGAGCAATCGTGGTGATTTTCTTTTCGACAGTATACTTGCGGTTCACCACAAGAAGGCGCTTTTCTTTCAGAATGCAGTGTCCGCCGCTGAAGTCCCCTTTCTCATAACGGATACTGTATCCGAGGTGCTCACATGTCTCGCGCAATTCCTCCAGCAATGCGTCCTTGTCAATCGCTGCCATCGGTCAGGCCTCCGTTTCCTTTTTTTCGGATGCTCCGTGCCGAGACTTGCGCATCGGCTGCCAGATCAGCACGACAAGAGCCGTAAAATAACAGAATCCGGCCATGACCGGCAGTCCGCTCAGCGCTCCAATGCGATGCGATAATGTCGCCCGCATTGTAGAACGCACATCGAGAAATGCTTCCAGTCCGTGTGCGGCAATGGCATCACGCGTTCCTTCCCAGAGCAGAATGAACTTTACATCGAGGTACGCGGTAAATGTCTCGACCGGAACGAACATGAAGACAAGTATCGCAGACATCAGCAGCCAGCCGTGGTCCTTGAAACGGATTGGTATATTCCGCAGGACCACGAACGCACTGATGATTGTGATCGTGTACGAAATAACGATGACGAGCGATGAAGCCGCGATGAGCTGATACAACATGCTCTCCTGCGCGGGAAGCACGGCGGGATCAAAGTCGAGCGTGCCGGCGATGAACAGTTCGTTGGCAACCAGGGCACGGTATACTGTACCCCCGAGCCATGTAATGCCCGAGAGAACCACCACCGTCATGCTTATGCGGAGAGGAATGCTTCTCCAGGAACTAAGATGCGTACTATCAGTCACGATTGCTTCCTATAATATGTACTGGCTCAGGTCCCTGTCCTTGACGATGGAAGCAAGTTTCTCATCGACAAGTTCAGGAGTGATGCGCACGACTTTTTCCTTGATGACATCGGGGACGTCATAGAGGATCTGATCGAGGAGCGAGGTGAGAATGGTATGCAATCTGCGTGCGCCGATATTCTCGACCTGTTCGTTCACTTCTGCAGCGATACGTGCGATCGTGTGAATGGCTTCCTCTTCGAAGATCAACTCTACTCCCTCGGTCTCGAGCAATGCCGCGTACTGGATCAGAAGCGCGTTGCGCGGAATGGTGAGAATTTTGACGAAGTCGTCTTCGGTAAGGCTCTCGAGTTCGACACGGATCGGGAAACGCCCCTGCAGTTCTGGAATCAGATCGCTGGGCTTGGCCACGTGGAAGGCGCCGCTCGCGATGAAGAGAATGTGATCGGTACGTACCACGCCGTATTTGGTATTGACATTACTGCCTTCGACGATGGGCAGCAGATCGCGCTGTACTCCTTCGCGCGACACATCGATTCCCGCACCGCTGCTTTTCGCCCCGGCGATCTTGTCGATTTCGTCCAGAAAGATGATGCCGGCGTTCTGAACGCGTTCAAGCGCGATGCGTGAAACGGCATCCGGATCGATCAGGCGTTCAGCTTCATCCTGCTGCAGGATTTCCTTTGCCTCGGCGATGCTCACCTTTCTCTTCTTTTTCTTCTTGGTCATCATGTTATTGAGCAGGTTCTGGATATCGACACCCATATCTTCGAGTCCCATCGGACCGAACACCTGCATTCCCCCGGAGGAGGACATCGTGATATCGATTTCCACCATCCGCTCGTCGAGATTGCCGGCACGCAGCTGTTCGCGAAGCTTCTCACGCGTCTGCGACTGGATCTCCTCGTCGTTCTGCTGCTGCGGGGTGCGCGGAAAAATAATATCGAGAATGCGCTCCTCGGCCATCTCCGCCGCACGTTCCTGGACCTCTGCAGTCTTCTCGGCACGCACCTGGTTGATCGCAATCTCCACGAGGTCGCGGACCATGGATTCGACATCCCGTCCGACATAGCCTACCTCGGTGAATTTCGAAGCCTCGACCTTGATAAACGGTGCCCCGGCAAGCTTCGAGAGACGACGCGCGATTTCGGTCTTGCCGACCCCGGTGGGACCGATCAGAATGATATTGTTGGGCATGATCTCGTCACGCAGCCCTTCGGACACGTTCTGTCTTCTCCAGCGGTTGCGCAGGGCAATCGCCACTGATCGTTTCGCGTTATCCTGACCGATGATGTATTTGTCCAGTTCCTCGACAATCCGTTTCGGCGTCAGGGTTCCCTGCAGGTAATGAAATGAGTCTTCTTTCATTCTAGCTCAATTCCTCGATCACGATGTTACTGTTGGTATAAATACAAATGTCAGCGGCGGTGCGCAGCGACTCTTCCACGATTGTTTTCGCAGGCATATCCGTATGCTGCATGAGCATGCGCGCGGCCGCCAGCGCATAACTGCCGCCGGACCCGATGGCCACAATGCCATCGTCCGGTTCGATCACATCGCCTGTTCCAGAGATGATCAGGGCCTTCTCGGCATTGACCACGGCGAGCAGCGCTTCGAGGCGACGCAGGTATTTGTCTGTACGCCAGTCTTTGGCGAGTTCCACCGCGGCTCGCTCGAAATTTCCACGAAACTCCTCGAGCTTCGCCTCGAATTTCTCAGAGAGGGTGAATGCATCAGCGGCAGATCCGGCAAAACCTGCCAGGACGGTGTCGCGGTACATCTTCCGGATTTTACGCGAATGGTGCTTCATCACCGTCTGGCCGACCGTGACCTGACCGTCAGCTCCCAGAACCGCTTTTCCGTCGCGGATGAGGCCGAGCACTGTTGTGGATCTGATTATTCTGTCGTTGCTCACGATATATAAACTCCTTTTCGATCTTATACGAGTCGTTTTCTCAACCGGGAAACCGGGATATCCATCGCTTCCCGATATTTTGCCACTGTCCGTCGTGCGATATTGAATCCCCGTTCCTGCAGGATTTTCGTCAATGCCTGGTCGCTGAGTGGCTTCTTGGGATCTTCTTTGCCGATGATCTCCTGCAGTATCGCCTTGACTTCCTTGTTCGCGATCTCTTCTCCTGATTCCGTGGGGATCCCTTCGCTGAAGAAATAGCGCAATTCGAAGACGCCCCATTCCGTCTGCGCATATTTTCCGTTTACCACGCGTGAAATCGTCGAGATATCCATTTCAATCTCGTCAGCGATGTCCTTGTAAATCAATGGCTTCAGGTTACCCTTTCCATGCAGGAACCAATCGTTCTGTTTCTCGATGATCGTGCTCATCACAGACATCATCGTCGTGCGTCGCTGGTGGATGGATTGTATGAACCATTTTGCAGCTTCCATTTTCTGCCGCAGGAACTGCTTCGTGGCGCTGGAGAGACGTTTTCTCTGGTTTTGCAGCATTTCCTTGTAGGCCCGATTCACCCGCAGCGGCGGCACACCGCGTTCGTTGAGCTGCACGACGAACTCCCCTTCCTCGCGCGTGATAAGAAAATCGGGGATGACATAATTGACGGAATCGAGTCCGTCGCCTTCACCCGGTTTCGGGTTGAGCCCTTTGATCACTTCGAATGCCTTTTTCAGCATGTTTTCGTCGATATGCAGATCCTGCATGATCTTGTCGAAGTGTTTTTTCTCGAAATGCTCCCAGCACTCGCGAAGAATACGTATCGCGATAATACGCGGTACCGATGTGTTCGGCATCAGCTCCAGCTGTACGAGCAGGCATTCTTTCAGATTGCGCGCCCCGATCCCGGGTGGATCCATACGCTGAATGCGGCGCAGAACCGTTTCTGCTTCATCCATTGTGAAAGCGCTCTGTTCCTCAAGATTCACACCGCGGACGATTTCCAGAAAATCCGAATGCAGGTAGCCGTCATCATCGATATTCCAGATGATGGCCTCAGCGAGAAGGGACTGCCTCTCGGTGAGCTTCAAAAGATGCAGCTGATCCTGGAGCTGTTCCCGCAGTGTGACCCTGGCCGGCATCGGAGCGTCCCGCTCATCTTCGCCGTCATAGTACTGATTGACACTCGCCGATCCCTCATTGTTCTCGAAAAACTCCTCCCAGGAGTACTCTTCATCGCTGTTTTCGCGAATCTCCTTCTCCATGTACTCTTCATCACCCGACCCAACCTCTTCTGGCGTATTCAGCGCATCGTCTTCATCGTCCTTGTCGCGATCCTCTGCTCTCAGCTCCAGTACCTCTTCCTGCTCCTCTTCCATCTCGAGTCCCTCCTCAAGGAGAGGATTCATCTCAAGTTCATCCTTAATCTTCTGCTCGAGCTGAAGCACCGGAAGCTGAAGTATTTTAAGGTATTGCACCTGCGCAGGTGAAAGTTTTTGTTGCAGTCTCTGGGACTGAGTAAGATGAAGCATCGCCTACACGTCCTCCCCGTTGGTGCGGTGGTAGGCGTCACTTTTTTCTTTCAGCGTACGATAGACCTCCTGACCGAACGCCCGCACAAGAGGTTCTTCGAGAAACGTGACAAGTGGCAGCTTCTGTTCGCGACCGGCATCGAGCGCAGTGCGGCACTCAGAAAACTCTTCAAAACGCAGCCTGTCTGTTTTCCCTCGCCGCACGCGGATCGGGAAGAGATGACAGGATAGTGGTTTCTGCCAATCCAGTTCGCCTTTATGATAGCGGTTCTGAATGGCGCATTTGGCGATATCAGCCTCGTAGGTAACGAACACGCAGGCCCGATCGTTGTAACAGCGCAGTGTCAGGTCCTCGCCATCGTGCTCAAACAGTCCGAACATCTCGACTTCCTTCCTGTGGACTTCAGGAACATCATCCTTCACCTGCTCCCAGCACCGGCGGAGAATGTCGGTTTCGTCCTCTCGAACCGGCGCGCCGCTCCCTCCGGGAAACGTACAACAGGCGCCTTTACAGGACGACAATTCGCACAAAAACTGCGTCGATATGATTTTTCGGTCAATGTACATCGAACATGGCACGATTTTTATTCATCATTTGAACTTATTGAAAAGAAGAGCATCGCGCAACCTTGACTTTCTACGCATTTCTCCCTTGCGCCGCAGTGAAACCACTGCTAGATTTCCGTTTTTTCCAGGGAGAAGCTCATGCAGGATCACACTGTACATCGCTACGACTATTTTACCGTTTCATTACTTCCAGGCATCGGTCCGCTCCGCGGCAATGCGCTTTTGAAGCACTTTTTCTCTTTTTCCGACCTTCTGCGATGCAGGCAGAAGGATCTCAAACAGATTCCCGGCATCAATACGGTCATGGCGGAAAACATCCACGTGGCGTTGCAGAAAGAGCGGCATTCGGGAAAACTGCGGCAGATCACAGAGCGTAACGCCGCGCTGGCCGAAAAATCCGGTTTGCGCTATCTGACCATCGCAGATGATGAATATCCGTTCCAGCTGAAGAACATCTATGATCCCCCGCTCTACCTGTTCGTCCACGGCAGCATTCTACCGCGAGACGCGGCTTCGGTGGCAATTGTCGGCACGAGAAATCCCTCGGATTATGGAAGAGCAAATACCGAGCGGTTTTGCCGCAGCTGCGTCGAGCATGGTGCGACCGTCGTCAGCGGACTCGCGCTGGGAATCGACACCGTAGCACACCGCAGCACATTAAAACATGTGGGGCGCACGCTTGCCGTGCTGGGCAGCGGCCTGCGGTGTATTTACCCGGGAATCAACCGGGAACTGGCCGAACAGATCGCTGAGAATGGCTGTGTACTTTCCGAGCTTCCGCTTGAGGCAAAGCCCGATGCCGCGAATTTTCCGAGACGCAATCGCATCATCAGCGGTCTTTCGCAGGGGCTCGTGGTCATGGAAAGCGCGACATCGGGCGGAGCGATGATCAGCGCCGCTATTGCGCTCGATCAAAAC
>PKTF01000258.1 GCA_002869275.1 Ignavibacteria bacterium | reverse complement strand
TGGAACCCGGAAGCACTCGTGTTCTCCGGCATTGGATTTTCTGTCCCTGAACGTGTCATGTGAGAAATATCGTCATTTTCCCGGCGCGAAACCTGCCGTATCATTCCTTCTTCAGCAGCTCGATCTTCTCGGCGACGATGTTGACCACGTCATATTCCTTGACAACCTTGCCATAAATAACGAAGGGACCTGCCGTGCGCATGAGGTGCGCGTACTCGTCGAAACAGCGTGGGAATATCACCACGTCGATGCGGCCGACGGCATCGTCAAGATTGATGAACATCATTCGCTGTCCCTTTTTCGTGCGCGTAAGTTTCGCGGCGATCATCCACCCGCCGACGTGTATGCGACGTCCGACGAATTGCTCGACCCTGTCGGCCTTTACTGTTCCCTCCAACTCGGCTGCAAAGTGTGAGAGCACATGCGTGGATACGGTATACGTAAAGGTTTCGAGTTCGATCTGCGCGATTTGCGACGCGGAATACGGCTCCAGCTGTTCCAGGTCATCATCGAATGAATCGAATTCCAGCTGCATACCGACTGAATTCTCGGGCTTCCGTGCCCGGTTGCTGTGGAGGCGTGTTTTCACCAGCATCGCCGGACGCGTTTCCTTCAACCCGTCGCAGGCACCGCAGCGCACCAGGATGCTGCTATCCTCATAGGTTAATCCCGTGCGCGTCAGAAACTCCATGAAACCTGCGAACTTGCCATGTTCCCTCCTTTCAGTCAGCAGACGTTCCTGGCTGCGTTCGGAGAGTCCTTTGATGTGGAGGAATCCGAGCTGGATACTACGGTCGTCGGGACAGAAGTGCAGTTCATCGCTGGCATTTACATCCGGGAGGAGCACCCGCAGGCCGAGTCGCCGCGCCTCCTGAATGTAGACTTCGGGACGGTAATACCCGCCCTGATTGTTGAGCACGCTGCAGAGAAACAGCGCCGGATAGCGTGCCTTGAGATATGCTTCCTGGAAAGACAGCACCGCGTAGGAAGCCGAATGCGCTTTACAGAATGAGTACCCGGCAAAGGATTCCATCTGCCGCCAGATCTCCGTCACAACGCCTTCCTCAATTCCTTCCCTCATGCAGCCGTTGAAAAACGTTTCTTTCAGAGCGTTCATCGCCTCGCGCGATCGCATCTTGCCAGACATCGCCCTTCGCAGCAGATCAGCTTCACCCAGGCTGAGCCTGCCGATGAAATGCGCGACCTTGATCACGTCTTCCTGGTACACCATGACGCCATAGGTACTGCGGAGGAGTTCGGCCATCTTCGGATGTGGCGGATTGATCTTCGAGGGATCGTGAAAGCGTTCGATGAACGCCTGCATCATTCCCGATTGCGCCACTCCCGGACGAATGATCGAACTCGCTGCTGTCAGCATCTCGAAGGTGTCGGTGCGAAGTTTCTTCAGGAGCTGAATCATGGCAGGTGATTCGACATAAAAGCAGCCGACGGTTTCTCCCTTGCGCATGATTTCACGCGTCTTGGGATCCTCGCAGGCGATCTGGTATTTCATGACCGGTGGAAGCTTTCCCGTACGGCGCTTCACTTCCTGCATGGTGTCTTCAAACGTCCCGAGCCCGCGTGTCGAGAGGATGTCGAGTTTCTCGAGGCGCCAATCTTCCATGGAAAACATATCCTGCTGCGTAATACGCACGCCCTTGGGCGCGATCTGCGTTGGTGTGTAACGCGTCATTCGATCGGGGGCCAGGATCACTCCCCCCGAGTGAATTCCATAGTGATTCGGAAACTCCAGCACGGCGTGTGCTGCGCGAGACCATTCCATCCCGTAACGTGATTCGAGGACATGTCCCATATGGCGGCGCACCGGACTCTTTTTATCCATGAGGTCGCGCACCGATCCGTATCCTGGCAGCAAGCTGGTGATCTGTTTGATTTCGGCGGCACTGTACCCGAGCACCTTTCCGACCTCGCGCAGTGCCCCGCGCGGATTGAATGTGGAGAGCGTACAGATCATCGCCGTGCGGTCGCTGCCGTATTTGCTCAACGCATAGTCGATGATTTCGTCGCGGTTTCGCCAGGAGAAATCGATGTCGAAGTCCGGCGGAGATTTCCTCTCGGGATTGAGAAACCGCTCGAAGAAAAGATCCAGTTCGATGGGGTCCACATTGGTAATCTGCAGACAGTAGGCGATGATGCTGTTGGCTCCCGAACCGCGTCCCACATATGGATAATTCCGGTGCCGGGCATACCGGATGATATCCCAGGTTACCAGGAAATAATCGACGAATCCCAGGTCACGGATGATCGCGAACTCCTTCTCGATGCGATCGCGCGCTTCCTGAGCACCGCTGGGATAGCGGATCCGGAAGCCCTCCTCGGTGAGAACGCGCAGGCGCTGCATGCGTGTGTCCTCGGGTACATCCGTGTAACGCGCAAACTTGCTGCTCTCGAGATCGAACTGCAGGTCGCATTGTGCGAGGATCTCCTCCCGTGCCGTGAGGGCTTCGGGCACATGTCGAAACCATTCCCGAAACTCATCCTCACCGATGAACCATGCGCTTCGGTGTGCAACCTCGCCTTGCGGGAGCGTCCCGAGTGTCGTGTTCGTCGAAATCGCGCGAAGAATACCGTGGAGCCGTCTCCCTGCGTCTGCGCCGAAATACACGTCATTCGTCGCGACAACAGGAAGGTGCTTCTCCTTCACCCTGGCGAAGATCCGCGGCCAGTTCCCTTCTTCACTGACAAGGAGTTCTCCGTACAGCTTCGATGAACACGTATCAGGAAGCTGTTCGAGCAATTCCAAGTTTGATGTGAGGATGATCACGTCGTCAGTGAGATGTCTTCCGCACAGATCAGAAAGAAAAGCCGCATGCGCCCGCCCGGACGTTTCCTCTGCAGCATGGTCCGCGGCTTCAGAGTCATCTACGGCAATTCGTGCCGGAGGATGCGACATTCCCAATTCCGTAAGCGCGGAGCACAGCGCCGCATAGCCATCCCAGTTCTTCGCCAGCGCGACCAGGCGCACATTTCCGGCACGCAGTTCGCTGCCGATGACGGGACGAATACCCGCACGCCGGCACTTGACGTAGAACTCGATTGCTCCGGTGACGTTGTTGGTATCGGTCAGCGCGAGCGTAGTATACCCTGCCTTTCCTGCCAGCGCGATGATCCGGTCGATCGAAAGCGTTCCAGCGAGAAAGGAATAGAAGCTGTGTAAATGGAGATGCACGGCCTTTATGGCCGCTGGCGGTGATTAACGCATCATCACCATGCGGCCGATTTCTTCAAATGATGTATCCGGGAAATTCGCAATGATCTTATAGAAATACACACCGTTGGCGATCTCGTCGCCATCCTCGTCCCGCCCGTCCCACTTCAGCGCATTGTATCCGATGCGCATGGCCGATGCGGGGTAGCTCAGCTTTCGGATGAGACGCCCTGCAACGGTATAAATCTTCACTTCCACTTCCTGCGGCGGTTCAGTTCCGGTGAGCAGGAAGGTGAACGCGGTCTCTCCTTCCGTGGGATTCGGATAATTATACAGTTCCGCGATGCGGCTCTCGGTGCTGACGCGTACGCGGATCTCACGGACTTCCTCGTACACCATGATGTCCTTGCCGTCCATCCCGTTGAAGCCGAAATAATAGATGCCGTCTTCAAGAATGGGCTGGAAACGCAGGCGTGCGGGAGAGTCCTTCGTCGAGGGAGTGAAATCATGGTCGATGCTGTCGAGATCGAGCTCGAGTCCATCGAGGGTGACGGTAAAATGGTCGGTGGACGGAATCGGGTAAGGACTGTTACTGCGAAGCTCCACGACGATTTCAGGGTTGTAGCGAATGTAATCACCATCGAGCGGCGTGTAGCCGTCAAAGGTCACGTCGAGCTGAGGTCTGCTTGTATCAGGCTTGACAAAGAATGACGCAATGTATGTGTTGTTGTCTTCGAATTGTTCCTGTACCACGTTGTCGCGGTCCACCCGCACGGTGAGGGAATGCGCTCCCTCGAGAAAATCGGTATTGATCGCGATCGTGGAATCGAACCATGCATCCGGAGCGACGTTGGCCACCGTGAACTGCGCCACCGGTCTCGGGATATTATCTTCTCCAGTCGCCTGGATCAGAACAGGGAACGGTCCGCTGTCGGACTCGCCCGG
>PKTF01000209.1 GCA_002869275.1 Ignavibacteria bacterium | reverse complement strand
GTCATCGCGTAACGCAGCTGCAGGCCTGCTGCCGGACCGATCAGCTGATCGGAAAATTCTCCGAAATACTTGGTCGCACCCCCGTGCACCGTGAGGGAAAAACGGCCGTCGGCGTATCGCGTACGACCGGGCCAGCCTCCCATGGGCTGAGCCGTGAGGTCTGCCGCGAGGAGACAGAGCGTCGCCGCCGCAATCAACCACCGCGTATGTCTGCTGCGGTGCAACTTCACCGCATTCCTTCCTGCCGATTCTGCAGTGAGAGGACGTAAAATTCCACGCGCCGGTTGAGCGCACGCCCTTCTTCGGTGTCACTGTCGGCGATAGGCTGATGCTCCCCGAAACCTGCCGTACGCAATCGAGCCGAACTCACACCCTCACCGGTGAGAAACTCCTTGACCGTTTGCGCACGGCGTTCAGAGAGGTCCTGGTTATAGAAGTCCTCACCGTCAACGTCGGTGTGCCCGCGGATTTCCACCACCATGCCGGGATTGTTGTGAAACAGCTGCGCGGCTTCACGGAGGATCGGGAGATACTCCTCTCGCAATTCGTCCCTGTCAAACTCGAAGGTGATGTTGGTGAAAGACAGCATGTCGCCCTGACGCAGCTTGAGAGAATCGATGCGCAACGGAACGCGCGGTGACGTCGACTGGCGCTGCGTGGATCCCGACTGGAGGTTCATGCGCCGATAACGTGCGTAGGCTTCGGAACTGCTTTCCCCCGGACGACGTGTGAACGTGCTGTCATACCGCGGCAGCGCGGCCATGAGGCTGTCGATGTTACCGGTCGGACGCGGAAGGCGCCTCGACACCACCGGTTCGATCAGGTAAGAAACACCACCACCCGGCAGTGGCCGGGTCTCCACAAGCTCGGCGTAATACGGCTGTGCGGGACGCGAGGTCACAGGGCGGTATTCTTCAGCCACGTCCTGCGAAAGCGGGTTCGTGCGCGTATCGAACACTTCCTCCGAATCCGGAATCTTGTCTTCATCCGTGTCGGGGTTGAGAGGGTTGGTGCCGTAATAGGCGATTTCATCATAGTCGAGCAGGAGGTCGTTGTCGGTATCCTCGCTTCGAGGATTCGTGCCGTAAGTCACCACCTCGTTGAAATCGAATATCCCGTCATCGTCCGTATCGGGCCTGAGGGGATTGGTGTTGTGGACCTTGACTTCCGCGAAATCGTCGAGCCCGTCATAATCCGTATCGGGATTGCGGGGATTGGTACCGTACATGATGACTTCTTCATAGTCGCTGAGCATATCCTCGTCCGTATCGGGATTCCGGGGATCGGTGTTGTAGACTTCGATCTCCTCGGCATCGGTCAGTCGGTCATCATCGGTATCCGGCTTGACGGGGTCCGTCCCGTACTTGGTGATCTCGAAATAGTCGCCCAGCCCGTCGTCATCCGTATCAGCACGCACAGGATCCGTGGTATAGATGCGCACTTCCTCGTAATCGGTCAGACCATCGACATCGGTATCCACGTCATACGGATTCGTACCGAGCTTTGACTCCTCCTCATTGCCGAGCAGGTCGCCGTCGAAGTCGTCACTCTCGAAAAGGAACAGACGGAGTCCGATTGACAGCGAGAGAAAGCTGTCTCCGCCGGAGGAAGGGATGGCTATCTCGCGGCTCGGGCTGCGGTTATATTCCTCCGCCACTGCCTCGGGATCGAATGCGTCGAAGTCGCCACTGAACAAAAAGGTGTTCCTCAGCAGTACGAGGACGGAAAGGTTACGCAGGAGGAAGTGTTCGGCACCGATGCCGACGGGTATGGCGATGCTCGCCGGAAAATCCGCGGTGGGCCGCAGGCGGGCGCCGTCAAAATCCTCGGGACGGTACAGCGTAAGACCGGCACCCGCGGAGACGAACAGGTTGTAGTAGCGTGAGGGAAGCAGATTCAACTGGGCAGACAGATCAAACGCGGTATAATCGATCGTGCTCTCGTAGACCTCATCCCCTGCCTCGCGGAACTGGTAGAAATACAATTCCGGCTCGACGTCGGTGGCGCTGCGTTCCAGCGCGAGTGACCCGACATTCGCGGTGAGAGCAATCGTGAGCTCGGGAAACACCGAATAACCGATCGCCGCCATGGCATGCGCCCCACCGATCACCCCGTTGAATTCTCCCTGGTACAGGCCTGCACCACCGGCACCATACAGCGACAACAGCCGTCCGGAAAAACGAATCTGTGACTCCTCTTTCACGAGAAGCTGAGCCTCGGCCGTACCCGCATCGAGAAGAAGCGCGCACAGCAGGAGGAAGGTGCCGATATGCCTGAGAGGGACAACCATCATGAGACATGACATTGGTACGGGAATTTCCTACCGCAATATCGAAAAAGTATGCCAAACGCGGCTGATCTGCAAGCAGTCAAGCCGGTGAGAGTGGAGAGTACTGAGGGCGCTGTAATATAGCAGATCGTACGTCCGTCGACAAAGAAATACGTACGTCAGAACGTGAAGCCCGTGTTCAGGTATAGCCCGAGGCGCTCCTCCGTCAGAGCAAAGAGTGCGGACAACGCAATCCGTTTGTCGAGAAAACCCGCCCAGAATCCACCCCCCCAGCCGGAATGCAGGTTGTCGGATTCCTCGCCCAGGTAGAAGATGCGTCCTGCGTCGCCGAAGGCAAGCAGACCCCATTCCCCTGGCACGAACAGGTTGACCGACCCCAGCGCGATGCGCAGTTCACCGCCGCCCAGCAGCGATGCATCCCCGGCAAATCGCTCGCGGCTGAAGCCTCGCAGGTCGTCTTTTCCACCGAGATAGGCAGCATGGTAGAATGGATGGCGACCCCAGATATTCTGTCCCCGGGCGCGCAACGCCAGCGTGACATCGGGGTGCAGCGGCAGATATGCACGCAGGTCCAGCAGGCCATCGGCAAAATGGCTCGTATTGTCGAGTACGACCGGGAAATAGCGGCCCGTGAGCGTGCAGTATGCTCCCCGCATCGGCAGCAGCTGATGATCGCGTGTATCCCAGACGATGCTGCCGAAGATCTCTCCGTATTTCAAATCGCCGGCTCCGTACACCGGTGACAGTGCGAAAGCGCTGTTCTGCGCGAACTCAATTTCCGAATAACGATAGGCGGCCCCCATCTCGAAGACCCAGTGGTCTGCCGAGCGAAAACGGAGAAATGCCCGCACGTCCACGCGTTCCTGATCGACACGATAGAAGTCATCCGCCTCGAGATCTTCGTCGCGCGGCGATTCATTGCCGTAGCCGTAAAAACGTCCGAGCGACAGCTCGGTATGGAAGAAGGACACTCCGACCATCACACCCGGCACAATCGAGTAGTACCGCGCATCGAGCGTCAGCTGAATATCCTGCGGCGTCGTGGCATACACCACGGAGGGATTCAGTTCCCATGCATACGGCTTGTGGCGAAAACCGTACCGGGTGTACACCACCCCACCGCCCACGAGCAGGCCGTCGTCGGAATTGTAGGTCAGACGTCGATGCAGACCAAGGTCGTAACCCCGGTCCTCATTCAGGGGCTCGAAACGATCCGCAGGCGACATCTCGGCAAGCGTCTCCTTTCCGTTGAACGTCGTGCCGGGTCCGAGCACCACCGTCGTCGTGCTGTCATCGTCGTAGAAACTGCTGCTGTGCTCGGCGCGTGGAATGGGAGTGACATACCAGAAATTCCCCGCCACATGCGACCGGTCGATGAGAACATCTTCATCGCTGCCCCCCACACCGATCACGTCGATGCTGCGATCGACATCTCCGGTGATCAGGATACTGTCACGACCGCCCAACCCGAAGAGCCTGATCTCGCGCGTCTCATCGGAGGTACACTCACGGAAAAAACGGCGCGTGCCCCCTGACTGCCGCAAGGTGATCTGCACAATTCCATCACGCGTGCGCTCAGCGACGAAGGTATCACCCTTCGGCGTTCCCCGGATTTCAACCGTGGATGCAACGAGACGGTAATACTGACGCGCCAGCTGCGGGAGTTCCTCCCTGCGATGACGCATCAGTTCGAAGACGTCCGTCCCGACTGTCTGCTGCCACTCTCGAGGGAGCTGCCTGACGGCCGCGCGCAAACGCGTATCGCTGAGCACCGTCTGTATGTATTGCGCCAGGGAATCCCACTGTGCGGAGGTTACCGAACTCAGCAGCCTCCGGTC
>PKTF01000305.1 GCA_002869275.1 Ignavibacteria bacterium | reverse complement strand
AACGCCGCGGGTACCGGCGTGGAGCCGAATCCGTTCATCGTACGTTATACGATTGCGAATGTAGGACGAGGCAGCGGGACTATTACGGAGATCCGATTGGACTTCCCGTCCACCGAGGGATTGTCCTTACTCCCGCAGTCAGCGAATCCCGGGCGGTTTTCGCCAAACGTGCTCGTCGGTCCCGGAGAACAGTATGTCGTGGAGTGGCTGATGGGATCGGACAATCGCGGGACGCGCCGGATGCCGTTGATCTCCGTCACCGCGACGGATGATCTCCATGCGCAGCATATCTGCAGCAGAGTCCTGCCCATCGCGGCTCTGGACAAGCAGCTGCTCGGGGCGCTCATCGTTGATCCGCCTGTACTGCGCTGCAGTCCCGATCCGCCGTATGTGGCACCGACGGAGTTTACCGTCACGGCATCCCTCTCCAACACTGGCGGACTCAATCTCGACGATGTCTGGGCCGAGCTGCGGTGGACCGACCTGAGCGGATTGGATCTGATCAGACTCGATCCGGCCTATCCCGACAACAGCAATCCGAAAACACGCACGGTGCTTTTCCCCGGAACGGCCGTGGACTTCAGCTGGGGCTTCCGGCTGAAGAATCCGAATCTCAGCAGCGTGCCCCACAAGGTACGGTTCATGGTGCTCTACGGAAGCAGAAGCACGGATACGTCCTTCCGCGAAAGCATGCTGACAATCGATCCCCGTCCGCCGGCGGCGTCGATCACCGCGTTGCGTCCGACGACCTTCTGTGCGGGTGACAGCACCATCCTGGATGCAGGCGCGGGCTATGCCGCGTATTTCTGGAACACGGGCGACACGACACGTTTTATCACAGGCAGGCAGTCTGGACAGTATCATGTACTCGTCACGCTGCCCGATTCATCCGCCTGTCAGGCGCGTTCCGACACCGTGCAGGTAACCGTGCTGCCGCTTCCGCCCATACCGGTCATCACGCAGAATGCCAACGCGCTGACTACGGATCCCGCTGCCGCATGGCAGTGGTTCCTCGGCGGACGTGCGATACCCGGTGCGACGCAGCAGTCCCACACTGCTGTGGCGAACGGATGGTACCGCGTGGTTGTACAAAACGCTGAGGGTTGCGAGCGCAGCTCAGACAGTCTGTTTGTGACGCTTACCGGCATCGATCGGATTCCGCCTGTTCCTGAAAGGCTCACCGTGTTCCCGAATCCTTCCACGGGTTCGGTCACCGTAGATCTTGCCGCGACCAGTTTGCACGGCGCGGTGATCCGTGTGGCGGATGTGCTCGGGAGGGAAGTGTACCGCGGAACGGCACCGAAGGGTGTGCGCCTGCATCGCATCGACCTGTCGACTCGCGAACCGGGAATGTATTTCATCATTGCGGAGGGTTCCGACTTGCGCATGAGCGCAACGATAGTCATCGACCGCGACTGACCCGCATTCCTTCGCGCAGATGACGAAGAAAGGGCGCTCCTGGCTGGAGGCGCCCTTTCCTTTTGTTCCTTTCTCATGCAGGACATCACGAATGCAGCCTGAGACCATTGCAGACAGTGAGGGGATTTTCTGCTCTCATTCCCCTGTGTTTTTTCTCAAGGAACCCTATATTTCATCTGTCACTCTGCTACCGGAAACTTGCCCAGGTCGATGAGGCTTCCCATGATGAATATCCCCCCGCTTTTATCACATGTACGGCGGCATCGCATATGGCTTGTATTACTGTTTGCCCTGCTCCCGGTCGTGCTCGGCGCACAGACAGCCGACGAACAGCCATTCTACGACAAGGTCGTTCGGCTCAAGGACGGCACGGTCATCAAGAACGTGGAGGTCATCTACGAGCAGGAGGAAGGTGAGTACGAGCGCTACCTGATCAAGACGCGNGTGGAAACGCATTCCCGCACCTTCATGCCACCGGAATACAATCCCGTGGGCATCGTCACGCCCTGCGACGACCGTCAGCGCGAACGCAACTGGTACTTCGTCGAGCTGCGCGCCTTCGGCTACCTGACCGGGGAGGACGAATCCGACAGCCAGGTGGGCATCGACGCGTTCACTTTCGGACCCGAAGCCGTGTTCGGCCTGCGCTTCGGACAATGGGGCGTGGGGCTCGGCGCGTCGTACTTCCATTCCAATGACATCAACCGCTTTCCCGTGTTTCTGCACGGACGCTATCAGCTGTCGATGCACTGCTTCGCGCCTTTCCTCTTCATGCAGGCAGGTACGGTCTTCGACGACCAGTCCGGCGAAAGACTCGGACCGGACGAACTCTTTTCCACTGGCCCCAAGCTCTTTTCCATCGGTGTCGGGGTGGACTACCCGCTGTCGGAATTGCTCGACCTGTCGGTGGACATCGGCTACCGCTACCTGCAGCTTCCGACCGCGGTGCTCTGCGACTGCTCCGATGTGCCCGAGCGTGAAGAGGCGATATACTTCAACGAAAGCCACGGCCTGCTGCTGCGCCTCGGCGTGACGTTTTAATCAGGAGGACGCAATGATACGATCATATACACATATCAACGCGCTGCACCCCCTGCTTGTGGCCGCGGGCCTGCTGCTGCTCTTCGGCTCCTGCCAGTCTCCGATTGAAACTGCTCCGACAGTGCCGCGCACAGTCACGGTGCATGTGCAGGACGCCACGGGACGGGCCATCGAACTGATTCCGGTAGAGGTCTACGACCTTACCGTCCCTGCCGAACAGCGCACGGTGCTGGAGAAAGACATCACCGATCGCAACGGCAACACGGTGTTCCGTTTTCCCATTCCCACGACGGGCGCGGCATATCGCTTCATCGTCGGGAATGAGAATACGGGTACCACGACGCTGGATGCCAATCTGCTCTGCCGCGATACGCTCATGGTGGTGACGCTGGCGACCGACGACCTGCCGTGCGGCGGCACCTTCGACCGTACCATCCGCATCGAGGATGTGTGCGCGCCGCTGACCACGGGCCAGCTGTTCTCGGATTCAAGCCAGATCGTGTTTCGCTCGGGCTGCGACGTGCCCCTGACATTCACCGTGACGGGACCGGAGAATTCTTCGGAGCTAACGCTGCATGTGATCGGTGAGAACGGGGAAGTCATCACGGATCGTCCGTTCGAAGTGGCGGCGATGGGACAGTTTGCCCTCCGTGCCGTAGCGACGCCGCAGGACAGCGGACTGCAGGTCACGCAGTATCAGCTCGTCGGCACCGGTGCCAACCAGGCGATGGTGACCATCAACCTGACGGTGGAAGTGCTCGCGCGCAATTGCAATACCTGCGAATGTCCGGACGATGAAATTGTCATCGATTTCGGCGAAGTGCAGGCCCTGCCCCCGGGAGAGGGCAGCGAAGAGAATGAAGTCGTGCCCCTGCGGGTCAACGGCTGCCTGTTCGACCGCATCGACAACATCGTCAAGCAACTCACTCTGCGCGGCGTGTTCAGTGTCACGCCCCTGGAGAACGTACCGGTGTCGACGGGTGAGAACAGTACCGTCACGGTCACCTTCCGTCCCAGCGAACGCCGTTTCTACGCCGACACCGTGCTCGTCGAGCATTTCATACCCGAGGAGGCGCGCCGCTGCACCACGCGTATCATTCTCGTCGGACGCGGCTGCGGTCCGGAATGCCGGCTCGTACCGTCTCCGCAGATCACCGAGACGCAGGAGAACCGGTATGACTTCGACATGGGGCGCGTGCGCGTCTACAGTCGCGAACTGCAGCAGCTCTGTTTCGAGAACATCGGCGATTGCGGCGTGCTGACGCTCAACGCCGCCTACGATCCGGCACCCGGATTCACGATCGTGCCTGACGTATTGGAGATCGAAGGTGGGGAAACCGACTGCTTCACGATTCTCTTCGATGCCACCGACGAGGTGGTCTGGCCCAACGGACACGGACAGCCCGCGAAAACGGTACACAACATGCCGCTCGTGATTTCCAATTGCGGACCACGACGGGATTTCCAGATCGAGGTCCTTGTCGATACGCTGCCGATCCTGTTTTCGCGCTGCATCTACCAGTGGGATCAGAATGAGTTTTTCGGCTATAACTTCACGCCGGTCGTCGGGAAGGGCGAGGATCATTTCGATCCGGATATCCCTGCGAACCAGGTGACGGATTTCGTTGTGCTGTCGGTGCTGCCCGGCGTGGAGGCCGATGTGCTGATCCGTGCCGGCTGGACGCATATTCGCGACAATGTCACCGAGGATGAATTCAACTTCACCGACATGTCCACCGGACAGAACGGCTGGTCCATCGGAGAATTCCGACAGATCACGCAAGGTCCGTTTGAAACGGATCCGGCAGCCACGCTGGAATTCCGCGCGGTGTACTCTGTGCGCGTCGAACGCAACGGGACCATCAGCTATGCGGCGGTGCGCGTACGCGAAATCAGCGTCGATCCCGACGGGAAATTCAAAGTGTGTCTTGACGTCCTCTATCCGATGATCAAGGAGAATTGACGGCATGAAAAAACAGTTCACTTCAGTCCTGCTCCTCATTGCCGCGATGCTAACAGCCTGCGGCGGTGGCGAATCCGTTGTCAGCGACCGTCCGGTCGGTCATGCGAAAAGTGACCTTCCCATATACAACTGTTCTGCCGTCAACAGCGCTGCAGATGATTTTGCGCCCGTTCTCACGGCGGATCAGCGATCGTTGTTCTTTACTTCCAACCGTCGCGCTGAAGGACGTGCGCAGCAGCTTTCGGCGGAATTCCGCTACGGCGAAGCCGTGTTTTTCTCCGACAGACTCACGGACGATCCCGCACTGCAGCTCGATGTTCAGGAGCAGTGGCGGTCGCCGCTGGTTTATCAGCCGGAGGTGTTCGGACAGGTCAACACCGGGACGATGGCGTTCGACAGCAAGGGCGAGATGTATATCAGCAGCGGCACCTATCTCGGCAGCGGTATCGGCGGTGCGGACCTGTTTCATATCACCTCGATCACCGGCGCCATGAGCACGCCGACGCCGCTTGAAGCGGTGAATTCGCCCTGGTGGGATGCGCAGCCGGCCGTGTCTCCCGACGGCAGCATGCTGGTGTTTGCTTCCGACCGTGTGGATGATGCTCCCAGCGTTGAATCGCAAGGACGTCGCATTCCCACGCTGTGGATCAGTATGCGTTCGCAAGACGGCAGCTGGGGCGAGCCCGTGCAGCTGCCGTACCCGGTAACTTCGGGCAGCGGAGAACTGTCGCCGCATTTCAGTCCCGAAGGCGCCCTGTATTTCGCCACCCTGCGCTGGCCCGAGCAAGGATATGACATCGTGCGTTCCACGCGTCTGCCCGACGGCGGCTGGAGCGAACCAGAGCGGCTGCCGGAGCCGATCAACAGCGCGCACAACGACTGCTTCCCCTTCATCACACCGGAGCGCACGCAGATTCTCCTGGCTTCGGATCGACCGGGCGGCAGCGGTGGCTATGATCTCTGGTGTGGCGAAGTGCCGTACTGCATCAAGGTCGCCGCCGACGTGCAGCTTGTCGAGCCTCTTCGCGGCGGGGAAGCGCGACGCAGGCCGGGTCCGCAGGTCGCGATGAACATCATCGATCCGGCCACCGGACGCATCGTGGCCTCCGGCCGCACCGACAATGCCGGGAATTTCTCCCCGGACATCTGTCTGCGCGCAGGCAAAACATATCATCTCGAACCCGGCGCGAAGCAATGCTACCAGGCCGCCGCGGCCGTGCCTTTCACCACGCCGGTGCCCGAGAATTTCGCCGCGACGGTACCCCTGCGCATCGATCTCGAACGACCGCTGCTGCCGGAATTCCAGGTGCTGACCGATACGATCCCGTTTTTCGTGACCGGGTACTGGTATCCGAATACCGGCACGGAACTTACGCGCCTGCGAAATCGCATGTCGCGGAATGAGCTGCCCAACGCAAATTTCATCGATCTCAAGGACTACGACTATGAATTCGCCGCGCGGCGGGTCGAGCGGTGGTTCGCGCATCTGTATGGTGAAATCGAGACCATGCTCGTGCCCATGCTGGATACCTGCTATACCGGCGCCGATACGCTGCTGATTTCCGTGCTCGGTCATGTGGATCCGCGCGGACTCGCCTGGGGTCG
>PKTF01000168.1 GCA_002869275.1 Ignavibacteria bacterium | reverse complement strand
CAGTTGCGATACTTTCCGTGTAACCTTCATGCTGGCCTCTGCTTTGTTTGACGACAAAGAGAAAGTCCACAATCTTTCTCTTAGAGGCTAGCATGATATATTTTAAGATCTGCTTGTGATTAGACATTTATGTCAAAAAATGAGTATCAGAGCACATGCTCTTGACATTGTGAATTCTATACGATACAATCTCCTTGTCATTCAAACATACGTTACACATTGTGACATTGGAGGAGCTATGACGGGAATAAATGGAAGAGGAAAGTGTAGTCCGGCACAAATTCGTTCATGGATCGATTTGAAGAATGCCTGCCCGCAAGACCCAAGGGAACTCATCGCCTATGCTGAGATTGGAGCAGTAGCTGGCGATTTCTATCTGAGTTCAACCTATGCTAGTCAGACATGGGGAACAACACCTTTGTCGATCAATGCCGAACCGAAGGTTACTGCTTTGGAAACCGATAACAAGCAGAAAGTAGCTGATGCCAATCAGTGGAATTTTTCGCATTTGACATGGAACGACAGTTCAAGTCTTGCTGTTCCACTTCGGAAAATCGTGTTCTTGCGTGCAGGGACAGAATGGGAAAATGCAATATCATTCGATTTCGGTGGGACGGCGATTGAAGAGGTTCAGATATCGTTCCTCAACAATGCGGCCACGCTGGGTGATAAGCAAGGGTCGATCCCGGTAATCCGGTAGACTGATGGGACTTGGAGTGGTACAACTCTCGTTGACTTCGTGTTGAAGATGCCGGGAACCTATACTCTAGGAATTTGGACATTTAACGGAACAACATATGCGATGTACGAGCTTGTCATCGTTGCAGTTGCCTGAGTAATCATATTCACTCGTTAGCAGGAGGTGTTAAATCAATGAGTACGATGAAACCATGCTACGACCGAGAACAATATGATTATGGCCGATGTGTGATCAGAGGAGGGTATCATGAGGTTATAGGAACGAAGTCAAGTAATCCTGATAAGTGCATCACGGTTCTTATTCCATTCAGATGTTTACCAGAACAAGATGATAGCACCGAAGTAGCAAAGGTAAAGCATAGGAAGGCGATTGAGTTGTTCAAGAAATTGCGTGAAGAAACATGTATATGCTATTTAGTTCTGCCAGCGGCGACCGATTTCTACTATCCAGCAATCATGGCAGGTTGGGAGAAAAGAGATATCATCTTACAAGTCTACAGTCTCAGCGTAGATCGACTTCATGATTACAACAATGAAGTTGATGAATATATGAGCAAGATGGGTATCGAGGAGCCACAGAGCTTTAGAGCAGTGTATATGGATGAACCTCAAAATATTGAGAAAGTTGATTATTCGCTATCATCTTTTAAGACTATAAAGCAGTTAACAAGATTCCATTATTATGTAAACAATGTGTTTAAGTCTCGGTTCATCATTTCGAATTATACTGACCATGTGTGGTCGGATCACAGAAAAGATTATGCTCAGTATTGTGATGAGATCATAGATAATGGATACGGTGATGATTTTGACGAGCTTGCTGATTCTGTTCATGAGTTAGGGTCGAAGACGTTGCTGTTTAGTATGAGCAATTTATACCCGGAAGAGGTTCCGGGAATTCAACTTGACCCCCGCAGGTTGCGAGAGTATTTTAAATGGGCAAACGATTTACCGGTCACTGGAGTATGGTTGTGGTTCGGAGAGTACCATGATTGCCATAGGTTTATGAATGACTTGAAAATTGCTTGCAAAGAAGCCGCAAGAGCAGGATGGGCGACTTCGAAAGAAGTGTTTATTGAAACGGGAAAGCGTTACTGTAAATATAGTGACTGTAGTAAGTGCTTGGGCCATAGCTATCTCGAAGACGATTATTGGCAGGATGAGCCAATAGGACCACCGTGTCCACCAGCAGAGTATGAAAGAGATACTGAGTTAAGAACGCAGAGTGTCGCCCAATTTATATACTCGCAATACTCTTTTAGATAATGGCAGATATGATGTTGATTCGGTAGGAGTGCATATGAACAATTACTAGAGGCTATTATGCTTACACATAAATATCTAACTAACCGAGTAGTACTCTTCGCCACATTGATCGTAGCTATATATGCTACAGATGTTGAAGCGCAATCTATATCAAACGATAACAAATTATTCTTTAATATGGCTGGCCATTATTCGAACCAGTCACATGATTATCACAATATTGGGCTGGGCGACAAGTCGTATTCTAGTGCTGAAGAATGGAGTGCTGTATTATCTATCATCTCAATATGGTGGATAGGAAAGTCAACAGCTGTTGAGATTGAAGGTGGTTACTGGACTTCCTCTGTGAGTAGTGAAAAGAGCGGTGATGAACAGTCCCTCTCATCAGATGCGTGGTTCGTAATGCCTCACTTCCTTCTCGCATTTGGGGCTGGCGACTCGGTATTTATTCCGTATGCAAAGGTTGGAGTTGGAATATTCACAGGTGATCAAGACGGCATCCCTATTGGTTGGAGTGCTGGATTAGGTGTTATTCTACCACTGAACCATTCATTGTCAGTAAATGCCGAAGCGAGTTATAAATTAAAGACTAGCAGTTCAGGACGACATGTGACCGTGGAGGATGAGTGGCAAGGGGCATACTTATCAGTAGGCATCGGAGTTAGTATTTAAGTAGAGTTGTGGGAGATGGAATATCCTGTGGCTCATAGGAAAACCTGATGCTGGTATAAATACGTAGCCTTTCCTGTATGCACATCAAAAGCAGTACGAAATAGTAAAAGCCCCGTAGGAGTAGAATCTTACGGGGCTATTTCATCTCTGTATCCTCAATGCCTGATCATCGAGGAATCAGCGTTGTTCTGGCAGGGTGATAGCAGGATTGAGCTTACCCCCATCCATTGGACAGATTTCGGGGTTGTTTAAGGTATATACGTTGGGTGCACGCGAGCCCTTTGAGTCCGGGCCGCGGAGCCCATCTGAGAGCTCAAGCGAGACCGGACTCAATGGGGCGTGCGCCCAAGATACGTCTCTCGTGGCGTCCGGTCTCCGAGCATACTGTGTCTTCTCTCGGTGTTGTAAAACTGCATATATCGCTGCAACTGCTGCGTGAGATCGCGCCCGTCGGCGTATTCTTTGAGATAGATCTCTTCGTACTTGAGCGTCCGCCAGAATCGTTCGACAAAAATATTGTCGAAGAACCGACCGCGCCCGTCCATGCTGATGCGGATCTGCCGCGCATGGAGCAGAGCCAGCCATTCGTCGCACGTGAACTGCCTTCCTTGATCGGTATTGAAAATCTCTGGGCGCCCGACAAGAAGTGCTTCGCGTAAGGCATTGAGACAGAACCCGGCATCCAGCGTCGTCGACAACGCCCATGCCAGCACGTATCGGCTGAACCAATCGAGAACTGCTACGAGATACATGAACCCGGCGTGCAGGGGAACATAGGTAATATCGGCGCACCATGCCTGATCCGGCACGGTGATGGCTTTGCCGCGCAGCAGGTACGGATACACCGGATGCGCCGTGCTCGGACGGCTCGTATGCGGCCCCGGTACGGTCGCGGCCAGTCCCATCACCCGCATCAGTCGTGCCACGCGTTTGTGGTTGCAATGCAAACCACGTGTGCACAGCTCCTGGGTGATCCGCGGATACCCATAGAACGGCTTGTCGGTGTAAATCCGATCGATCTCGTGCATAATGCGCAGATTCTCGTCGCTCTCGTCTACACGCGGCGTGTAGTAGTAGGTTGAGCGCGGCAGATCCAGAATCTCGCATTGACGAAGAATCGGGATGGTATGTTCGGGGTCGATCCATGAGCGTTTGACTTCAGCGGACGCGATCACAGTTTTTTCTTATGTAGCCCAAAAGCAAGCGAAAAATATACCGGTAGGTGTTTCTGTTCACGATTACTGGTCCTGAGGCCCGATAACGCCTCTTTCATCAGCAAGAAAACTCCCGTTGGCGCGTGCCGTTCCCGAGGATGGCCGCGGAGCCTTCCATTGAGCTCAAGCGAAGCCGTCCTCGGGAAGCACGTGCCTTCTGACCGAAGGACACGAGACTTTACGGCACTGACGGTCTCGCCCTCTTCTATTGTTTTGCCGCGTGCGTTTCGTTCGGCCCGGATTCTGCTATCCTTTTCTTATTCGCGCCATGATGCGCCAAGTACCGAATTCGGTACGGTATAGAATCCCGCCATTTTTT
>PKTF01000092.1 GCA_002869275.1 Ignavibacteria bacterium | reverse complement strand
GGACGCCGCGTGTGGAAATCCATGACGCCGCCGAGCGCGTCGCTGCCGTAGATCACCGAGCCCGGACCGAACACCACTTCCGCATTCTCGAGAATGCCGGGATCGAGCGCGATGACATTCTGCAGATGTCCACTGCGGTAGATGGCATTATTCATCCGCACGCCGTCTACCACGACGAGCACCTTGTTCGCTTCGAAGCCGCGCAGCACGGGACTGCCGCCGCCCATCTGCGATTTCTGTACGAACACATCGGGGAGATTCCCGAGCATGTCGGCGGCGGTCTGCGGATTACTGAACGCGATCTCACGCGGGGTAATCATCTGAATTTCATGCGGAATTTCACGCCGGTTCTGCTCCCACTTGTTGGCGGAAACAACGACTTCCTCGAGGTTCAACAGGCGTTCGACCAGGCGGATGCGTCCGCCCGCTTCCAAAATCTCGGTGAGCGTCAGCCGCTGCGGATAATACGCAAGGTGTTGGATGTACAGGGTGTCTTCGGGGGACGTGCGTTCGATCGCGGCGTGTCCGGCAGCATCGGTAAGGGTGGAATAGCCGCTGCGGGGATTGACCACGGTCACGTCGGCAACGCCGTCGAGGGTGCTGCTTTCCACCACGGTAATGCGCTGCTGTGCTGCTGTCATGGCGGTACACAGCAGCAGAGCGACGGCAATGCCGAAAAGATGTTTTCCTCCCCGTGTGATCATTTCTTCGTCCGCTGCTCCAGCCACTGAAGCCAGGCGTCGAAGCCCTCGCCGGTTTTTACGGACAGTTCGATGAATTGCAGGTGATGGTTGACCTGCAGAGCATATTCCTTCGCTTTTTCGAGATCGAAATCGAGGTGCGGAAGCAGGTCCATCTTGTTGATGATACAGACCTGTGAGCTGCGGAACATGTTCGGATATTTGAGAGGCTTGTCCTCGCCCTCGGTGATGCTCATGATGACCACGCGCTGTGATTCGCCGAGGTCGAACAACGAGGGACAGACGAGGTTGCCCACGTTCTCAATCATGAGCACGCTATCGTCGGCGGGCTGCAGTTGTTTGACCGCACGGTGCACCATATCGCTGTCGAGGTGACAGCCGTTGCCGGTATTGACCTGCACGACGGGCGCGCCGGCCGCCTGAATGCGGTTGGCGTCGTTCATCGTCTGCTGGTCGCCTTCGATCACGTTAATCGCCATGCGTCCGCTGAGTTCGCGGATCGTACGCTCGAGCAAACTGGTTTTGCCCGAACCCGGCGAACTCACCAGATTCAGCGCGAGGATATTCTTTGCCTCGAAGTAGCCGCGGTTGCGTTCGGCGAGCAGATTGTTCTTCTGCAGAATGTCGGTTTCCACCGCGATGCTGCGTCCCTCGTGATCATGCGTATGCGGGTGCGAATGGTCGTGCGTGTGATCGTGATCATGCGAATGGTCGTGCGCATGCGGGTCTGTGTGGTCCTGTCCGGACGCATGCGGATGTTCATGCGTGTGCGAATGGCCATCGGCGTGGGTGTGTTCGTGAATATGTGCGTCTTCCGGTTTACGGATCGTGACGGCATCGTCGGGCTGGGTGCATCCGCAGGTGTCACACATGGCAGTACCTTTTATCCATCATTGACAATCAGAGATTTTACGCGCAGTTCCTGTCCTTGAATCGTTTCGGTCTGGAAGGCACCGCATTCGGGACAGGGCGAAAAGAAGTCCTCGAGCAGAAATTCATGCGAGCAGCTCTCACAGCGCGCCCGGGCCGGGACGTCTATGATCGTGACTTTCGCATTGTGGAGCACGGTGTTTTTCGTCACCACATCCAGCGCGAAGGTCAGCGCATCGACTTCGATTCCCGAAAGTGAACCGATTTCCAATTCGATTTCCTGCACCGCCTTTACGTTCTCGCGCTCGGAGTACTCGTTGGCGATATCCAGGATCTGTTCGGCTATGGAGAGTTCGTGCATGAGTTTCAGGTTCTGTTCAGAACTGTATAGACTTGAAAATTACGGAATTCTCGTTTGAATTGCAGGGAGCTCTCAAGAGCCGTCATCAAAACCCGTTACACGGCTGGAGCCGTGTAACGATGAGGAAAATAAGCCCTCTGTGAAATCCGTGTAATCGGTGGTGAGGCATCCGAGTAATCTCCCCAGAATCCCCCGTGCTTTAATCCCCAAAAGCGTACATTGCGGAATGGAAAAGTCCCGTCCAGACATCCGCGTGCACCTTGCCCTGCTGTTCGTGCAGTTCAGCTTCGGGGGCTTCAGCGTATTCGGGAAATACGTGCTGGGACACGTGCATCCCCTGGCGCTGGCGGGAATGCGGGTGCTGTTCGCCGGTCCGCTGCTCATGCTGCTGGCATTGCGCTTCGATCGAGTCCGCCCCAAAGGTAAAGACTTCCTTTCGCTCGCCATGCTGGGATTCTTCGGCGTGTTCGTCAACCAGCTGCTGTTCATTATCGGACTCAACTACACGACAGCCACCAACGCTTCGATTTTGATGCCGTCCATACCGGTGTTCACCGTGGCGGTGGCGATGGCCATGGGTATCGAACGCATCACCTGGGGACGCAGCCTGGGTATCGGTCTGGCCGTGGCGGGCGCACTGATCATGCTGCAGGTGACGCAGTTCTCGCTCAGTGAGAACACGGCGCTAGGTAACCTGCTCATCCTGATCAACACGCTCAGCTACTCGCTCTTCCTCGTGCTGGCGCGTCCGGTACTGCTGCGTATTCCCCCGCTCACCGTGATCGCGTGGACTTTTGTCTTCGGCGGCAGCGGCATCGCATTGATTTCCGCATATCAGCTCACCCAGGTCCCTTACGCCGAACTCCCTCCCCTGGCGTGGACCGGAATCGTGTACGTGGTCCTCTTCCCCACGCTCATCAATTACGTGCTCAACACCTGGGCCATCAAGCGGTCATCCTCGACGCTCGTCGCCACCTATACAACGCTGCAACCTGTTGTGGCCACTGCGCTCGCCGTGATGCTGCTGGGAGAGCAGTTCGGGATGCGTGAAGTCGCGGGCTTCGTGCTCATTATCGCCGGACTGCTCTGGATCACTTTCCGCGCACCCGCAAAGCCGAAACGGGAAGATGCGCAACGACATTAAGCCGCTGCTGCCGTGGCTGTTACCGCCTTCCATCGTTTTCGCCTGCAACTCGCTTCAACCGATTGCGTATGCAGTTAATGAGTCCCGCTTTCTGCGGGACGCGGGAGTTTGGTATATTTCAGTGATCTGCACCAACGGAAGAATCTATGCGAACGATTGACATCAGGGAAAGCATCTCCATGGCCATGGCGGCGCTGAAAGCCAACAAGCTGCGCGCCTTTCTGACGCTGCTCGGCGTGGTCATCGGCGTCTTTTCCTTCATCGGAGTCATGACGGGCATCAGCGTGCTGCAGGATTCGATCGAGAGCAGCTTCAACGTGCTCGGTTCCAATACCCTGCTCGTACAGAAATATCCGGCCATTCATACCGGACCGGGCTCTCGCATGAAGTACCGGAATCGCAAGGACATCTCCATCGAGCATGGGATGTACGTGCGCGAAAACAGTCGGCTCGCCCAGTACGTGAATGTGCAGGCCAACACCTGGGGCGGTGTGGTGCAGTATCGCAACAAAAAGACCAATCCCAACGTGCAGATCATCGGCGGCACACCGGAAATCATCTTCACGCAGAACCGTGACATGCAGGATGGCCGGGTGTACAACGAGCAGGAACTCGAATACGGCCGCAACGTGGTCGTGCTGGGTGCGGACATCGTACGTTTGATCATGCCCACCGAGTATCCCATCGGGAAGGAAGTACGCATTAACGGTACGCCCATGCGCGTGATCGGAGTGGTCGAACCCAAGGGCGGAATGTTCGGCGGTAACGCCGATAACTTCGTGCTGATGCCGCTCACCACCTTCGGCAATCATTTTGGCCGTGCACGCCGGGTAAATATCCAGGCGCGGGCACCGGATCAGAATTCCTACGACGCCATGACCGATGAGATCATCGGGCTCCTCCGCGTCACACGCCGGGTTCCTCCCGGTGAAGACAACGACTTCGAAATCGTCTCGAACGAGTCACTGATTTCCGAAGTCAACAACCTGACCTTCCTCATTCGCGCCGGCACGGGCGCCGTATCCGCCATCGCGCTGATCGCCGCGGGCATCGGCATCATGAATATCATGCTGGTATCCGTCAGCGAACGCACACGCGAAATCGGCGTACGCAAGGCCATCGGTGCCACCAAACGCACCATTCTCACGCAGTTTCTCATTGAAGCGGTGGTCATCTGCCAGATAGGAGGGTTGATCGGCATTGCCATGGGACTTGGCGGCGGCAACATCCTCGCGGTCATGCTGGACATTCCGCCGGTGCTGCCCATCGGTTGGGCCATCGTCGGGCTGGTCGTGACTTCCATTATCGGCATCGCTTTCGGCGTCTACCCCGCCTGGAAAGCTGCCAACCTCGATCCTATCGAAGCGTTACGGTACGAATAGGTTCGCCTGCGGCGAACGCAGGGGTCCCCGCTGCGCGGGGACGCTATACGCCGAACGCTGTAAGCAGAAAGCTCATGGATATCGGCAAGCTCAACTCATATCATTGCCCGCCCTCCTCTCATTGACAAACGGCAGACCAACAATCGCTCTCAGGTTACTCAGAGAGA
>PKTF01000327.1 GCA_002869275.1 Ignavibacteria bacterium | reverse complement strand
TGCGGCCGACTTCCGGCCGGTACCACACAGCTGCAGCTGCCGGTTCACTCGAAACTCAGTCCAGGAGTCTACATGCTCATTGCGGAAAGCGGGGTTCGGCGTGCTGGGACAATGGTGGTGGTGGAATAGTCGATTACGAATTTGCAGAACGGTATCGTTGCACGGCGGGAGCCGTGTAACGATGGTTTTTGGCGTACTGCATACTGCATAAAGCACAAAATCCCTTCCCGTAAAACGGGAAGGGATTTTGCCAGTGCCTGGAACAGGAGTCGAACCTGCACACCCTTTCGGATACTACATCCTGAATGTAGCGCGTCTGCCTATTCCGCCATCCAGGCGGGTCAACAAAGATAGTGTGATCTGAAAATAAATGCAATATCGCAGCGGCGATTTTTATTTACCCCACGAAAACCAGGACGGGTGGAACAAAAACCGACCTCTTTGACGTATAGGTTATGTTGACAATCCTACGCAACAGAGGTATATTGCTGTACCTGAGTTGCGAGAACTTTTTATTCAGATATTGTATCAGGATTAGACGATGGCTGTCGTAAAAACCCCCAAAGCGGACGTCCGGGCAAAGGCCAGGCGGTATTTCGAGGTTTCGCTCATCATCGCACTCCTCATTATTATCGCGGCATTCGCTTTCTTCCCCGATGTCTCACGTGAACAGGTCGTCATCGAGGCGGCTGACGAAATCGTGAAGGTCGAGGACATCGAAAACACCCGTCAGGAAAACCGTCCTCCGCCCCCGCCGCGTCCGCCCATCCCCATTGAGGCACCAAATTCCGATGCCATCGAAGATATCGACATCTCATCGGAAATTGACCTCGACACACAAATGGAAGCACCTCAGGCACCTCCCGCACGCGAAGAGGACGATGAGGATGAGACCTATTTCGAGGTGGTGGAAGATCCGCCGACGATCATCGGCGGACTCGAAGCCGTGAAGAAGCATCTCGTGTATCCCGACCTGGCGATCCGCGCTGGTGTCGAGGGCACGGTTATTGTCCTGGCCTACGTGAATAAAACAGGGCAGGTCACCGGCACCGAAGTGCTGCGCGGCATTGGTGGCGGATGCGACGAATCAGCGATGGAGGCTGTCAAGAAAGTGACCTTCAAGCCGGGCATGCAGCGCGGCAAGGCCGTGAACGTCAAGGTTTCGGTTCCGGTGCGCTTCCGTCTCAACTAGTCTTTCCCTCTGTGGGACATATGAAATTGGCTGGCGGCTCCCGGCAATACTGTCGCGGAGCCGCATTGTCGAGGTAGCGACTTCCCGCTCGCAGGGCCGTCCTGCCGCGTCCGAGCACGATGCAAGACGCAGATTCCGTCTATTCAACGATTCCTTCATTTTATTGCGCGAGTTCACATGAAGAAACGTTTCTTTTCTCTGTTCGCCATTCTCCCCGTTGCGATGCTGATTTTCGCCGGCTGTTCCTCCGATGCCATCACCGATTCGCTTTTCATTCAGTACGGCGATATCAAGGTCAGCACCGAGAAGACGGGCAATACGATGAACGTCTCGGGCACGATTACCGTGCGACTGATCAACCGAACGGAAAAGCAGATGAACGTCGGATTCCTGGAAGGTGAAGTGTTGAGCGCTGCCAGCAGTGAAGCACTGCTGCGCTTCCGCCCGATCATTCCCGATTCCTACGGATCGATTTCAACCGTTCGACTGCTTCCGAAAGAAACGCGAGAAGTACCCGTCGTCATGCCGATCGGGCTGCCTGCGTTTGATGCGAACAAGCATCCTCAGGTAATCGTCGGACTTTCTTTCCAGACCACTGACGGATACCGTACGGATGTCAAGAGCCAGCCTGTTACAGTCACGGTCAAGTAAGCTTCTGCTCTGCGCGGCGCTCGCCTTCGTGGTGAGCGCCTGCGCGGGCACGCCAAGCCTGTACGACTACATCACCGTCGCTCCGGCGGAGACGCAGGTGTGGAACAATTTCATGCCTGGCTCGAAACCGAACTGCAGCGCGCTTATGCGGCTGCACATCACGAATCCGAGTGAGACTGAAATCGTGCTGCGCGATCCTGAACTTGTCATCGCCGAACCCGATGAGATGCATCCCCTCAGGAAATTCCCCGCTATTCTTACTGTCAACGACCAGCGAAGCCGCGAAGCCCGTATCGCTCCGGGTGAAACTGTCGTCCTTGCCTTTCGTTCGCCCAGTTTCGGACTCGAACCGATCGATACCGAGAAATATCCGAGAGTTCGCCTCGCAATCAGGCTGAACTCCTCGGTCGGACTTCCCCTGCATTTTCGCAGCCCCATCGTCGATATTTTCGATACACATTAGGAGGACCCATGGAGCGGCGTCTCCTCCGTATTGTTCTCCCGCTGCTGTTGTGCGCGCCACTGCTGACCGCACAGACAGTGCTTGTCGAGGACTACCGCTTCGGTGATTTCAGTGAGGCCGTGGCACTGTCCGTCGACCAGTTCGGCGGCGTATTCGTCGTGGACGCCGGGGCGTCGAGCATCTACAAATATGATATTCGGGGAGGAAAGCTCGGCGAATTCGGCGGCGCGGGTTGGGACAACACACAGTTCGATCGTCCCAGCGGTATCGACGCCAGCCTCGGCCTGGCGGTGTACGTTTCGGACGAAGGAAACAACAGGGTCGCACGTTTCGATCGCGGTCTGCATTTCATGGCAGCGCTGAGCGGCGATGCCGGCAGCCTCGAACAGGGCTTCGGGTACCCGCTCGACGTGGTCAATTCCGCCCTTGAGGACCTCTACGTGCTCGACGGAGAAAACCACCGTGTGATTGCATTCAGCGGGTTCAACCGTGTGACGGATGTGTTCGGCGACATTGCATCGGGTGACGGTCGTCTGACCGACCCGGTGGCCATGGCCATGGGCGGCAGCAGGCTGTACGTACTCGAATCGCACCGGGTGGCAGCGTTCGACCTCTTTGGAAATTTCCTGTTCGCCTTTGGCAGCGGTCACTTCGATAAAGCGCGAGGCATTACAGCTTCAGGGAAAGGTGTGCTGGTCGTCACCGACGACGCACTGCATTTTTTCCAGACCGACGGAACATTTATCCGGACGATCGAACGTAACGCCATGGTGCTCGCCGGTGACAGCGGTGTATTCCGCGATGCCGCGTATACCCCGCGTTTTCTCTTGCTATTGACAAATCGTTCCTGTATCATTTTCCCTAACAATTAACTTGTTTAGGGAACAAACTGAGGAGAACTCACTATGTCTTACGGTCTGAATAAGGTCATGCTCATCGGCCACCTTGGCGCCGATCCCGAGCTGCGTTACACCGAGGGCAACATCCCTGTCGCCACGTTCAACATCGCGACCAACGAATCGTACAAGGATCAGAGCGGCAACCTGGTCGATCGTACCGAATGGCACCGCATCGTCGCGTGGCGGAAGCTCGCCGAGCTGTTCGGTGAGTATCTCAAGAAGGGATCGAAAGTGTACATCGAGGGCAAGCTGCAGACCCGCAGCTGGGATGACAAGGACGGAAACAAGCGATACACCACCGAAGTGGTGTGCAACGATTTCATGTTCCTGGATTCCCGTGGCGCCGGCGACGGAGGCCAGCAGTCCGGTGGCGCACCGCCGCCCTCCGCACCCGCATCGGGCGGAAAGGACGAAGACGACCTGCCGTTCTGATTGTACTTTCCGCACGGCATTGTAATTGTGAGGCCTGTCTCGCTTGCGGGGCAGGCCTCATGCGTACACCACCCGGGATGAGACGTCCGGCGCCGGTTCGTCAGGCCCCGCGCCCGCGTCCACGTCCTCCGCCACCCCGCATTCCCCTGCCTCGGCCCGCTGCGTTGGAACCGCCCCCGCCCAGACCGCGCCTGCGAGCGAGACCCGGTCCGCGCTGCGTTGTCAGATTCTGTTCTTCATCGTTGTTCCTCGCATCGGCTGCGCCGCCGCAGCGGCCCGCACCGCGTCCTGTCATCGGTCCTTTACTTTCCGGACCTGTTCTGTCCATACCTGGCATGATAGCTCCTTTTCATTGTGTCTGTAGTGAATCATTGTTTCGATAGTGCTCCCAGGCGCCGCGAACGGTAACCCCTTCCTCCGCGAGCACGACCCTGATGCCCGCGGCTTCAAGAGCGGATGCCGCTTTAGGCCCGACACGCCCTGTGATGACCGCGTCGATATGATTTGCGATGAGCATCTGCACGGTTCCCGTGCCCGCACCATGCGAGGCGTCCACGTTCTCCGCGTTTTCGATGTACCGGAATGTTTCGTT
>PKTF01000378.1 GCA_002869275.1 Ignavibacteria bacterium | reverse complement strand
TCGATTTCTGTGGCGGCTTCACCGACGACGCCGCGAAAGTGATCGTGGGCGGTCCGATGATGGGTGTCGCGCAGTTCGATCTCGAGGCGCCGATCATGAAGGCCACATCGGGCATCGTCGTGCTCACCGAGGCCGACGTCAAGAAGCAGGAAGAAACTTCCTGCCTCAAGTGCGGCAAATGCATCGACGCCTGTCCGCTGCATCTGCTGCCGACACGTCTTGCGCGCCTGGCCGAACTCAACCGTCTCGAAGAGGCCGAGGAACTTGGCATCACCGTGTGCATGGAATGCGGCAGCTGCGCATTTACCTGTCCGGCGAAGATTCCGCTGGTGCAGTGGCTGCGTCTCGGAAAGCAGCGCGTGATCACCATGCAGCGCAACCGCAAGGCGTCGGCCTCCTGAGCAGGCCGACACGACGATTCATGCTTCGAACAATATTGTTTCAACGATAGAACACAGCACCTATGTCAAGCGTAACAGTGACCGAGGCACAAAATGAGCGAGAGCTGCTGCTCTCGACTTCGCCTCATCTGCAATCGCGCTGGACGACAAAACAGATCATGTGGTTTGTCGTGCTGGCGCTGGTCCCAAGCGTTGTCTCGGCCGTGCTCTTTTTCGGTTTCTATCAGCTTGTTGTCATCGCTACCGCCGTGGTCTTTGCCGCGGGCACCGAAGCGGTGATTCAATACCTGCTGAAAAAACCGATCACCGTCTCCGACGGAAGCGCGGTCATTACCGGGTTGCTCCTGGGACTCATCGTTCCGCCCAATTTCTCGCTTTCCTTTACCGCTCTCGGAGCGGTGTTCGCCATCGGCGTGGGAAAGATGCTCTTCGGCGGACTCGGTTTCAACATCTTCAATCCCGCCCTGGCAGGACGCGCATTCCTGCAGGCGGCCTTTCCCGTGGCCATCACCACCTGGACCATGCCGCACTGGGCGGTCGACAGCGTGTCGAAAGCCACTCCGCTGGCCGCTCTGAAATTCGACGGCGTGTCCACTGCGGTCGCTCCGTTGTTCTTCGGCAATGTCGGCGGTTCGCTGGGTGAAACCTCGGCCATTGCCGTGCTGCTCGGCGGTATCTTTCTGCTCGTGACCGGCGTTGCCAACTGGCGCATCCCCGCGGCAATGACCGTGGGCGTGATCGTCTTCGGCGGCGGACTCTGGCTGATCGATTCCACGTACCCGACACCCATCTTTCATATTTTTGCCGGCAGTTTCCTGTTCGGCGCGCTGTTCATGGCCACCGACTACGTGTCGTCGCCCGTGACCGGACTCGGCATGTGGATTTACGGACTCGGGATTTCCCTCGTACTCGTGCTGATCCGCGTATTCGGCGGACTGCCCGAGGGTGTCATGTACTCGATTCTCTTCATGAACGCCTTCGTGCCGCTGATCGACCGCTATACGCGTCCGCGCATTTTCGGGGAGGTGAAATCATGAAAACCATCGTAGGAATGCTCATCACCCTGTCCATCATCGGCGTCGTTTCCGGTGGCGGGCTCGCCATGCTCAGCAGCTGGGCCGATCCGTTGATCGCCGCGAACAAGAAAGCCGATACCGAGCGCGCCATTTTCCAGGTGCAGCCCGAGGCGAAGAACTACAAGAAAATCGAAAGCGTCGCGTACGAGCTGTACCAGGTACTCGACGAAAGCAATAATCCCGTCGGCTACGCACTGCCGTGGGAGGGCAACGGATTCCAGGGCAAGATTCGCATGATGATCGGCGTGACCTCCGACCTGATGACGATCAAGGCCATCGAAGTGATCGACCAGGTGGAGACGCCCGGACTCGGCACCAAGGTGGTCGAGGATCCCTTCCGCAGCCAGTTCGCCGGACTCAACGCCGACCCGCAGGTCGACTGGGTCAAGGGCGTGCCGCCGACGAAAGACAATGAAATCCAGACCATCACCGGCGCCACGATCTCCTCGAAAGCCATCGTGGAAATTCTCAATGACGGTCTGGCCAACCTCCGCAAGGATATGAAAGAAGGAGGTGTGCAGTGAAAAAACAGGTATCTCTCGCCACCGAATACACGAAAGGCCTGTGGGACCAGAATCCGGTCTTCAAGCAGGTGCTCGGCATGTGTCCGATGCTCGCCGTCACCGTCTCGGCGATGAACGGCATCGCCATGGGACTCGCGACCACCTTCGTGCTTGTGTTTTCGAGCTTGATCATTTCTTCGATCCGCAAGCTCATTCCCTCGCAGGTCCGCATCGCATCGTACATCGTCATCATCGCGACGTTCGTGACCATCGTCGACCTCGTGATGCGCGCGCAGTTCCCGGCGCTCAGCAAGGAACTCGGGCCCTACATTCCCCTCATCGTGGTGAACTGCCTTATCCTCGGGCGCCAGGAAGCGTTCTCGTCGAAGAACCATCCCGGGCGCGCGCTGATGGATGCCCTCGGCATGGGCAGCGGTTTCATCATCGCACTCACCTCGCTGGGTGCCGTGCGTGAAATTCTCGGATCGCGCACGCTTCTCGGTTTCCAGGTGCTGCCCGACGGTTTCGAACCGTGGCTGGTCATGATTCTCCCCGCCGGCGCCTTCCTGACGCTCGGATTGATGATGGGCTTCCTTAATTTCATGGTTCTGCGCAAAAAAACACGCGAGGAAAAAGAGCTTCTCTCGCGACACCTGCAGGAGCCGAAAATGTCGCTCGCAAAAGGACAGGAGGCATAACCCATGGAACTGATTCTGATCTTCATCTCCGCGGCGATTGTCAACAACTTTGTCCTTGCGTACTTCCTCGGCATCTGTCCGTTCATCGGCGTGTCGAACAAACTGTCATCGGCCTTCCCGATGGGCCTGGCAACGACGTTTGTCATGTTGCTCACCGCCATCGTGACCTGGCTGATCTACCACCTGATCCTCGTTCCCTACGACGTCGTCTACCTCCAGTATGTCTCCTTCATCCTGGTCGTGGCGTCGCTGGTGCAGTTCGTGGAAATGTTCATCAAGAAAGTCAGCCAGCCGCTGTACCGTGCGCTCGGCATCTTTCTGCCGCTGATCACCACCAACTGCGCCATCCTCGGACTCGCCCTGTTCATCGTGCTGAAGGATTACTCCTTCATTCAGGCCGTCTTTTACGGTCTGGGAGCCGGCGCGGGCTTCACGCTCGCGATCTCCATCATGGCAGGCATTCGCGAGGAACTCGAACTGGCGAATGTTCCGAAGTCGTTTCAGGGTGCTCCGATCACACTGATCGTGGCGGGACTGCTGGCGCTGGCCTTCATGGGCTTCGCCGGCATGATTTCGGTGTAATGCACAGAGAATATTTCAAATAGGAGTGATACAATGATTTCTCGTCGATCCTTTCTGAAACTAACCGGACTGGGCGTGGCCGCAGCCGGCGCGGGATTCGGAACGGGCAGCATGCTCACCGCAGCCCCGGGCCGTCGCTTCTCGATGCACGGCTTCGTTCCCGATGACGACCGTGCCGTCGCCGACCTGCTGCGCATGTTCCGCGCTGAACTTCCGAACGGAGCAGGCGCTCCCGTCATCGACGCAGACGCGCGCTGGCAGGGCGTCGTGCGCAACGCGATGAAGCAGGGCACGATGAGCGCCTCTCCAGAGAGCGGCAGCGGACGCGTGGCCGTGCGCATTCAGCGCCTCGGTTCGGCCGTCAGCGGCGACGTGCTCGTCAGCGACGACCGCAAGCGCATGTACAATCCCGAAAACGACTTCAGCATGGCCCTGCACAATCTGCGCGGTCGCCTGCAGTCCGCCAGGGCGAATTACATGATCAGCGCCGAGTACGTCGAGGAAGCCCCGCTCGCTTCGCTGCTTTCTACCGGACGCGTGCTGGTGATCGAAGACGCCAACGGCGTGGCCGACCGCATCGCGCTCGACGGACGCAGTCAGCGTCTGGATGTGCGTGGTCCGCAGGGCCGCACAGGCGTGAGCGTTTCCAACGGTGGCGTGCATGTGCACAGCGCCAGCTGTCGTCACGAACTCTGCCGCAAGGCCGGTACGGCTTCGCGTGTTGGTGATGTGATTGCCTGCGCCCCGAACCGCGTCCTTCTGCGTATCGAAGCCGCGTAAGCATTGGCAGAAAGCGGCAGCAGAGTCATGGCCAAACGATCCCCCATCGCACTGACGATGTACGCACTCGCGATCTTCTCGGTCGCGTTCTACATCGCGTTGCAGTTCGCCAGGAAGGACGACACGCTCGTCCGTTCGCAGGTGGCGCTGGGGACGCTCGTCGAAATCCAGATCCGCGGCATGGAACGCGCGGATGCCTGG
>PKTF01000083.1 GCA_002869275.1 Ignavibacteria bacterium | reverse complement strand
TACGGGACCCGATTCAAACGGTCCGCCCACGACATCGACCGCCCAGGTGGCGGCGTCGGGATAGCGATTTGTGAACGACACCTGTGGCGGCACGCTCGCGGCGCGTGTTTCACGGTAGCAGGAATGCAGCTGCCGTGCGTGGACGCGGAGTTCGCGTACGCTGAGCAGGTGATTCCCCGCATCAGCGATAGTCAGTGCGAGAAGCACCTTCTGCGTGTCTCCCACGGCCAGTGTTGCCGGGGCGCAGGCACTCATATTCCTGCGATCATGGGCGGAATGCACCATCCCGTCGATCCACCCTGAGCCCAGCACCGGATCCCCTGCAAGCGTAGCGGTGGTGGTGGTGCTCGTCACCGGGTCCATGTACGCCTGGCCGTCGTAGAGCAATCCCTGGAGATTATGATGCATCTGAATAGCCCCCTCGGGCACTCCAAGATCCGGATCCTGGTATATGGGATTGCTGTTGATATAGAAATTATGCGCTGCGAGCGGCACGTTCGCATGATCCGCACGCGTGCCGAAGCCGAAGTCCGCTTCCGCGCCCGGCGACGGAGTCACCGGTGTCTGCAGCCAGACATACCCGAACGCGGGATACTGGTTCGTGAAGGCGAGATCCGTCGCGCCTTCGTTATACACGTACTGAATGTTGAGCGTGGTGTCGATGCCCACAAAGTCATTGAACGCGGCCCCGAGATCAGGATAACTCCAGCGCGCGATGCGCAGATCGTCGATTTGTTCCACCCCCTTGTTTATCATGGTGTACTGCACGAAGACGGTGTTGTCGAGCAGCGGCCCCCGCGATCACGCCCAGGCGAACGTGTGTAACTCGACACCCAGTGGTGCGCTGCCGTAGAGACGCGTAGTGCGGCTGTAATCGAGATCGTTACTGACGAACCACATGATCTCCTCCCCGGCGAAGAACGGGTGGTCGGAGGCATCCTCATCGTCGAGCCAGGCATCGAAGTCCGGTTCGTACAGGCCATTCGCGTCGACATCGACAAACGGCGCTCCGATGGAATCAGGCCACTCCATGAAATCGCTGCGCATGCGAGCCTGCTGCGCGGAGTCGAGACGGGAGAAAGCGGCACGTCCCATATTTCGCAGGTGGTAGATGCGATGCCGTGGATCATTCGGGTCCGCTGGCCATCCATCCGGTGCGATATTCCCAGCCTGCAATCCCTGCCTGTAGGTAGAGCCCCCGATATAGATCAGGCCTTCAACCGTTCCGCCCCAGATGAGTCCATCCTGGAACACAATCCCCACGCCCGATTCCCCGGGCCAGTGGAGTCCGCTGCCGTTGGTGATCGGATTGTGCGACGAGGCCCCGTTGTTGGCCAGCCACATGAGTATGCGGTTCACGGAAAGGAAGTCATAGGAGTCGTTGTTGACCTGGACTGCGGCTGCCGTAGCAGCGTTGCTTGCGGACTGCGCGTCCTGTGCGAATCCACGAGAAAGCGTGACGACACACAGACAGGCGGCGGCGATCAGCAGAGTGCGCATGGCGTATCCCCCGAAATTCACGACACGAATAATACGTTCAGGCTAAAGCAGATAATTATCTCTGGATAGTAGCGAATAGCGTGCAGGAACGCAAGACTCTCTGCTGATGATATTGCGTTCCTGCTACGGTGAGAGGCCTCTATCATGGTACACTGCATCCACATCTGTTGCGATTTCACTATATGCGGATTTATTAGTCTTGACAACCAGGTTTGATCCTCATATCTTCCCCTGTTACTTCAGCAACAACACGACAACCCTGGCCTGTGAAGGCCATACCCTGTTTGCAGGGACAGCGCGGTATTTCATGTGCACCATGATCCGACGGGCGAGGCGCCTGCCGGCGGAGTGCGTCGTCTCCTCCGGCGTGTGCATCCGTCCACGGGCACCATGTTTCATTCCATCCACGGAGCCATCATGAAAATCGCCATCATTTCCGACACGCATTTCGGGGATCCTGTCAGTACGCTCACTGAAAAAATCGAGGAGGACTACCAGGTCGGACCGAAGTATCCACAGCTGCGCGACGCACTTGGAGAAGGTCTCGACTACCTGGTGATGCTCGGTGACATCTTCGATTTCTCCATCGCCTCGTACGAGGATGCGTACGCAGCCGGTCAGGTATTCTTCAAGCAGCTGTTAAAAGACAAAATCACGAAAAAGATCATTTATGTCCCGGGCAACCACGACGCGGATTTCTGGCACACGGTAGAGCACCAGGTAAATATCCTGATGCGCATCGAAAACGGGCAGCCGCCACGGCCGTTCCGCTGGTCCGTACCCGGCGTCATCGATTTCAATGCACGGACGAACGCCGGGCGCGAACTACACCTCCCAGAGGTGGGTAGGACAGGCGGCAAGTACGGCGGGCTGTTCCTCGACAAGATCGCCCCGGGACTGACCTTCACCTTCGCGTACCCGAACCTGTATTTCAAGATAGGCGAAGAAATCATCCTGCTGACCCACGGACAATACCTCGAACCGTACTGGAGCCTCCTCAGCGAATGGCTGCTGAAGATTGCCGGGAAGGATCTCAAGATCGGCGACTCGCTGGACCTGAAAGAAATGGTCAGCCTGAACTTTCCGGCGAACCAGCTGGCCTGTTCGGGGATCGGTCAGGCGGGCAAGCTTACCGATCTCATCCGCGACCTGCAGCGCGAGATCAAGGACAACGATTACAGCCGCCTGCAGCGATACCTTGACAGGCTCGTGTATGAACTGGACAGCAAGACAGATTATCCCTGGTACAAGTTCTGCTACGAATGGGTAACAGACGCGCTGTTCTCTGAAATTGCCAGTTCTCTGATGGACGCTGTCAAAGACACAAAGGCCACGCGCTTTGACGACAAGTTCGTCAACGACCCAGAAGTTCAGGACCGCTTCAACACGTACATCAAATCCAGCCTTGTTGAGATCTCCCACCTTGCTGACGCACACGACATCCTGCTTGGCATTCCCACGCGCATGATCTTCGGTCACACACACGAACCCATCGGCTGGAACGACCCCGAATCCCCGCGCACCAACTTCGGCGGCAACGTCATCCGCTGGCACAACACCGGCGGCTGGCTCACCAAGAAGGATAACGGCGAAGAGAAATTTGTCGGCGCCGAGATCTTCCTCTGCGACGAGAAGAACGGCATGCGGTCGGTGCGGGTGGAGTGAAAAGCTCTCGGTTCCAAACTTTCACGTCAATAACAACGAGGAGGCGCGAGACGACAGCCGGATCCCAGACCTCCCACAGAACCACTCAATTACAATCATCTCGAGGACAACAATGAAACGGTTTATGCCACTAGGAGACCAATCTACTTCGCTGATAAACCATGGCAATGTAGATCTGTCACTGTCCGGAGACCTTGCATCACGTGTGCTCAAAAAATCGGTCCCCACACCAACTGCAGATGAATTAACCCGCGTTGACGTTTCAACGACACAGCTGACGGTAGATGCGGCCATAGCGCTGAACATCCCAATCGGTGAGATATCCGCGAAGTATTCGCGCAGAGTATTCATACAGGAATACATAAAATTTACCGATATCGAGGACGGAGAGCAGAAGGTCCGCTACGGTGTCGGTATCCGGTGGGTGCTGAATGTGCAACTCGGTGAAGGAGGTGCAAAAATGACCTCGATTCCGATCATTGCAGCCTCGGTGGAAATGGGATATGCTCAGGCGACTGCATTATTCCAGGTCATTGGCCTGAGCTCCCCAAAAATCGATGCGACCATCGCCGCCCCTTCACGATTAACCCTGGATAGCTACTATGAAATGAACCAAAGTTTTCTGGATATCAAGGCACTCGTAAACGATCCAGGAACAAAAATCTCTCCTCAAATTCTGGCTGTGCTAGGTGAAGCTAAGGACGACCAGGATTCCGTCTATGAGGATGCCCTTGCTGCCGGTTGGGCGCTTTCCCAGATTCACGATCAGAATACACTTGCAGAAGCATTAGATATCGCGAAAACCGATCGATTCAAAGAAACGGTGAAATCGGTATATCTTGACATTACTGGAACCACCCAACTTGATCGCACTCCCACTGACGAAGCGAGCCAAAGGGCTGAATCCATACTGGGAGAACTGGAGGTGGATGACTGAGGAATCTTCTTGCAGCGATGCTCCAGATTGTCAGTAACGAGCATATTTTATATCAAGGCCTGTTCATTCATCAATAAACTCCACCGGCCAGCCGCACGGCGGTTCGATGATGAGGACATGGGGGTCTACAGGTGCGCTGTAGCGCCAGGAGTCTATGGTCGG
>PKTF01000212.1 GCA_002869275.1 Ignavibacteria bacterium | reverse complement strand
GCGGGAAACACGACCGGAGTCAGGGGCAGCGAAACATCCACAATTTCGGCGCCGCGGACTCTCAGCTGATCGGCCACCGATCGCACATGTGTGCGCAGCTCCACATCGACGTCCTCGCCCAGGTACTCGGCCGGAAGTCCGATGCGCAGTCCCGCGATGCCCTCGTCACAATGCGCAGAAAAATCAGGGACATCGAGATCCGCGGTCGTGGCGTCGAAAGGATCCACCCCGGCGATGGCCGAGAGTATTCGTGCATTGTCGTGTACCGTCGCAGTGAGCGGACCAATCTGGTCGCAGCTCGAGGAAAATGCGATCAAACCGTAGCGGGATACGCGTCCGTACGTCGGTTTCATTCCCACGCAACCCGTATAGGCAGCCGGCTGACGCACGGAACCGCCGGTATCGGTACCCAGAGCACCATGAACGAGCCTGGCCGCCACCGCCGACGCGGAACCGCTGCTGCTGCCGCCCGGCACGTAGCCTTCGAGATCAGGGTGCAGGGTTGAACCGTAGGCAGACGTCTGACCGGAAGAACCCATGGCGAATTCATCCATGTTGGTGCGACCGAGAAGAACCGCGCCCGACTCGCGCAGACGGCGTATCACGGTTGCATCATAGACTGCCCGGTGACCGGCGAGAAAATTCGATCCCGCTGTCGCCTCGTGACCGCGTACACAGATATTGTCCTTGATGCCGACGAGCATGCCTTCGAGCGGCCGGCTGCGTCCTTCGACGATGCGTCTGTCGGATACAAGTGCGGATGCACGGGCATCTTCATCAAAGAGTTCGATGAAGGCATTGAGCGACCCGAGGTCGCGGGCGCGCTTCAGCGCCCCATCAACAAGCGAGGCACAGAACGACGTCCGTGCCTCAATGCTCTTTTGTATGTCCGAATACGGGGTCATTCCCTGCATGGCCCTGTTTGTGGAAACGGCCTCGGCCGGGACGCTTACTTTTTGTCCTTGGAATCCGAGTTATTCTCTTCGAGACTGATATCGTCCTGGATATCCTTTGCAGCTTTGCGGAATTCCTTGATCCCCTTTCCAAGACCCTGGGCGAGATCAGGTATTTTTTTCGCGCCGAAGAAAATGAGGATCAGAAAGATGATGATGAGAATTTCCCATCCGCCGATATTGCCAAACATAAGGGACCTCCTACTTCAGTGCCGGGACGCTGCCCGCGATAGTGTCTACGAGTGATTCGAACACGCCGAGTCCGTCAGAGGACCCGAGAAGCTGTTCGACGACGCGTTCGGGATGCGGCATCATGCCGAGCACATTGCCCTGCTGATTCGTGATGCCGGCGATATTGTTGAGAGAGCCGTTCGGATTCGCTGCTGCGCTTACCGTTCCGTCTTTCTCAACGTAGCGAAACGCCACCTGTCCGTTGTCTTCGATGGACTTCAGCGTCTCAGAATCAGTATAGAAATTTCCCTCACCATGAGCAACGGGAATCTGCAGCACGGCATTCTTCTCATACCGGTTGGTGAAGGCGCCCTCCGCATTTTCCACCCGCAGATGTACGTCCTTGCAGACGAATTTCAACGACTCGTTACGCAGCAGTGCCCCGGGAAGGAGTCCGAGTTCGGTGAGCACCTGGAAGCCATTGCAGATCCCAATGACATGTCCGCCGTTTTCGGCATGTTTGACCACCTCTTTCATCACCGAGGAGAAGCGCGAGATCGCTCCGCAGCGCAGGTAGTCACCGTAGGAAAAGCCTCCGGGCAGCACCACGACATCGACGCCGCGCAGATCGCTTTCCTTGTGCCAGAGAAATTCCGCGGATTCGCCGAGGACGTGTTTGGTGGCATGATAGGCATCGTGATCGCAATTGGATCCCGGAAACACCACCACACCGAATTTCACTCCAGCCATAAATCACAACTCCTGCAGTTCGAAAGTATAGTCTTCCATCACCGGATTGGCAAGCAGTTTGCTGCAGGCCTCGTCGACCAGTTTCTCTGCCGTTGCGGCATCTTCCGCATCGACGGTCAGTTCGATTTCCTTGCCCACACGAACGCCGGATAGCCGGGTGTACTCCAGTGACTGCAGCGCATGCTCGATCGCCTTGCCTTCGGGATCGAGAATGGATGGACGCAGTTTCACTGTGATTGTCGCTTTGTACATGACAGTCCTTTATGGTTGCGAGTCGATTGATATGCTTTCGTCAGGGTCGGTGTCTTCGGTGTCCACGTGCTGCTTTTTCGTCATGGCCCTGATTTTCCTTCCGGCGTCAAACACCGGTCCACTGATCACCACCGCGAGCAGCAGGGGGAAAAGCAGGTAGCCTCCGCTCGCGATGACGGCGATTGCTCCGGCCGAAAACAGTGTCATCTGTACCGGTTGGCTGCGGAAGCTTGACAGTGCGATTTTTGGAATCACGGGGTAGCGGACCGTGCTGATCATCAATCCGCCGCATGCGGCGGTCAGTCCGATCAGCGTATACTGCAGCTGCTCACTTTCCATGATTGTTTCGGGCCGGAAAAACAGCACGAAGGAAATCAGTGTCAGCGCCGAGAGTGGAATCGGCATGCCGGTGAAATGGTCCTTGGAAAAGCCGACCAGCTGCACGTTGAAACGCGCGAGGCGTATGGCTCCCAGCACCAGAGGCATGGCAGCCACGAGAATGCCGAAGGCCCCGTAATTGCTCAGCGCGAGCGAATACAGGAGGAAGGACGGCGCGACGCCGAAACTGACGACGTCTGCGAGCGAATCGAGTTCGACACCGAATTCCGATTCCGATCGGGTCAGCCGTGCCATCATGCCATCGAGCGCGTCACAGCCCGCGGAAAGCAGGATGTACCAGGCGGCCTGTACGTACTGTCCCTGTACGGCCAGCGTAATGCTCATGAACCCGAAGAAAATGTTCAGGACCGTGAACAGGTTGGGTACGATAGATCTACTGAGCCGGATTCTCAACGGGGATTCCGATTGGTGAAAAGCGTGATCATTGGGGAATGCGTGCGAGCACCGTTTCCCCGGCAGTGACATGCTGGTCGAGTTCCACGAGCACCTCGGCATCGAGCGGCATAAGTACGTCGACACGGGAACCGAACTTGATCATGCCGAATCGTTCGCCGGCGACAGCAGTGTCGCCCACGGCGATCGGACACACGATGCGTCGCGCCACGAAGCCGGCGATCTGTTTAAACAGCAGGCGGTAACTGCCGGTATTGATACCGATCAGCGTACGCTCGTTCAAATCGCTCGATTTATCCTCGAAGGCCATCAGATATTTACCCTCGACATAGCGAAAAAACTCCACGGTACCGTTCACAGGGTAGCGGTTGACATGCACATTAAGCGGAGACATGAAAATACACACCTGTTTGACCTTGCCGCCCAGGTATTCGATTTCCTCGACTTCGCTGATGTTGACAATCTTGCCGTCGGCCGGCGAAATGATGCCGTTTTCCACCACCGGGACCGTACGGTCGGGATCACGGAAGAAATTCAGTGTAAACAGAAGGGTCGCGCCGCCGATAATGATGAAGAACACCCGCAGAGGCACGTTGGAAATGAACAAACCGATCACGATCACCGCGAGGGCAACGATAATGATGGGTATGGCTACATCCAGTCCGTATTTCGTCAGCATGATTCGATTTCCGCCTTTATCGCAGGGATTCCTGCCTTGTCTTAATCTATAAAGATACCCAAATCGCCCGTAGATTCATAGCTGAACAGGCTGCCGGAAACCCGTACTGTTGTATTTGCGTGACCGAGCACGTAAGTTTCGTGTTTGCAGAAATGTTGAGGCTTCCGTGACTCTGAGTCAATTCCTGTTCCGCAATCGCAGCTATACTCCCCTGCCTTTCATCATCGTGATGATTGTCTTCGCGCAGCCCACGCTGACAAGCATTCTTGTCGGCTTCGTGGTTGCGGCGCTGGGAGAAGCGCTGCGCGCATCGGGCGTGTTCTATGTCGGCAGCGAAACACGTGTTACCGGTGAGGTCGGGGCGAGCAAGCTGGTCACCTCGGGTCCGTTCGCTTTCGTCCGGAATCCGCTGTACGTGGGCAATATTCTCATCTACCTCGGCATCGGCATCATGTCTCTGGCCCTCTGGCCCTGGCTGCAGGTGATCGCCCTTGTCTGGTTTCTCTTCCAGTACACACTCATCGTCAAGGAGGAAGAGGGATTTCTACGTGAGAAGTTCGGCCAGGAATTTGACGATTACTGCGCGCGGGTGCCGCGCTTCCTGTTCCGACTGACTCCGTACCGGAGCTGGAATCCCGTTTCGATCGACTGGAGCGCAGGATGGAAGTC
>PKTF01000389.1 GCA_002869275.1 Ignavibacteria bacterium | reverse complement strand
TTCACGGGATCGGCCGACTGGACGACACTCAAGACACCCTTCCTTCTCAAGGAGGGGCAGAATCCTACGAACATCCGGCTGAACCTGGTCGTTGAAGGCTCGGGCATGATCTGGATTGATAAGATTCGTCTGCTCCGTTCTCCCCACTGACCCCTTCGTACTTATTCTGCAACGATAATTCTGCCGGCGCTCGTACCATCCGCGGTGCGGAGAACGGCAACGTAGACGCCCGGACGAAGAGCGCCGCGCTTCACCGTGGTGGCATGTTCGCCCGCCGAAAGCGGTCCCAGATATTTTTTCATAGCCATCCTTCCCAAAAGATCGTACACGATCAGTTCCACCGACATGGGACGCGGTAGCGAATACAGCACCGTCGTCACAGTATGAAATGGATTGGGATAACACGCGACTATGCCAGGTCTGTCAGGCACAGGTGCCGATGCTCTTGCGTCAGTAGAGATTCGGCCAGATCCCGACAGGTGATATTTCACCATGGGATGATAAGGGTGATCAAAATGGCACTCGAGATACGCATACGCGTACCCGCGGATCAAGGGAGTAAACCGCAGAATGCTTTGCTCGTAGCCATGCGCTTCGATTGAGCTCGGAAAAGGTGTCTCAATCGAGAAACGAGCGCTGTCCCTATCGGTAAGGTTCATGGACAGCAGTTTTGCCGCGACTCCCCCGTCATTGTGAAGGATCAGTGATTGATCCCGGAAGCTTCCCACGATGACATCGTCGAAATCGATGTACCGATCCTCCACCCGCGGAATGGGCCAGGCAGGCCAGGCCGTCTCCGCACGGAGTTGTATCGCTGACGCAGGATACTCTCCTGCATCATGTTGTATCTCGACAAAAGCAGCAGCACTCCACGTTGTGAAATATCCGAAACGCAGAACCAGGCTGTCGGTACTAAAAGCGGGAATTTCATCTGCGAGATAACGTACGATCTGGAACAGACTCGCATCACGACCTCGCAGAATTTGCTGTGTTATGTTCAATGGATGTGCATTCGGATTGGATACATGGATAACTGTATCCCGAAAATCCCCCATGGGAATCCACCCGAAGTTCACGAAGCCCAGATGTTCCGGGGGCAGTGCAGCGGTCCGTTCACGCACGACGAGATGCAGTGGAAGCTTATGCGTCGAATTGATGTTGCCGGTGTTATTGTCGATCCATAGGTTGCCGCGCTCATCGGTCACACGCCGGGCGGTCTGCTTCAGCGTCAGAATTGCGGATGAGCGCGCGGGGATGTAGACCGGTTCCACATTGTGAAAAACAACATCCGATTCACGGAGACCCGCAAGGTTCAGATTCCGTATGCCCAGCTCGGCCGCCCCAGTATTGTACAACGTGATGTGATGCAGTACGGTGTCGCCGAGAGTTGCGAAAAGTCGCATCGTATCAACGGGAAAGTCGAGTTCGGGTGACAGCTCGTCTGTGAAGTACACATATCCGCTCGATTGCACGGGATGCAGGCATCCGTCCTCGAAATGAGAGGATCGCAGTTGCACGGAGAAGGGAGAGCTGGCAATGGCCACTTGGGCTCCGAATCGCAGCCGGGCAAGCAAATTTCCACGAATGGGCATCGGCCGCGTTAGAGAAATGCGCAGTCCGGAGTAACTGGGTTCGACCAGATTGTCGTCGTTCCAGTTCAGCAACACAGCCGTGTCCGGATCCAGACCGAGATACTCGATGGCGCTCTTGTTGAACTCCAGTTCGCAGTGGAATGGAGGCAGCGTATCCTGCGGAAACGGCATATCCGTCAGAAGGGGAAGGTACGCGACACCGTCCTCTCCAAACTCCGCGCTGCCGAGCGCCAGGCGTACCGGAGTCAGTGTCGTCGAATCATACGGCAGGAAGTACCCTGCGGTATCAGAGATTGTTTGACCGAAAACGCTATCAATCGTCAGACGCACACTGCGATGCTGATTCTGCAGGCAAGAGATCGGCGGTATGTAGGTGAGTTCACATTCGTCGAATCTCCGCGTTGTGAGTCGGGCAATCTCGAGCATGATGGATCGGAGATTCTCCGGCTCGGCACCAAGCCAGGCCCGTCCACCTGTTTCGTCGGCCATACGCTGCAGCTGAGATTGAACTCCGGCCGGCCCCACACCAATCGTGAACAGGCGTACATTCATCTGCCGGGCAAGCGCAATAATTTCGTACGATGCATGTGACGAGCTGCCATCGAAGCTGTCAGTGAGCAGAACCAGAATGCGCGTATTGTCGCGTACGGTCGCTCTAATTTCTTCGAGCGCGGCATACGCGGCATCCCACGCAACCGTCGCCCCGGAAGCGCCAGCCCTGTCCACGGCCTGATGCAGCAGGGCCTGACTGGTGGTGAGAGACTGCTCTACGTCCACTTCGGAGCTAAACCACACGACGGCCGCTTCGTCCTGCACACCGTCCAACTCATCGATGAACGCATGTGCCGCCGCTTTCTGCGATAGCAGCACCGGTTTCATGCTGCCACTTTTATCGAGTACCAGGGCCGCGGTCATCGGGTACCGCACACCGGGTTCGGGAAAGGAATAGTCGAACAAAGAAATGACGCTTGTATCGTTCTCCGTCACCCGCAGCTGATCGATGGTCGGAATGACAACGCTGTCGTCGCTGCTCAGCGTCCAATGCACCGAGGTCGTTGTTTCATCTTGAGACAGCCGGTGTATCCTCAAGACGGGCTGCGAGAATGCCGAGACTGTCGCGAAAAACAACACGATGGCGAGCGACAGCTTCGACCATGCTGCTCGTGATCTCGTCCCCTGCAACAACCCCGGATCAACCGATTTCATCATCTTGATTATGTACATTTCTGTATGTGTCAACCTACACTTCGTTTCTCTCTATGTCAAGGCTCATGTTCTTCTCCGGAGCATTGCATATATTTGTGTCAATCCAACAATCCAGCGAGGAGGCTTCATGAAGCGAAAAATGAGCATTCCCCTTACAGTCGTGCTGCTGCTGATGACGGCAGCAGGAACGGCCTGGGGTCAGGCGGGTAAGCAGCTCGTCATTAATCATTTCGTGTCCGATCCGGCTGTTATCGAAGGTCACCTCGTGATCAGCGATGTGGCGGGACGCGGAGGAACGATCAACGTTTCCGTATTCAACGAATTTGGTGTCGTGAAAGGGAAAGCCGCCGAAAGTATTCCTCCCGGCGGTAAGCTGAACATCAATGCCGAGAAATATGTCGGCGGCCAGAAGATGGTCGGCACCATGCGGATCACATCTACCACCGATGTGGCCGGACAGTACTGGCAGTTCTACAAGGATCCCGCGAAGGGGTGGAAGAACATCGCCGTTCCCGCGGCCGTGGGTCCGGGAGCGACCAAACTGGTATGCCAGCATTTCGTCGCCGATCCGGCAATCGAAAGCTACATTGTCGTCTCCGACGCTGAAGGTACGGGTCCGACGGTGTACGTGGAGTTTTATAATGATCAGGGTGAACTGGCCGGACAGACCAAGATCGATATTCCGAAGTACGGCAAGTTCTCCATCCAGCCCTACGAGCTTGTCGGAAGCAAAAAGATGACAGGCGTCGCCTACGTCCAGACAGAAGGCGGGAAGATCACCGGCGAGTACTGGCAGGTGTCGGAAAAGGAAAAGTACCAGATCGCACACGCCATGCAGGGAAGTGCCCCCGTCGCAGAAGCGATCGCCGGGGATCCACTGATCCGCGTGCAGGTGCAATTCGATTTCGATAGCGACAAAATCCAGAAGCGCTCATTCGCCGACCTGATGGAAGTGGCGAAGGCCATGCGCAGTCCGGGCAATGTCAATGACCGCTACGAAGTCGGCGGACACACCGACGACGTGGGCAAGGAAGATTACAATCTGAAGCTTTCGGAGCGGCGTGCACAGTCGGTGAAGAAATTCCTCGTCGACAGTGGCGTCCCCGCTCAGCGGCTGCTCGTCGTGGGCTATGGAGAAACACAGCCCATGATCGCCAACGACACACCGGCGAACCGCGCGAAAAACCGCCGCGTGGAATTCAAGAAACTCTGATCCGGCATCAGCAACGAACGCACAGGAGACACCATGAAATACACTCGCATGTTCTTCCTCGGCGCAGCGCTGCTGCTGCTCGCGTCGCGGACCTTCGCGCAGGGCGCGGAGAAATATATCATCAACCATTTCGTCAATGATCCGAAGGTGATCGAGGCTCATCTCGTCATCACCGACGTGCAGGGAAAAGGTCCCATCGTCAACATGACGTTCTACGACAACGATGGTAACGTCATAGGCAAGGGCAAGGAACTCATTCAGCCCTACGGCAAGCTCAACCTCAATCCCGAAAAGTACGTCAGCAAGGTCGC
>PKTF01000019.1 GCA_002869275.1 Ignavibacteria bacterium | reverse complement strand
GCGCGCCGGCTCCCTTCTGATGCAGGACATCATGATCGGGAAACACGACCAGGTGAATTTCGTCGTCGACAGCGCTGTCGTATCAATTGAACGCGGTTGGAGCGGGGCACAGGTACCCGGGATATTCGAGGCGGACGTGGCAAACTCACCGTATCGGATTCGCGGACGTCTGGAAAGCGCGACGGCGGACAGGCCCGATTTTTTCGTGGCCGGAAACTGGCAATTCAACGGATACCTCGGGACAGCGGTGTGGAACTATACTCCTTCGGGACTTGAAATCACAGATCACGCTGTGCTCCTCAGATGGGATGATGCAGACCTTCCCGCTCGCAGCAGCCGAACCATGCGCACTGATTATGGTTTCATCGCCATCAAGAATGTGTCGATCACCTGTGATCTGCCCGAGCTCGTATCCTCGGACGACTCCTCGTCCTATACACCGTGGCCTATTCCCGCAACTGCAGTGATAACCAACACGGGAACGCTGCCGCTGTCGAATCTGGACGTGCAGATCACCCTGCCGGCGGAACTGCGCCTGATGCCGGGCGAAACACTTGTTCAACGTATCGCAGGACCACTGCTCCCGGGAAGAAGCGCGACTCTGACGTGGTTTCTCGATGCGGATACCGTCGATCAGCCCACACTCGCCGTGGTGAATTACTCTATCATCTCACCGCAGGATCTCGCCCGGCAGTGCGCTGCGCAGACCACCATTCCGCCACTCGTTCTGCCGAGGATCGCGCTCGACTGCGGCGATACGATTCGGCTGGGTCGCAATCTGGAAGGGGCAGGATACCTGCCCGATCCGTTTGCGATCATCATGTATCTCGAAAATACTGGAAACGTTCCTGTCAGCGGATTGGTAGCGGAACTGCAGCTGCCGCCGGGACTCGTACTCGCAGCAGGCAGTCTGACGCAAGCGGTGCTGCCGGATCCCCTGGCGCCCGGGAGCGGTACGGTCATCGACTGGCAGGTACGTGCGATAAATCAGAATGTACGCACCGTGGCATCGTACAGCATCCGTGTGTTCAATTCCGCGTTGGAGGAAGTGTGCGAGAATGCCGTCATCATACCACCGCTCATATCCGATCCCTGTGTTGAGCCAGGCATCAACACAGCGGGGACTTCATTCTGGGTCGCGTTTCTCAAGGACTCAGTAGGCATCGCGACAGAAGCGCTTCGCATCTATTTATCCGCGCCGGAGGAAGCACGTGTCCAGGTGCATCATCCAAACGGAAGCGACATTGACTCGCTGGTTATCCCGGCAGGTGGACTCCGGATGGTCGAGGTCGACAGCGAAATCAACAATTACCCGACAGAAACTGCCGTGCGAAAGGGAGTACGACTGCTCAGCGATCGTCCCATCCACGTTTTCGCCGGCAACTTTCGGGATCGCCATACGGATGCCTATACCGTACTCCCGGATCACGCACTGGGGACGAGATATGTCACGGCCGGTTACAACTGGGCTGAGGCTTCGGAGCACTTCTGTATACTCGCGTCGGAGGACCAGACCGATGTTCGCATCACACCCGCCTCGTTTACATCCAGCGGACGACCGACCGGACAGGAATTTCAGGTCAGCCTGAATGCGGGGGAGCTGTATTATGTTCGCTCGTACGTCGCGGGCAGCGGCGGATCGCTGACCGGAACGCGCATCGAAGCCAACCGGCCCGTCGCTGTCGTATCCGGTGCCGAATCAGGCTGGGTGCCCGAACAGGGCGGCACTACCCTGGCTTTTCTGAATCCACTCGCGGAGCAAATGATTCCCAATCGTTTTCTTGGCACCGAGTACGTGTTGACGCCGTTCCGCTCGCGATACGGCGGAGATACATACCGGATCATTGCCACTGAAGACAGCACAAGCATTTCCATCGGAGGCAATCCTTCGCTGCTTCTGCATCCTGCAGGAATGTGGGTCGAAGACCTGGTGACCAGGCCGCTGCGCGTGACATCAGACAAGCCGGTGATGGCAGCCCAGTACGCGAATTCAGCAAATTGGGATACACCGACAAACGAGTACGGGGACGGTTCGATGCTCCTGCAGGTGCCGACCGATCGCTATATGAGCTGCCACTATTTTCCCGCCGGTACACTCATCGCCGATGCCGCGATCATTCCAAACGTCGTCGCCCAGGTAGACGACCTGTCATGGCTCGAAGTCGCGCGTTCACCACGGCTGGCCGTGCCTGTGTTCACCGTGGAAGGATGGGTGCAGCTGTTTTTCGGTGGAGTCGTCGTATCGCGCACCTCCGGCAGTGACGCCCTGTGGAAGCTCGAATACGAAAATGCCCGAGCACGGCTGGCCTTCCACACTGAGCGTCCGGGTTACGGTTCGTACGAGACCAGTGCCGACAACAGCATCATCAACGGTGCCTGGACCCATATCGCACTGGTCGTGGACGGACCGGCGGGCAAGGCGACGGCGTACATCAACGGCAGCGAGGCGATGGTCGCGACATTTTCACCGACGGACTTCACCGGTGATGCCGGACTCGCCTGGGGCGGAGTGCACGGCGATTCCAACGCGTCGCTGTTTATCGGCGAGTTTGATGAATGCAGGTTCTGGGAAGGCAAACGGACCGCGCAACAGATCAACACCGCGATGTCTGTACGCCTCCATCGACTCGATCGCAGCGGCCTCCTTGGGTACTGGTCGTTCTGTGACGGGTTTCGGGATGAAACCCTCTATCGACATCACCTCATCCCGCGTGTCAATGCGGTTCTGCAGGAGTCTTACAGCCTGCCGGCGGCATTGAATTGTGAAGAGCAGCGAGATTCCAACTTCGTGAACCTCGTCATTCCTGACGGAGCCGAGGCGGCTGTCACGGTGAATTTCGAACCACTCGGAGCAGGGGAGTATGACGCATTCCCGGGAAGTGGATTCTCGACAGCCCGATTGCTGTTGCCGACCGGCATCAATCGAATCGAGACCAGTGACACACGTGGTGTCGGAGCCAGCAGTTACGGTTTCGCATATCACGATGCCTACACTACATACACGGGTTTTCGTGTACAGGGCAGTGTGCAGAGCGTTCGCCCACCCGCGCAGCCGTCAGGAATGGAATTGCATCCGCCATGGCCGCAACCAGCTCATGGAGATGTGACCATCAGTTATTCGCTGACACATCCGTCACGGATCCGGCTCACCATGTACGATCTTTCGGGCCGTCGCGTTCGTCTGCTCGACAGCGGATTTCGAGAGGCGGGGCAGCATGAAATTCGCGTAGACGGATACAATCTTTCCGGAGGAAATTACCTTGTACAATTGCAGGCAAACGGACAGCGCAACTGGCGCAGGGTTGTTCTTTTTCGATGAACTGTGTATTCTGACACATCTATGAAAACTTCAATGCTCAAGCTTTTCATCTGCCTGTTCGCTGTCATCGCGCTCTGCGAGGAAGTGAGTGCGCAGAACTCGATGGGATTCGCATCGTACGAGAGCGATATTTTGTCGGCCCGGCCCGTGCGTTTCATTTTCGGTATCGGAGCGGGTTCATACCTGTATTCTCACGGTGGTTCGTTTTCTCCATCCTGCAACTGTAATTTCGGCGACGAAAGCGGATTTCGTGCTATGGTACTCGGCGAGTTTCGGATACAGTATCCCAAGCTCGGATTTGCGTACGGAGTATCCGTCACCCACCACGATGCCGATGCGACGTTCACACGAGAAGAGATGCGTCCGAGCGTGATCGTGGGAGATCCCGCGGACATCGAAGTGCAGTATCGGAACACCTCAAACGTGCTGCTGCAATGGATCGCCGTGACTCCGGAGTTCTTCTGGTTTCTCCCGCGCTCGGATTTGTTCTTCCAGGTGGGAATGGAGTTCGGTTTCCCGCTTGAAGCGCGTTATGATCACGTAGAGAGCATTTTATCGGAAGGGATTGTGTATTACGATGGGAGCACGGAGCACGTACTGTTGGAAGAACAGGACATACCAGGCGGTAGCGAACTGCGTCTGGCTCTCTCCGGGAGTGTGGGATATGATTTCTGGCTGGCACCATCCCTGGCACTGACCCCGCGTGTTGGGATTTCCGTGCCGCTGAGCTCTGTGTCGTCCGAAGATGACGACTGGCGCGTGCTCACCGGATACGCCATCCTCATGCTGAACCTCAGAATATGAACATTATGCGTCTGACTCATTTTTCGATCATTGCTATAGCGATTCTCATCGGCGGGTGCGCCAGTATTTATGAAGTCGGTGATGATCTCAGCGACCAGTTCCGTTTTGAGCCTGTTGCTGCAGCCAATACGAGTGCCGACGACCTGGCACCGGTCAGTTCGGAGCATGGATTGTATCTCACATCCAATCTGACCGTCGACGGTGATGAGTTCGACAGGCTG
>PKTF01000217.1 GCA_002869275.1 Ignavibacteria bacterium | reverse complement strand
TAGAGCAGCTGTTCCTTGATCGTCGGGACGGATACGAGTCCGCCTGTATTCTCATGCTTGGTGATCACAACCGTACCGTCCTGCTGTGCTTCTGCGATCGGGAAACCGATATGTGCCAGATCAGGCACACTGCGCCAGTCTCCGAGGAAGTTGCCGCCGCTGCTCTGTCCGCCGCATTCCAGAATATGTCCGGCTACCGTTCCCGCGGAAAGCTTGTCCCAGTCATCCGCGGCCCAGCCGAATTCATGGATCATCGGGGCGAGCGTCAGTCCGGTATCCGTCGTGCGGCCGGTGATGACGATGTCCGCGCCTTTCTCCAGGGCTTCGACGATGGGGTACGCGCCGAGGTACACATTCGCCGAAACGATGCGGTCGCGAATGCCGTCGATCGATTCGCCCGTCTCCATGTTGCTCAGCGGGATACCCGCGGCGTTGAGGCGGTCGATGTCGTGGAGGATATTATCCCCGATCACGACTCCCACCTTGATACCCTTGATCCCGGCTTTTTCCGCTTCGCGGAAAATGGCATCCTTGCAGGCGATGGGATTCACACCACCGCCGTTGGTGATGACCTTGATGTTCTTTTCCTTGATATGCGGCAGCATGCGCCCGATCTGCCCGGGCAAGTCGCGTGCATACCCCAGCTCCGGATTCCGGAGTTTCTGCTTCTGCATGATGGACATGGTGACTTCGGCCAGGAAATCCATCATCAGGTAATCGATCGGACCCCGGGTCACCTGGTGGTAGTGAGCGTCAATGAGGTCGCCCCAGAATCCCTGGCCGCTGGCGATGCGGATACTGTTTTTCAAGAAGGTCCTTTTTGTAATGTGCGGTGTGAAATGGATATGCGGTGTCTGTATTCCACGATTCTCAAAGTAACACACCACGGAACGAATTACAATCCGCCCTGAGCGAAGGCCTTTCATTTCAACCGCTTCCGGCGACAGGAAAATTCCGCGCGGCCGGTGCATCGCGCCGGGAGAATTGTTATCTTGCTCAATCATTCGCGACGAAAACAGTCGCGCGAGCAACGCAAGGTATATCACCATCAATAGAGCGTTCATGGCAGAGCAAAAACCGAAAGCCCGTCTGAAAGACTTCCCGAAAACCTACTGGGTGGTCATTCTCTTTGAATTTTTTGAACGAGGGTCCTACTACGGAATGATGTCGATTCTTTCCGTGTACATGACCGATCAGCTTGGCTTCTCCAAGGAAGGTGTCGGACTGATCAAAAGCACGATTCAGCCCCTGCTGTACTTCCTCCCGATTTTCTCCGGAGCTGTGGCCGACCGCATGGGCTACCGGCGCACACTCATGGTGGCCTTCGCCCTGCTGGGAGGCGGCTACTTCCTCACCAGCCAGATGAACGAATACTCCGCGGTGTTCTTCGCCCTTGTCATCATGGGCTTCGGCGCGGGTACGTTCAAACCCGTCGTTTCAGGCACCATCGCGAAGGTGACAGACGAGAACAACAGCACACTCGGTTTCGGTATTTTCTACTGGACCATCAATCTCGGGGCCTTCCTTTTCCCGCTGGTCCTCGTGCCGATGCTCAAGGCCATCGCATGGCATTACGTGATCATCGCTTCGGCGATCGGCACGGGAGCGATGCTTATTCCGACCATATTCCTGTTCAAAGAGCCTAACGAGCCCCACCCTGAAAAGGAGTCTTTCGGAAAAGCCATCAAGGGCATCTGGAACAAGCTGTACATGGTGTTCACCGACTGGCGCTTCATCCTGTTCATCTTTATTTCCTCCTGGTTCTGGATCCTGTACTTCCAGATGTTCGACAGCGTGCTGTGGTACGTGAAGGCCTTCGTCGACGCCGGTCCGCTCGATAACTGGGTGCAGGGCACGCTGGGCATCAACTGGCACTTCGACGTCGAGCACGTCACCGTGATCAACGCAGGTACCATCATCATCCTCCAGCTGTTCATTTCGAAAATCGTGAGTAAAACGAAGGCCTTGCCCACCATGGTCACCGGCATCGCGCTGGGCACCATCGGTATGGCCATCCTCGCTTTCGACACCAGCATCTGGATCTTCATGGCCGGCATCGTCATCTTCTCCATCGGTGAAATGACGGCGCATCCGAAATTCATCAGCTACCTCGGCTTGATTGCTCCGCCGGACAAAAAAGCCACCTACATGGGCTTCGGCTTCCTGTACGGTGCATTCGGTTCGCTGATCGGAGGTGTGCTCGGCGCCTTCCTCTACGTGCGCTTCATCGACAATCCGATGATCGCCTTCATCAAGAAATCCATCACCGAGCAGGCAGCCAACGTCTCCCTGCCCGAAGGTGTGACGATCGAGAAAGCACTGGAGGTCGGCGAACAGATCGGACTGTCGAAAGATGTGATATCCAGTCACGCCATGACCAGCGAACTCTGGCTGCTCTTCAGCGGTATCGGCGTGATCTGTATCATCGGACTGCTCTCGTACCAGAAATTCATCGGTACCCGCGAAGGACACTGATTCCAGCACTGTCGCAAAAGCAGAAAAGGCTGCTTCCCCAGAAAGGAAGCAGCCTTTTTCGTTGAGCTCTGGGTGTGTTTACTGCATCACCATCATTTTACGCGTTTCGCGGTGAGAACCGGCGCGGAGTTCGTAAATATACACGCCGCTCTGCAGACCCGTGGCACTCACGCGCGCGGTGTGCTCACCGGCTTCGCGATGCTCGTTGAGCACGGTGCGCAGCAGACGGCCGCGGGTATCGTAGATGCGCATGGTGACATTCCCGGCAGTCTCCATATGGAAGGGAATGACGGTGGAGGGATTGAACGGATTGGGGTAGTTCTGTCCGAGTGAGAACTGCAGCGGCCTTGTGGATTCCGCCACGTCTGTGATGACGGGAATTGCCGAGACCATCCACATACCGCGTCCGTGAGTGGCGGCGTACAGAATGTCGTCACCCGTGATCTTCAGGTCGTCGATCACGACATTGGGCAATCCCTCGCCAAAGGGATACCAGTTCATTCCTGCGTCCGTACTGACGTACACGCCGAGGTCGGTTCCGGCATACACCACGTCGGGATTCTCTTCCCAGATCGCAATGGCACTCACAGGGATGAAGGGAATGCTGGTCGCCTCGGTTTCACCCTTCATGAATTCCCAGTTCTTGCCGCCGTCTGTGGTCTTGTACACACCCGATCGATCGCTGAATGCGTTCGTGCCCACGTAGGCGATATCCCCGTTGGTCGGATGCACTTCGACTTCGCCCATGAAAAGGTTGGGAATTCCGTCATCGATACGCTCCCAGACGACGTCGGCTGAATCGTCCATCGCGTTGGTCGTACGCCAGGCACGAGTGGAATATCCGGTAACACCATAAAGGATGTTTGGATCGGCCTTGCAGAAGGACAGGTCCTGGAACTGCGCGAGCGAACTCAGCGAACCGGTGAGGTCCTCCGAGATCGGCTCCCAGATGCCCATGCCGTCTTCCGTGCGATAAATCTTGTTTCCACCGATGAAGAGCGTCTTTGGATCCGTAGGATGCATGATGAAGGGCGTAACGAAGCTGAAGACGTTTTCACCGCTGACGGTACGGACGAGCCCCTTGGTGGCGGATTTGAAACTCTCCCCTCCGTTCGTGGTCTTGCCGAGGTTGCCATACTGCGAGGTGACGTAGAAGATATCGGGATCTTCGTAGTCGAAAGCGACATACGCGCCGTCACCACCCCAGCTCAGGCGGCTCCATTCACCTGTTCTCGCACTGCCGAGATTATTTCGCCGGTCCTGCGTACCGCCCGCGATGCGATCAGGATCGCTGCGATCGAAGTCCATGGCGTAGAATTGCATGGTGCCCAGGTCCTGGTTGACTTCCTCGAACACCGCTGAGGACGCGCGTACGTCCGTACAGCGAAATACGCCGCCGTCGCTGGCCATCAGCATGTGATCGGGATTCGTGGGACTGAACGCGACATCATGCATGTCCACCCAGGCGCCGTTCGTGCCGGTCTGTTTGGTGAACTGTGAAAAGCTCTCGCCTGTGTTTGTACTGCGCCAGCTGTGAATACCACCGAGGAATACGAGTCTCTGGTCAGTCGGGTGAAAACGGATATAGAAGTTGTAGTCACCCTGTCCGCGCAGCACGCGCTTCATGTTGCTCTGCGTGGAGGACGGCAGCTTTTCCCAGGTTTCGCCGTAATCTGTCGAACGAAACACACCGAGAAAGTCTTCGCGCTCGTTGGCGCAATACTTGCGCGCGCGCTGCATGCCGACGATCATCAATCCGGGAACCCGTGTGGTGATGTCCATAACGACATTCCCAATGGAATCGGGATCCGGAAGGTTGTTGTTCAGCTTGTTGAACGTCCAGCGGTCGCCCTTCTCTTCGGAAACATACAGCCCGT
>PKTF01000091.1 GCA_002869275.1 Ignavibacteria bacterium | reverse complement strand
TGCTTGTCAACCACCACGAGTACGCCCAGCGCGGCGGAAAGAGCGGCTTTCAGCTGGGGATCGGGTTCGGGCTGGTACAGGATGACCTGCGAGGTTTTGGGTCCGGATGTGTCGGGACGGTGGTAGTGGATGAGAGAATGCTCGATGCTGCCTTCGCGCAGCTTGAGCCGCCCGTGCGGCACGTTGAAATACGTATCCACCTGGTGGTCGCGTCCGGCATACCGTGCACCACGCTCCGAAAGCAGCGCGCGGATCCGATCCGGATCCGCACAGCACGCCTTGAATTCCCTGTTGATAAAACTCATCAGTCGTTCCAGCCCTTGCGCTTCGCCCAGGCCTTGAATTCCTGTTCCAGCTGTTCGAAGCTGTCGATCGCGAAAAGAATGGGCTGCAGGTGCCACACATCGTACTCCTGTTCACCCAGACGCTCGGGAGTGAAGTCGACGACTTCAACCTTTTCCGAAAGTGAGTGAAGCACTTCCTTGGGCGAAGAGAGGATGCCCGCACCGTAAATGCGCCGGCCTTCAGGGGTATTGATCAGTCCGAACTCCACGGTGAACCAGTAGAAACGCTCGAGCTGACGGATTTCCTTTTCATCGGTCACCCGCAGGTAGGTTTCCGCGAAACTCTGGAAGAAATTCGCGAAGAACGGGTTCGTGATCATCGGCATGTGACCGAAGATGTCGTGAAAGCAGTCCGGCGCCGGCGTGTATTCGATTTCCTCGGGCTGACGGATGTAGTCGGTGGACGGAAAATGCGCCCGTGCCATGAAACCGAGAAAATCGTTGGTGTCGAGCAGGCCGGGAATACGGGCAATCCGCCATCCCACCATCGCATCGAGTCGATGGCTGATATCGAGCAGGCTCGGGATACGCTCCGGCGACAGGCCGAGTATGCGCATGCCTTCGAGATATTCCTCGCAGGCGCGTCCCGGCAGCTCACGCTCCTGCCGCGCGTACAGCGTCTTCCAGGTTTCATGGTCGTGCGGCGGATAATCCGGGTATTCGATCGCGTCGTGTTCTGGTACCGGTCCGTCGAGCTTCATTGGAATGCAGCGGGGATCGACGTCCTCCTGCTCCGCATACTTCGCATAAGCCGATTTCGAATGATCCTCACCCGCCGATGTATCGAGATGCTTGTCGTCTGCCATGGCATTTCTCCTTGTGGTAACACGGGAATATACAAAAAGGACGCGAAACGTCCGGACTTCTGCCATCACGCGATATACTCGACTCCTCTCACCATCGTTACACGGCTGGAGCCGTGTAACGATGTGCGGGCGCTGACTGCGTACCGCGTTACTCGTCGTTTGATACGCGATGCAGATATCGCAATATTGATCGTGCGAAAACGCGTCCGTGATAATGGAGTAGACATGAGCAACATCTGTATCAATTCAGAAATCGGTGACATCCGGAAGGTTATCCTGCACCAGCCCGGACAGGAAATCGAACGCATGACGCCATCGAACGCCGCGGAGGTGCTCTACGACGATATCATTCACCTGCCGCGAGCGCTGCGCGAACATAACCAGCTGGAATATGTCCTGAACCGGACCTGCCAGACCTTCGAGCTGCTCGATCTGCTCCGTGAAACACTGGCGGTGGAGGAGGCACGCCGCGGAATCGTCAACGAACTCTGTACCGCGGTGGAATACCCCGACTTCGCGGAGGAACTTCTGGCGCTTTCGGATACGGATCTTTCGTTCCGGCTCATTCACGGCACACTCAAGCGCAATGACACGCTCGAGCGCTTCCTGAGCGCAGGACTCTTTGCGCTGCCGCCGCTGCCGAATTTCTTCTTCATGCGCGATGCCGCCATGTGCGTCAACGACCGCGTGATTACGGGTTCGATGGCCAACCGCGTACGCGTGGCCGAGGCCATCATCATGGAGCATATCTTTCGCTATCACCCCGAATTCCGTACGCCGGGATTCTATTTCGACGCCACCGAGGGAGAGAATCCCGAACTCACCATCGAAGGCGGCGACGTGCTGATTCTCCGCGAAGATGTGATCTGCATCGGGAACAGCGAACGGACATCCATCAAGGGCATCGACACGCTCATCCAGTCTTTCGCCGCGGGCGGCAAGATCAAACATGTGATCGTGGTGGACCTCCCCAAGGCACGCGCGACGATCCACCTCGACATGATTTTCACCATGATCGACCGTGACAAATGCGTCGTCTATCCCCCGCTGATCACGGGACTGCAATCCTGCCGTGCCATTCACGTGGAGATCGATAACCGCAAGGTCAAGTCGATTCAGGACAGGAAGAATCTCATCGAGGCCCTGAGCATCATCGGGCTCGACCTCGAGCCGATTCCCTGCGGCGGACTTGATCCCGTGCATCAGGAACGCGAACAGTGGACGTCGGGTGCGAATTTCTTCACCCTGGGTCCGGGACGCATCATCGGCTACGGCCGAAACAAGCGCACATTCGACGAACTCGAGCGCCGGGGCTTCTCCATCATTTCCATCGCGGATCTGCGCGAAGGCAAAGAGAGCCTGGACGGCCATTCCCTCTATGCCATCAGTATCGAAGGCGCCGAGCTGTCTCGTGGAGGCGGAGGCTGCCGCTGTATGACTCTCCCCGTGCTGCGTGATGCCGTGCAGTGGTGATCATCGGCTGCATTGTCTCTCCGGCTGATACTTCGTATTCTTGGTATCCGGACGGAACGTGAATCCGTCGTCCGAGCCATTCATCATATATACATGATGAACTATCATTCACAGCAAGGATTACCCATGACCACGATCCGTCAATGGACCTCACGCATCGCGCTCCTGACCTTCAGTCTGCTGCTGATGAACGCCTGCAGCTCGAACGGCCAGGAGTCCACAGCTCTCGATACACCTGAATGGACGCAATTCCGCACGCTGGCGCTCCAGTACGATTCCACTGTCTCCGCTTTTGAAAAGCGCGAAAAGGAAGATCCCGCTTTCGCTGCCGATCCGATGGGAACGGCCGGCGCAGAAATCCAGCAGTTCTACGCGCTGATGCAGAAAATCGGCGAGAATATACCGCCGACGCTCGGTGACATCAAGGATGTTTCCGGCATGAATATGAATGATCTCCGGATGCTGAAACTGGCCGCGATGATGGGCGAAAAAGTCGAAATCATCCCCGCCATCGACAAGGAGCTTCTGGAGCTGGTACAGGACCCCGACTCCATCAACTCGCTCAAGCTCGAGATCGCCCAGGTCTCGCTCATGAACGGAGACATCGAAGAAGCCCGGCGCTTCAGTACCGACGACGTGCTCGCTTCCGCCGAACCTCTGAACCGCGCCATGCTGTACGGCAGCTTTTCCACGGCTCTGCTCGATGCGAAAAATACGGATGACGCTCGCAGCTACGCACTGAAAGCAGTGAAGGAATACGGCATCGCCATGAACGATCCGAATGCGGATCCGCGTCAGGCACAGGCCATCATGGGACGCTTCGGCATGGTGATCGCTCCGCTGATGTACGACCTCAAGGAAGCGGGTGACGCTGCCGGAATGGACGCCCTTCTGGCCGACACGAGAGCCCTGCTGCCGGAATCCATGCAGTGGTCCGATGTGCAGGCCTCGATTAACGGCGCCGTCGCGGAAATCGAAAAGGAGCGCGCACCGCTGAACAAGCCCGCCACCGAGTGGGCAGAGCACGAATGGATCGGCAGCGAAGCGCTGTCGCTGAAATCCCTCAAGGGAAAAGTGATCCTGATCGACTTCTTCGCGACCTGGTGCAAACCCTGCATCCGCGCATTCGACCATATCCGCGAGTGGGATAAGAACTACAAGGAAGACGGGCTCGTCGTCGTCGGCCTCACCACCTACCAGAGCCGCTACGAAGGCCAGAGCGTGGAACCGGCCGAGGAAATGAAAAAGCTGAAAGACGATTTCGTCAAGAAACATGACATCACCTGGGCCGTCGGCGTTGAGAAAAGCGGACGTCAGACCATGACGAACTACGGTGTGTCCGGTATTCCGCAGATCGTGCTCATCGACCGTGAAGGCAAGGTGCAGTACGTCAAGGTGGGTGCCGCCGATTATGACAAGACGGAAAAGAAAATTCAGCAACTGCTGGCTGAGTAAGGGGCTGATATTCGCGGGGCCGGCGTGTCCGGTCCCGCGGCTTTCCGTCGTGCTATTCCTCTCCAACAGCAAAGGGCAATCATGACCGTACGTGCCGCTACAGCCGCTCTCCTCTTCCTCGTTACCCTTCTTCCGTTGTTTACCGCCCACGCCGACGATCCCCTGCCAGACAGCCTGCGTATCGTTGTGCTCGGTTCTTCCACGGCGGCGGGAGCAGGCGCGTCTCCGAGAGACAGCGCCTGGGTGTGGCGCTACCAGAGCCATCTGCAGTCGCT
>PKTF01000032.1 GCA_002869275.1 Ignavibacteria bacterium | reverse complement strand
GAAGGGACCATAATACCCCGAGGAGTATTTCGCGGCGTACGACATGATCGGCAGGTTTGTGAACCCGTTGTCGTCGAGCGTTTCGCGGATGACGGCTACACGGCCGTCCATCATATCCGACGGCGCAACCATGTCGGCACCGGCTTCGGCATGCGACAGTGCCTCGCGCGCCAGCAGCTCGAGCGTGGCATCGTTGACGATTTCTTCGCCACGCACGATGCCGCAGTGTCCGTGCGAAGTGTACTCGCACATGCACACGTCGGTGATGACCACCAGCCCGGGCACGGCCTTCTTGATCTTGCGCACGGCCTGCTGCACGTATCCTTCAGCATCCCAGGCTTCCGAGCCGACTTCATCCTTGTGTTTCGGGATGCCGAACAGGATGACCGCGGGAATGCCGAGCTTGAATACCGAGCGGCATTCCTTCACGGCCTCGTCGACCGAGAGATTGAACACACCGGGCATGGACTTGACTTCCTTGCGCACGCCCTTCCCGCCCACGATGAACAGCGGATAGATGAAGTCCTTCGGGGTGAGGACGGTTTCTCGCACCATCGAGCGCAGACCTTCGGTCATGCGTGTCCGACGGGTACGAATGAACTGTGTATACGGGGAAAAGATGGATTCGCCTGTTTGCATGGTCCAGTGTTATCCTGTGAAAATGGTTCGTCTGAATATCCCAAACCTACGGCGCAGGAGGGAAAGAAGAAAGCGTGAAACGCGATGCAGGCAGTATTTCGTAACGCCACAGCCACCCGCGCTGATCGAATCTCTGGAAGCCTGACCGACGTGGGCGGCGGATAGCAGTCAGCCTGCAGCGATCATGCGGTCTATCACCGAATGGGCTGATTTCACACAGTCACCCACGGAAATACCGCCACGGTAGTTTGCGCAGTAATGCAGTCCGGGGATGCGCGTCTCGACCTCATCGACTGCCTGCATGCGCTCGAGATGTCCGTGGACATACTGTGGAATGGCGTGCTTCCAGCTCGTGACGTGGATGAAGTCCGGATCCTTCGGCGTGCCCAGCAGGTCGTGCTGTTCGGCGAGTGCGGTCTGCGCGATTTCGTCGTCCGATTTCAGCGCTTCCATCGGCTGACGCATGCCGCCGATGAACGTCGTGAGATGCACGGCGTTTTGTGGTCCGCGCTTGCGAAAAATCGTGCTCGAGAAAATCGTGCCGAGGATGCGGCGCTGCTCGACCTTCGGGATGAGGAAACCGAAGCCATCGAAGGGATGCATGCCCTCGCGGCGCCGGAAACCGGTGATGACTTCCGCGACGGGGGGATAGGGTATTTCCTGCAGAGTGGATTCCAGTTCCGGGGCGAATTCCTTCGAGAGTGCCCCGGCCGCGGCAGCTGGTGTTGCGATGACCAGTTCGCGCGCTGTGAATTTCTTCTCTTCGCCGTCATGCATGATTGACACGGCGAAGCGCGCCTGTTCCGATTCAGGGTAATGCGAGACTGTGCGCACGTCCGCACTGTGCAGCTTCCGGGGAATGGCCGTGGCCAGCGCATCGGTCAGCGTCTGCATGCCGTCGAGGAAGGAAAACATGCGTGCCGTCTGCTTGTTCTCTTCGGCGCTCTGCTTGCGTTCACGTGCACCTTTGATCTGTCCCTTGATCAGGCTGCCGTATTTCTGCTCCAGAGCGTAAAGCTTCGGAAAGGCCGCGCGCACGTTGAGCAGGTCGGGATCGCCGGCATACACGCCGGCGACGAAGGGGTTGATCGCATAGTCGAGGAATTCCTGTCCCAGGCGCCGCCGCACAAAATCACCCACGCTTTCGACCATATCGGGCGTTGAGGGCTTGATGAAGGGCTCGCGGAAGAGTCCGAGCTTCGCACCCCATGAAAACAGCTTCGTCGCGAAAAACGCCGGCGGTGTCATGGGCAGGGGAATGAGCTTTCCCCCGCGCAGGATGTAGCGGCTCTTCGAAGCGTCGGAGGCATAGAGCTTCTGCTCTTCCACGCCCGCATCGCGGATCAGTTCGGTCAGCAGCGGAGTGGTCTCGAGCGTGCTGTTCGGTCCGGCTTCGATGAGCCATTCGCCGTCGCGCGTGCTGCGGATGGCCCCACCGAAACGCGGCGCCTTTTCGAGAAGCAGAACATCGCGGCCCTGCTTCTGCAGAAGATATCCGCAGGTGAGACCGGAAAGCCCGGCGCCGATAATGATAACGTCTGTGTGTGTGCTGTTCATGTGCTTGCGATTCGTGTCGACTTCCATGTATCCGCCATGCCTCGACACATCCCGCTGCGCGGGACTATTCGGGGTGGCGGGATTGTAATATCCGGCTTTTTCTTGCCATTCGCTGTATGATCTGGCTGGCTAGGGCTTCTATATACTTGGGACTGTCATTGAGCGCGGGCATGACTTCGAATTGTTCGATGCCTGCGTGCTCGGCGTCTTCGCGCAGTTCGATGTTGAGCTCGTGCAGCGTTTCAATATGATCAGTCACGAAAGCGATGGGAATCACGAGCAGATCTCGGACTCCATCGGCGGCGAGCTGCTTCGTCTTGTCGACGGTATCGGGGGTGAGCCACTTGGCCGGACCGACCTTGCTCTGAAAACTCAAATGGTAGGAATGCCCGTCCGTGCGTCGCCGCATCACCTCTTCCATAGATTCATGGATCTGATGCGAATACGGATCCCCCTGTTCCACCAGGCTCACCGGCGTACCGTGCGCACTGAACAGCAGGGTGATATTCGTCCGACGCTGATCGGGAAAGCGCGCAAGGCCTTCGTCGATGCGTTCGTTCATGGCGTCGATGAAATCGTCCTGCACCGGATACGCCTTGACGCTCTGCACCTTGAAGCTGTGGTTGCCGCGGGAGCGATGCAGGTCACGCCAGGTCTTGAAACAGCTGCCCGTCGTGGTCTTCGAATAATGCGGATACAGGGGCATGAGAAAGATGTTCGTGATGCCGTCGCGCTCCATCGCCTCCATCGCTTCACGAATGAAAGGATGCCAGTAGCTGAAACCCACTTCCACGCGGATGCGCACGCCATCGCCGTATTCTCGGCGCAGCCGCTGCTCGAGAGCGGCTGCCTGCTGAAGGGACAGCTCGGCGATCGGCGACTTTCCGCCGATCATCTCGTAGTTTTCCTTGACCTTCTCCGCACGTTTCTTAGCGATGAATTTCGCCAGCGGCGTGCGTGCGAACTCCATAGGACCAAAAGAAATGATCTCCTTATCGAGAAACAGGTTCTGCAGAAACGGCCGCACGCTCTCAAGAGACGTCGGCCCGCCCATGTTCAGGAGGATGACCCCTAGGTCTTTCATGTGCGTCGCTCCGCTCCGCACGCGGTATGCGTTATGCCGTATGCATTATGCAAATCGCATTCTTGCATATGGCATAAAGCATATGGCATACAGCATATGGCATATGGCATACAGCCTTTAAAATGGAGCTCCACGCTTAACCTGTCCCCCTCAAACTGTCTTCGAAAAAATGGGCTTTTCCATCTGGGCCGGAAGGTAGGCATCGAAGGCCATGGCGACGTTGCGGATGACGAGGATGCCCATGCTGTTGGTGGTGATGCGGTCGGGCGTGATCTGCACGATGCCATCGTCCACCAGCTCCTGCAGGCGCACATGCGCGTCGGCGAAATACTCGTCGAAGACGATGCCGTATTTCGCTTCCACGGCGCGTTTGTCGAGTTCGAAATCGCACATCAGCGTCATGATGACGTCGCGGCGCAGCAGGTCGTCGTCGGAAAGTTTGTACCCGACATGCGTGGGCGGACGACCTTCGTCGACGGCGGCATAATACTCGGGCAGCGTTTTCAGATTCTGTGCGTACATACGGTCGAACTGCCCGATACTCGTGATGCCGAAGCCGTAGATGTCCGCGCCGGCATGCGTGGTGTAACCCTGGAAGTTTCGGTACAGCGAACGGTTGGCCTGCGCCACCGCCAGCTCGTTATCGGGCTTGGCGAAGTGGTCCATACCCACGTAGCGGTACCCCGCGGCATTGAGCATTTCGATGGTGCGCACGGTGATGCGCAGTTTCTCCTCGGGCGACGGCAGGTCCTCGGCCTTGATCAGCGACATATGCTTTTTCATCCACGGCACATGCGCGTAGTTGAACACCGCGATGCGGTCGGGATCGATGTCGATGATGCGCTCGAGCGTGTGTTCGAAGGTCTCCACGGTCTGATGCGGCAGACCGTAGATCAGGTCGAGGTTCACGCTTTCGAAACCGAGGTCGCGTCCCCAGTCCAGCACCTCGCGCGTCATGTCTTCGGGCTGGATGCGGTTGACGGCCTTCTGCACGTCGGGATTGAAATCCTGCACGCCCATCGACAGACGCGTGAAGCCGCCTTCTTTCAGGGCCACGAGATGGTCGCGCGTCATTTCCCGCGGATCG
>PKTF01000095.1 GCA_002869275.1 Ignavibacteria bacterium | reverse complement strand
TGCTCGATGGCGCGCAGTCCGCCCAGCATATGCACGTCGACGTGCAGGAGCTGGATTGTGATTTCTATACGATGTCAGCGCACAAAATCTACGGGCCGACCGGCATCGGTGTCCTGTACGGAAAGAAGGAATTGCTCGATCGCATGCCTCCGTACCAGGGTGGTGGCGACATGATTCTGTCGGTCACCATGGAAAAGACGCTGTACAACGAGGTCCCTTTCAAGTTCGAAGCGGGGACGCCCAACATCGCCGGAGCGATTGGGTTTGCCGCGGCGCTGAACTACTTCCGCGGGTTCGATATCAAGGCGTTGGCCGCGCATGAGGAAGATCTTCTGCAGTACGCGACCGGACAATTGCAGGACATTGACGCCGTGCGCATCATTGGTACCGCCGCGAATAAAGCGAGCGTCGTTTCCTTCACTCTCTGCGCCGTACACCCGCATGATATCGGGACGATACTCGATCAGCATGGTATCGCGATCCGAGCAGGGCATCATTGCGCACAGCCCGTCATGCAGCATTTCGGTATTCCCGCCACCGCACGGGCAAGCTTTTCATTCTACAATACGCGTGAGGACGTTGACGTCCTCGTCGACGGTGTTCATCAAGTTCTGGAGGTATTTACCTGATGGATGAAATCAGGGAATTGTATCAGGAAGTGATCCTCGATCACAACAAGAATCCGCATCATTTTCACACCATGGATGATGCCGATTCCAGGCAGGAAGGATTTAATCCGCTGTGCGGAGACCACTACACCTTCTATCTCAAATTTGACGGTGATCGCATCAGTGAAGTGAGCTTCGAAGGCAGCGGGTGTGCCATCTCCAAGGCCTCGGCCTCGATGATGTGTGCCCAGCTTGCGGGGAAGGACCGTGCCACGGCTGATCGTCTCTTCGAGCTGTTTACCTCCATCGTCACCGGGAAAATCGACCCACTGGAGCATCTCGAGGAACTTGGAAAACTCGCCGCATTCGCCGGTGTAGCGGAGTTCCCGATACGCGTGAAATGCGCGACCCTGCCCTGGCACACCATGCACGGTGCGCTGCATGGCGAAAACAGCAGCATTTCGACCGAATAGGAGGCAGCCATGTTGACAGATGCACAGATGCAGGAAATTGACGACAACGTCATACAGACAATCAAATCCTGCTATGATCCGGAAATCCCGGTGAATATTTATGAACTGGGACTGATATATCAGGTCCGAGTCGCCGGCAACGGCAAGGTGACGATCAAGATGACACTTACGTCGCCTAACTGTCCGGCCGCACAGTCGCTTCCGGCCGAAGTCAAAGAGAAAGTGTCACAGATCAACGACGTCAGCGGAGTGGATGTCGACATCGTCTGGGATCCTCCCTGGAGTCCGGCACGCATGTCTGAAGCCGCACGTCTGGAACTGGGCATGATGTAAGCGACGAAACACTGTTCCACCTGGAGATTCATATAGATGTTTGAAAACCTTTCCGCACGTCGGGGACCGATGTACGATCCCCAGGCCGTGCAGCCCATGCGCGATGAGCTCACCGCCGCAGGCTTTGAAGAACTGCTGACAGCCGAACAGGTCGACAGCGCCGTCAACGAGACCGAGGGCACGATGCTCGTGGTCGTGAATTCCGTCTGCGGATGCGCGGCCGGCAGTGCGCGCCCTGCAGTAACACTTGCCCTGCAGCATTCGACGATTCCGGATCGTCTGGTGACAGTCTTCGCCGGCCAGGAACGCGACGCCACCGACCGGATGCGGTCGTCTTTCACTGATATTGCACCGTCCTCTCCCAGCATCGCGATTCTGCGGGACGGCCGGCTTGAGTTCATGCTTCAGCGCCACGATATCGAAGGCCGCAGTGCCGATGAGATCGCCGAGGATCTGCGGCAGATATTCGATACCATCTGTTCGCGTCCCGGTCCCTCGATCCCGCGCGAAGAGTACGAAAAACTCGAGCATGAGCGAACCTGCGGATCCCGCATTCCACGGATCAACTGAGGATTATTGTTCTCATGAAGTTCAGTTCACAGGAAGAATATGGTTTGCGCTGCCTGCTGCAACTCGCGCGGCAGGGAGAGGGCTTGTCGATGACAATCTCTGGAATCAGTGATGCCGAAGGTCTTTCGCAGGCCTATGTGGCAAAACTGCTGCGCATTCTGCGGCTGAATGGTTTCGTGGCGAGTGTACGCGGACAGGAAGGCGGCTATACCCTGGCGCGCCCACCCGCGGATATCGTTCTCAGCGAAGTCCTCGCCGCTCTGGGTGGCCAGTTCTATAAACCGGGCTTCTGCGATCATTATGCGGGCACCGAAGATAAATGCGCGCACACCTTCTCCTGCTCGATACGTCCGCTCTGGCATCGGGTACAGGTCGCCATCGACAGCGTTCTCGAGCGTACCACGCTCGACGATCTTGTGGAAGGCGAGCAGACGACATCCTGGCCGGGTCGCCAGGTAATTCCGCGCGACCGTGTGCAAACATTGTGATCCAGCGTTGATTTTATGGACACAGTAAAGAACCCGGCTACGTGCCGGGTTTTTTTTACACCAGATTCTGATTGCGTATATTCCGGACAGTCTCCATGATACTGCCATACGATGCACCAGGACAGAGATTATACCATAGTGCCGCTGCTGCGGGGAATGATCGACGGAAAGCTGAAGCCCGGCGATGGAGAGCGCCTGGTCAACGCGTCGATAAAACGGACGCGACACATCCTGCGCTGGATCAGCACACGGCGAAATTTCCGCCTGCAACATCTCGGTCTCGAACTGGAAGACATCGCCTATGATATGATCGCGGAACTGTTCGCGGCTGAGGAAGAGGAATGCTGCCATCGTTTTCGTCGCGCCATGCTTGCCATGGGCGGACTTGAAAGCGATGATGAACTTCTGTCGGCTTTCGAATCAATTCTGTTCAAGAATGTTCAACAGCAGAGTTCCAGGATTTTCGGCGAAATCAATCCTCTGCATCAGCATCTCAACTACTGTCTGAAATCACATGTGCTGCGGAACCATGCCGTGCAGATCCATACGACGTTTGATGGTCGGTGGTTCTATCGTGGTACAGTGGAAAACGCCCGGCTTCATCTGCCCGCAATGCCATTGGAGGAACTGCGCCAGCATATTCATTTTCACGGCAGTGAGACGAGATCGAACGTGATTGGTGTGCTGGAGGCGGTACTTGACGTACTGGAAGGGCAGGAGCGGTATCGAAGGGCCGTGCTCGAACCTGACATCATCAGCATCTCGAAGGATATCGTCAGACTGGATTTCAAAGGGAGTGCGGTCCAGCATGACGAAATGACGACGACCCATGATACCAAGGTCCTCGTGCATATTCTTTATCAGTCGCTGGATGAATGCAAACCCTGGCTCGAAAACACCTACCTTCGTACCAAACGACTGACCGAACAGGAACTTGATCTGTTTCTCGAGGCCATTCGGCTGTACTTCATGGACATCATGCAGGGCGAGGACAGCCAGGGCTCCTATTCCTACCTCCGTAGATGCATGCCAGGGCTGACTCACACGCGATTTCGCCAGACGTACCGAAGACGATTCGAGTACATTCTTGCACGAATCATGGAAACCGCTCGGGCACATTTGGGCAGCGAGGAAGCATTCTTGCGGTAAATGCGAAAAAATTTGATTTTTTTCGTTTTTTTTTGTCCACTCGGGGCAAATGATCGGTATATAACATATGGAGAATACGCACTGAAGATGGAGCAGGGAAGATGAATCATCTGGATATGAAGGAATTGCTGACTCTGGCTCGCCGCGGAGCACAATCCGAGCATCTCGAGTCCTGTTCGTTCTGCAGTGAACAATATCAGCTGGCGGTGGAGTATCTGCAGTTTACACCGGATATGGTTCACAAAGAGGATTCACCCGGAGGTGAACCGGATATTCAGGAATACGGGCGCAGCACCTACCGCCTTGCTGCACAGAGTGCCCCGAATGCCTCCCCGGTTTTTCGTCTGCGAAGAACGTGGTACTTCGAAAACAATTCCACTATCCTGCGTGTCATCGAAGACGTACAGCGAAGTTTGCTGACCGGCTTTTATATCTCTGAGCGTGAGGGAAAGGACGCTCCCAGGATTCGTTTCGACGGGATAGAAAAGGAGTTTACCCCGGATATCAACGGGGTATTCGATATCGGGGATGCGGCGATCAATATTGAACCGATGACCGTCACACTGGTCAGGTCATGATCAGAACAAGACATCGCGGTTGGGTCTCACAGCATCGGTTCTCCGTCCGGTAGCACACTGATGGACCATCCCCACACAGGATACATACGCACACCTTCTGAACTGGACGCCGCTTTCCGGGCACTCGAGCGCAGCCTGGGGCTGACGTCATCGCCGCAGCGCCGGCTTCGGATGATCTGCGAGTTTTACTCTCATGCGCGCCTGTTGCCAGACGCCTGGCTGACAGGTTACATCCTGTTTCTTGCACCGGCGGTTCTCGAACTCGTCAGGCTTCCCTACATCCGCAATTATCCACCGGGCGTATGGGCGGACGCGTACGACCTTGTCTCGCTTATCGAACGCCAGCCCTGGGCTGAAAGGCATTCCGGTATCCCAGAGTCGCGCCAGGCAGCTCTCGAGCAAGTCATCCTCGCCCACGGCTTCGTTTCATCGCTGCGAGAACTGCATGGCTGGCTGACACAGCAATCCCTGATTACCGAAACGCTCGTCGAGAAGGATTGGAGCAGCATTTTCAGCGCATCGACGAACGGCTACGGATTATTTCAGGCGTATGTCCGCCTCCTTGAATCGAAGAACAGTTCCTGCACGGAAATATTGCTCCGCGCTCTTGGCACATGGGGTGACTACCGCAGGGCTGCCGCTGTATCCGTGATCCTTCTCGATGAGGAGGCGGATGATCGGCAGGCCACCGGCCGGGTCCTGCTGATGGATATCCATGTTCACGGTGATCAAAGCGGTCGCAGCCATATCACCAACGCTCTCGGCGACAGTGGCCATCAGACGGTGCAGCAGCTGCGGAATGCAGAGGTCGTGTCAGACAGGATAATTCACAACCATTTCTCGGCCATCCCTCCGAAACCACAGTTCATCTTTTCGCTGCACGAAAGCAGTGCTGAACTCGTCGGAGAATCGCTAGGCGTCGGCGCTGTGGCCGGGCTGCTTGTGCGACGCACGCAGCAGATGAACCTCCGGGAGCGATGGTCCCTTCCCAGTGTGGTGGCCTGCACGGGCAGTATCGATGCCGAAGGCAATGTTGCTGCGGGCAGTTGGGAGAGCGTGGAGCGAAAGCTGCAGCTTGCCTTTCACTCTCCGGTCGAACGTGTGGTGCTTCCGGCGGTGCACCGTGAGGCGGCCCTGCACGCGCTGCAGAGGCTGCAGCGTGATTTTCCCAACCGCGCGCTCGCGGTGATCGGCGTCTCTCACGTGGCGGATCTCCCCGAGACAGGCGGTGTGTTCCAGCGCGAACTGCTGAGCAGCTATGAACGTCTGAAAAAAGGAGTGGGCCGGCACAGCCTCTCCGTATCGCTGCTGCTCATGCTGATACTGCTCGCGGGCGGATCCTATCTCGTGTACCTGTCGTTTTATGCTTACCCCAATCTCGAGCATACCCGGGGAGCGCGAGTCGGAATGAGTGCCGTGGTCTACAATCCGAAAGACAGCCTGCGCTGGTGTTTCCGGGATGAAAAGCAGGTGATTCCAGCGAGCGTGCCTTTCGGAGATCTCGAAGTCGGCGACGGATTCACACGCACATTCTCGATATGGAACATGACGCCGACCGATCTGCGTGTCAGAATCTGTATCGAGGGTCCAGATTCGGTGGACTGGTACCTGAACCGCGGTGCGCACGACCTGCGGATATCCTCCGTGGAAAAAGCAGATTTTTCAGTCATGTACAATCCACGCAGTCCGGCCATGCAGAAGGAGGCTCGAATTGTGCTCAGGGATCCCGGGTCACAGGATGAGCTGTATGCGCTGGAGTTGTCGGGATCTGCCGGGAAGCCACAGGTGGGCGGGTATGCCCTGCACTTCGACGGTCGTGACGATGTGATGCATTTTGGCCGAGGCAGCACGGCATTTGATCTCGCTGCCTCCGCAACGCGAGAAATGACCTTCGAATGCTGGTTCCGTCCCTCGCAGGATGACTACAACTTCATGCTCCTGCATAACGGATTCTACACAGCGGCGAAGAATGAAGTGGCGGACCTCTACCTGGGATTTGATTCGCTGCGTACCATCTACTATCTGGTCGGATCCAACGCCGACGTCATCCGGCTCAAGCGTGACCTTCGGCCCCTGGCAAATGCATGGAATCACCTTGCTCTCGCGGTTTCCATACCGCAGCGACGCATAGCGCTCTATCTCAACGGGGAAGTTATCGAGGATCGGATCGACGATTTTCTGATCGAAGGGATCGGTCTGCCGCATGTAACAATCGGAGCATACGACAGCGAGCACGGGAAAGAACTGCTCTACCGTGGTGACCTCGATGAGGTCCGGCTCTGGCATCGTTTCCGTACCATTGAAGAAATCCGCCGGAGTATGGGCACCGCGTTGAACGGGCTGACCGATGGGTTGATGGGGTACTGGAATATGGATACCAATGTCGAATCAATTGCCTTCAATGCCAACAAACGCGCTCACAGTGCAAGCCTGCTGCACCGACCCACACTCGTGCGATCTGATGTTCCCCTGCACACTCCCTGCAAGGATGTCTCTGTTTTCCATACACCGGCGGGTGAATCCGCGCTCGAATTGCATGCGGGACGCTACCTCAGTTGTTCCGACAGGGTATTGCCGCGTTTCAGTGAAGCGACCTTTTCCCTGTGGTTTCTGCAGACGTCCCTGCCGGCGATCCACTTCAACTATGTGCGCCGTCACGACGGCTGGATTTCCATCGAAGAGTCCTATACCTATACACGTGTTCAAAGGCGTTTTGTGCACATCGCCCCGGGCTGGCGGCACGCTGCGTTTACCGTGGATGATGCAGGCCTGCTGACGCTGTATATCGATGGCGTTAAGGTCGATACGACCCGGGTGACAATGACGCCGCCTATCGACTGGCATGAAAAATTCGAGGGGATGCTCCTCGGTTTTCGTTTCGACAAGGAAAACCAGCTGCACTCCAGATTCTACGACCAGTACTTTCCGGCACTTTCACATCCACGAAGCTACCGGGAACTCAGTGTGTGGAAACGACAGCTTTCAGAAGAGGAAATTCGCGGCCTGGCGGCGAGCGGGGAAATCCCGGGGCGAGACCTGGTCGCTTTCTGGCCACTCGATGCCATGCCCGATGGATATCATAATTTCGTTGACGTGGTAGCAGGGGCGCGTTTGCATGTCAAACGCGTGTGCAGCTGGGAACAACCGGTATACGAGTGAATATTAGAAGGAAAGGCTGAACGATAGCGCCGGTTGGCGATCGACGGTACTGATGCCGAAGATGGGGAGGCCGGAAGCATCGCCGAAGTAGCCATCATAGACCAGGTTGCCAATCAACGTCCCCGCAAGCGCCCCCACCAGCACATCAGAGACATAGTGCTTCTTGTCGGCCAGCCGGCTGTAGCCGACGTAACCCGCCCATCCATAGAGCACACTGAAGGCTGCAGCCTTCAGCCCGGTGTTGAGCAGAGTGGATTCCCCGGCAAGGTCCCATTCGTCGATCACAGCCGCGCATTCCCGGTAGAGAAACGCGCTGGTCACAAATGCGGTTGATGTATGTCCGCTGAAGAAACTTTTGGTATCACTGGCATCGGGCCGTTCACGCCGGATGGTATTCTTGAACAGCTCGGTCAGCAGGTGATTATACATGAGGGCGCGATAATACGTCCAGGCATGGGCGTATTCGTCCGCCATGTTCTGCTTGCCGAGCATGTTTCCCCCCACGGCATACAGTAGCCGGGTAACGGCGATTCCATTGGAAATGAGCCATGGATCGATACTCCCTGGAGATTCCTGGCCGACGATACCGATATCGCCTGCGATCTGTTCATCGATGATCAGCGGGGGCAGCGTCACGATTTTCGTTGCGGGATTGTCTGCCTTGTAGTAGCTGCGAGCCAGAAATATCAGGGAGACGGGGATGTCATACCACTGGGTGATGCCTGCCGCACCGTCGGTGAAGTCCTGCTCCACGCGCTGGGTCCAGCTGCTGCTTTCAACATGCGGCTGTGCGTTCAACGGTACTGTTGAACACATGCTGACAAGGCACAGAAATATGATCAGTGGAAAGCGCAGTGATGCATCCTCCAGTATAGATAGATGACACCCATCATGGACAGGCTAGTGTACACAATCCTGAACATAGCTGTTTTTCTGCGCGATGGAAAGGGAAAAAACGGTGGGTATTTACAGTGCCACGGTCACAGACAGCTGCGGACCGTTTTCGCTGCTGTGGATCCCGATGTCCGGGAAATAGTCGCTGCCTGAACCGCTGACGCTGTCGTAGATGAAATTACCCATCAGGGTACCGATGGCTGCTCCGATGAGCACATCCAGGAGGTAATGGTGATTATCCCGCATTCTGCTGTATCCGACGTAGGATGCCCATCCGTAGAGAGCGGCGAACGCACCACCGCGCAGCGTCGTGCGAAGCAATGGATAATCATCCAGAACCGACCAGCGCAGCAGGGCGTCGTCGATTTCGCGGTTCAAATAGCTTGACGCGGCGAATGTGGCGGAAGTGTGACCGCTGAAGAAACTGCGTGTATCGCTCTGGTTGGGTCGAACCCGATAGACGGTGCTTTTTACGGTTTTGGTGATCACCTCGGTATAGACCAGGGTTTTGTATAATCCGAGTATTCCACGCATTTCACCCCGGATGTCGGCGTTATCGTCGATCAATCCTCTCCCGAGTGCATGTGCACTCCGAGCCATGAGTATCATATTCGGAATTCGGAACGGGTCCATGCTCCCCAGAGAAGAACTCCCCGGTACTGCAAGTTCGCGTGCCAGTGCCTGTTCTGCAGCGAGCGGACCGACCGCTATCGGTTTCATATCATCGGGGATGATGTCGTGCGTATTCAGGATGTAGACGAGAAACATCGGACCGTCATACCAGGAGAAAACATCGTTGAAACTCTCCAGCACCTGTTGGGGCAGGGGCTCGGGAGTAGACACAGCATCACGCAGCTGTCCCTGTAACAGCGTGAAATTCAGTCCCAGCAGGAATGCGGAAAGAACGATTCTGTGTATGTGTGAACGGACGTTGAAGTGCGTGCTGCCTGTGGTTATCTCGGGAAACGTGTTATCGTTTCGAGGTTGTTGCGGAAGAAGGTTCGTCTTTTCATGAGATTCTCTTTCAGCCGATTCGATTCAACCTCGAGAGAAATCCCTGCTTCCCCAAGATAGGGATCTGCCGCATGGGCTTCAACGATGCGTGCCGCGAAAGCATCCAGCACGGGAAAGACTTTCTCGGGATCCAGCACGTCATCAATGACATGTCGGATTTCACGTTTGTATATGGCGACACATGTATCGTTCTGCAGCAGTTTGAAGATAATGTCGTTCGGCCCGACCAGTCCGGCATCGCTGCTCTCATACATGAGCTTGTCGAAATCCCATGGGATGATGCTGTACGGATCACCGGGATGCGCCTTGTAGAAGAAGAGGTTGTTGGAAAATCCGTCGACATGGTTCAGTACCGAAGAGGCCGCATGGTAGCGGAGGTAGTTCTCGATATCCAGGAATGTGCCGACATCCTCGATTATATGCTCCGGACGCGCCTGGTCAAGGGCATGAATCAGGTCGCCCATACCGTTGACGTTATCGTCGTCCGGCACGATTTTCCGGAAATACTTGGCAAGCTGCAGCCCGTTTCTGTAAGTGAATACGCTGCCGAAATCGGCTTTGATCAGCTCGTGGACCGGCACCTGACGCTTCTCGAACCAGGGCGTGTCGAAGCGCTCGTTCAAGATGTACAGCCCGTAATTGCGGCCGTTGATTTTCAGATAGATCGGATGAAAATCGAAGAGTGGAAAACCGAGTTCGCCGAAAACATAGGATGCGAGGGCCGTGCGCAGTCGGCTGTCGTCAAAGATCTGTGCGCTGAGGTTGGATTCAACCAGACCGAAGGGATACGGCTCCTTCTCGACTTCGAGCTTGAATGACCAGCGGATATGGAAACGCGAACCGGCACCCTGCGGCTCGAAGCTGCCGCGGAAGCGCTCTCCGCCTACAAAGATATCCACTGCCGCTTCTTCGTCTGACCAGCGATTGCTCAGCAATTCGACATAGCGTTCCTGTGGGATCATGCATTCCAGGACGGGAACACCCAGGATGTCGTTGGCCGGGTTCGGATCTGGTTCTGTTTCGCAGCCCGTGACGAGGGCGAGCAGCATCAGCGGTATGATAATCCAGCGCATCAGAACTTCACAAATACTTCGAGGGCAAACAGGGAACCGAGCATGTTGTATTCTGTCGAGTAACGGTCCTTCGTATACAGCGCATCCGCGGTTATCCGCAGGCGCACGTCATCATCGAGAAATACGTTGACACCGGGCATGAATTCAATGGTATGATAGTCCGTGACCTCGGAGTCGGGAACATAATACGCAACAAGGAGAAAGGGTTCGATCATGTGCACGACCTTTCCCCCGATCGGGAGGCGGAATGCGGAAAGGCTTTTTGCCCCGGTCGAAAACACCTCATCGTCGAGATTGAGCAAGCTGCGGCGGATGCTCTCGTCCGGATCCTGGACGTAGAAGAGCTCGATGCCGCTTTCGAACGCCTCGCCCATGTAGCCGGCGTCGAAGGACATGCCATGTGTGGTGATGGCGTTGTCGTGACTGCGAGCGAGCTGTGAGTATCCAAGAGAGGTGATGAAATCGCCCGCATGCCAGCTGCCTCGCGCGTACATGCTAGTGACATAGGACTGGTTCTTGAACACACCGACAGCATACGAGAAGGGAAACTGCGGGCGCTTCTTTTTGTAATTGTAATAGACGACGAGGCCTACATTCCGTCCTGCGTAGCCGAGTTCACTGTTCCGCCGATGGATGTAGCTGTCGAATACCGGAATATATTCGTCGCGGTCGGCCAGGCCTTCAAGGCTGAAAGGCTTCTTCACGTTGCCGAACTTGATCTTCGCGTATGTCCAGTACTTGAACTTGACGGAGAATTCACGCAGCACCACTTCACGGTCGTCTGATGCACCACGGAAATCCAGCTGCCCTTCGATATCCTTCGAAAATGTGATATCTGCCTGCAGCTTGCCTTCGTAGTAGAATTCCTGTGTGTACTTCGAATCGGGGTGCTGGTTGTAGCTGCGCATCCCTGTTGCACCAAAGCCGGAGAAGTCAACGTCCTGCGCCGCCGCGGGAGATGCCGCCAGCAGGGAGCAGATGACCGCGGCGAGCAAACGGATCGCCTTTGTGGATGGAAAATCAATGTGTGAAATCGATGTCATTGTCCTACCAGTCATTCGTGTTGTTGAAGGTGACATGTCGAATCAGTACTCAAAGTGGAATTCATGTCTTCCCGATGTGAACGGGAGGGAAATCTCGAAGCGGCGCCGCTGCACGTCCTGCACCACGCGTGCCGCCTCGCGCTCGGAAGCGCTCTCGAAAAGCACCGGCTCGTCGTTGATGTGTACTTCTCGTGGCATCGCCGCCGAGCCCAGGAGCTGGAAACGCAGGGTTTTCAGCTTTCGGGTCCAGGCGTTATCCGTGCTTTCGATCTCGATGTTCCAGGCCAGTCCGTCGCTGAACGTCATGATGCGAATCTCGGCATAGGCGCCGGACAGGTATTCCATGCCGTCGCCCTTATCGAGATACACGGTGTAGGTCGCGCTGTCGGCCGGCACGATGTCGAGAATCAGTTCCTCGAGGGGCTTTTCTCCACTGTACTGCTGGACTGCGCGCCGTGGTACGATCGCTCCGCCACGATAGAAGTACGGCAGTCGCTCAACCGGGGCTTCGACCACGATACGTCTTCCGCCCTCGTGGGTGATTCCGCTCCAGGGATCGTACCAGCGTCCGGGTGGCAGATATACCTCCTGAAAACGGCGGCCCTCTTCGACGACGGGAGCGACGAGGATCTGTGGTCCCGCGGTGAACGTATGCTGCCACTGACTGCTGAAGCATTCCGCGTCGTCCTGATAGTCGTAGAACAACGGGCGCATGAACGGATCCCCGGTTTGTGACGCGCGGCGGAATTCGGTGTAGAGATACGGCAGTAACTCGTATCGCATGTTCAGGTAATTGCGGACGACGTCCTCGGTCCACTCGCCGAAGGACCAGGGCTCCTGGTCGCTGGTATTGATGGTGCTGTGTGTACGGAGGAACGGCGTGAAGACACCGGCCTCGATCCAGCGCATGTACAGCTCATGAGAAGGCGTGTCATAAAATCCGCCAGCATCGGGTCCGCAAAAGGCCAGTCCCGAGAGTCCCAGGCCCTGACAGGTACGCAGCGCCATCCTGAGATTTTCGAAGCGCGCGTTGTTGTCTCCGGTCCACATCGCGGCGTAGCGCTGTGTGCCGGCGAAGCCTGCCCGCGTGACAATGAACGGCCGTTTCCCCGCATTGCCGCGCTGCATTCCCTCGTACGTGCTTTGCGCCATGAGGTGGCCATAGACGTTGTGAATTTTCTTGATGGTGGACCGGCGTCCGTCGTCGTCAAACTCCACCAGGTACGGAAATTCCCGTCCCCATACTGCAGGTTCATTCATGTCGATCCAGAATCCGTCGACCCCGAGCTGCATGAATTCACCGTATTTGTCGCCCCACCAACCGCGTGCGGCAGACTGGGAGAAGTCAGGGAAATGACACCATTTCGGCCAGACTTCGCCACTGAACAATTCACCGTCGGGATAACGCGCGAAGAAGTTCCCCTGGATGCCTTCCTCGTACATGCGGTAGCCCTTTTCGATCTTCACCCCGGGATCGACAATGGTGATGACCTTGAAGCCCATGTCCTCGAGATCAGAGAACAGTGTTTGGGGGTCGGGAAACGCCGTCGTATCCCATGTGAATACCTTGAAGCGATCCATGTAGCGGATGTCGAGGTACAGCACATCCGCGGGAATGCGTCTCTGCCGGAAGTTCCGGGCCAGGTCGCGAAACTCGTATTCAGGATAATAGCTCCATCGGCACTGCTGATAGCCAAGCGCCCACATCGGTGGCAGCGGCATCCGTCCGGTGAGAGACGTGTAGCGCTGCACCACCTCGCGGATGGTCGGTCCGAAAATGAAGTAGTAGTTCAACTCTCCGTCATCGGCTCCGAAGGAGTACATCCGGTTGTTGCCTGCACCCATATTAAAAACGCTGCGGAATGAGTTATCAAGGAATGTGCCGTATGCACCGTTATTATGGACGCCGATGAAGAACGGCACGGAAGCATAGAGCGGATCCTGGTCGTTGCCGTACCCCGGAAAATCAGAATTCCACATGACCCACTGGAATCCGCGCTTGTTGACATTCCCCGTTTTCTCGCCAAGGCCGTAAAACTTTTCGTCCTTCTGCAAGCTGCGCCAGACCTGGAACTCCTTACCGTCCCAGGAATGCCCGAAGGCCGCTTCGTCCTGTGCCAGCGTGCTGTCCGCCGCGTCGGCGAAACGCATACGCAGAGGAAACTTCTGGATGTGTATGACACCAGCGGGCAGACGCAGCAGCAGTTCTCCTGGCTGGTCTTCCAGTTCCCATGTCAGGAGCGGGTTGCCGCGGTGGATAACGGCGTAGGATGGGATGTCCTGGATGGTACCCTCGCGACCGACCTGAATGCGCACGATGGCGCTGTCGATCAGCGTGAGACGCAGCACGTTGTTCGTTGCCGTGATCGTGAGTTCACGGCCATTTACCGCATGTGCTTCGTAAGAACCGAGGAAGGTATAGCGATCCGCTGAAGCTTCGGCGGCGAGGAGCAAGACAGCGGCGATAAGAGAAAGGTACGAGTGTTTCATGGCGTTACGTTTTCATTATCGGAACATCCACCAGAGAAAGAGCAGCAGCAGGACAAGCACGACCGACATGCCGATATTCACTTTTCGCATCCGCGATTGAGTGGTTTTCGTTCTGTCGGTGTCTGCGAACGTGAGGTTCACGAGCTGCTCGCGCGACGGGGCGGCGGTAGCCAGACTGACCCCGACGAGCACGAATGAACAAATTACAAAAAGTGCGATCGCCACGTGGAGAAAATTCACCGAGGCGGCAAACGCGAGGACTTCGTTGTCGAAAGGATCGAGCCTGTGCTGGATTTCCAGGATAAAGCGCAGTGCACCAAGTACGAGTCCGGTCAGCAGCGATGCCATGGCCCCGGTACCGTTGACCCTGCGCCAGAAGATGCCGAAAAGGAATACCGCGGCGATGGGAGGCGAGATATAGCCCTGTACGCTCTGGAGATAGACATACATGCGCTCATCGCTTAGCAGGCCGATAAACGGGATCCAGAGCAGCCCCAGCGCCACCATCGCCACTGTCACAAGACGTCCCATGCGCACGGTCTCGCGTTCGTCGGCTTCGGGCCTCAGCTTCTGGTAGATATCTATCGTGAACAGTGTGGAGGTGGAGTTGAACATCGCGCTGAGCGAGGACATCAGCGCCGCGAGCAGACCCGCGACTACCAGGCCTTTGAGACCGCTGGGGAGCAGGGTGGTAATCATCCAGGCGAAACTCTGGTCGCCGGTGACTTCGCCGTTGGAGAGAGCGTACCCGACCATCCCGGGCAGGACGAGAATGAATACCGGCAGGATTTTCAGGAAGCCTGCGAATACGGTGCCCGCCTGTGCGTGGTCGAGATTGCGCGCGCTGAGCACGCGTTGCACGATGTACTGGTCGGTGCACCAGTACCAGATCCCGAGAATCGGCGCACCGAATACGATTCCCGTCCAGGGAAAATCAGGATCACTCATGGGCTTGAACATATGCCAGAAATCCGGTGGCGTGGCTGCCACAACCGCATCCCAGCCGCCCGCGCGATCAAGTCCGATCAGGGTCAGGGCAATGGAACCGGCAATAAGGATGAACATCTGCACCAGGTCGGTGTAGATGACGGCGCTGAGTCCGCCCATGACGGTATACAGCCCGGTGACGACCACGATGACGACAGCGGAGGTGTACATGTCCCACCCTACCACGGCGTTGAGGAGGATGCCACCGGCATACAGCGAGATGGAGATTTTCGTGAGGACGTAAGCGACGATGGAAATGACGCTCAGGTACCAGCGAGCGCTTTTACCGTATCGTCGCTCGAGGAATTCGGGCATGGTGAATACGCCCGATTTCAGGTAGAACGGAGTGAATACCCATCCCAGGAGCAGCACGATGCAGCAGGCCAGCCATTCGAAATGTCCGACGGCGAGACCCGATTTGGACCCTGTCCCTGCGAGTCCGAGGAGATGTTCGCTGGAGATATTGGTTGCAAACAGCGAGGCGCCGATCGCCAGCCAGCCGATACTGCGTCCCGCGAGAAAGTACCCTTCCCGCGTCTTGCCCCGGCGAGTGAAATACACACCGATGCCAAGCACCATCAGGATGTAGAAGACGACGATCAGCAGATCCGGCAGGGAGAGGGCGTCAGTCACCTGTGAGACTCCGATTTTACGGGTTGACAGATAAACTGCGCATTCGAGCGCTTAGAGGCAAGACCGTCAGTTCACATGAACGACGACCATGGTCATATCATCATGCTGCAGCGCGCGCCCGGTGAAACGCTGTGTTTCGGTGTAGAGATGGTCGAGCACGCTCTGTGCATTGTTGTCTCGGTGGTTTTCCAGCGATTCTGTGAGCCGCTTTTCACCAAACTCCTCTCGGGCACGCGTCATGGCTTCCGGATAGCCGTCGGTGTAGAACACGAAGACATCCCCGCTTTCCAATGGCACGGTCACTTCCTCGATAGTCTCCGAGAAGGTCTTTCCCGCTTCAAATCCGAGCGCGATGCCTTTGGACTGAATGATCTCGACAGATGAATCCGCCCTGCGACGCATGACCGGTGAATGTCCGGCACGCGCAACAGTGAGCAGGTGCTTGTCCATGTCGAACACCGCATAAATCATGCTGATGAAATGCCCGCGCTCGACGTTGTCGTAGAAAAGGCGGTTGAGTTCAGCGAGAACGCGAGACGGTGAATCCGACATACGTCCGAGCGCTTTAAGGAATCCCTTCGTCAAGGTCATATAGAATGCGGCCTGCGTTCCCTTGCCCGAGACATCGCCGATGGCGATGCCCAATTTCTTCGGCCCCATTTCGATGAAGTCGTAATAATCCCCGCCGACCTCCAGCGCCGGGGCGCAGTGCGAGGCGATATCGAGTCCGGAGATGACGGGATTGCGTTTCGGAAGAAAGCTCATCTGCACATCCCGGGCGATTTCCAGTTCGCGCGCCAGTCGCTGCCTCTCGGTGATATGCCGCTGGAACACGGGAGCGACATCTTCAGGATCGGTAACACGGTCGGCTGTTGTCATCGCAATGATGGCGCAGATGATCAGCACCACGGCAGCGGCGCCGAGCAGCAGGGCGTCACCAAAAAACCCACTGTTGCCCGGCATGAGAAACACCAGGCCCTTGCTCAAAACCGTCAATGTCGTCATTGCCGTGATGGTGGCCACGACGTCACTATAGAGGAAAAGCAGGACAAGTGCGATCAGTACCGGGAGCAGCACCAGGTACGCATCGGGCAGGGGGACGAGATTGGGAATATCGATCAGCGTCAGTATCAGGGCCGCGATCGCAGCCACGATGGCGGTGCTGCGTACCCGCTGCCGGAGGAGCGAGATGAAGAAGACCAGGAAGAATGTCGCTCCGGCAAGGTTGCTGAACAATGATTCGCCGATCAGAAAGAGCGATGGGATGGGGGTCGAAACAAACTCGATGCTGTCGCCGCTGCGCTGCAGCATCCACACCGGTTCCCAGAGCGAGACGGCCCAGCCGGCGAGCAGGCCGAGCACGAGCAATCCCGCACCCGCGGTGAGTCCGGTGAGCAGTGCGGACCCCAGCCGTGAATGCAGAAAATGTCCGTGGAAAAGAAGGTCGAAACTGATGAGTTTTTCTTTCCAGGTTTCACGGCACACCGATTCGCTGATTGCCCAGAGCAGAAGGAATCCGAGGCCGACGAACAGTGGTGCGATGATGAGCGAGAGGATGATCTCGATGTCCATCATGCGCTCACGCATGATCTGGATATACAGCCAGGTCCCCATCAAGACGGCGCTCGTGATGCCGATCGCGATTGCCGAACGAAAGCCGATTTCATATGCGCGCAGACGGCGGAATCCCACGATCAACATCAGAATGCCAAGAACAGCATAAAACACGATCTCGACAATTTCAGCAAATGCGGTGTCGTCGACCACGCCTGCGTTGGTGGAACGGTAGGCATGCTCGAAATTCGTGATAATATTTCCCGAAACGGTTACCGAACAATCGACCGTGTCTTCCAGCTGCTGATCGTAAACCGCCCAGACGAAGGTATGCTCATCGCTTTGCGGCAGCTCGGCGTGGAGGTACCCGAGACCGGAGAAGCGGTACCCCGAACCGCTGTCTGTCACGGCATTGCTGCGCAGGAGCGGACCGAGGAAGGCGGGACGCGCATGTGCCGCGAGCACCTTCCGTGCATGACCCAGGGCCTCCTCAGCGCTGCGAGAAGGAAGATGCAGGGAATCGGATATTGGGATGAGCAGGCGGACAAGCTTCCCCTGAGCGTCGTATCGGAAAGATATCTCTCCGCTGAGCCGTTGGAGCTTTGTCGGGGTCGATGACGATCCAAGATGAATGACGAGTTCAGAGGTGTCCTGTGCATGCAGGCGCGCCTTCCAGTTGTATCCCAGCCCATTTTCGCGCAGCAGGCGATTGCCTTCGGTCATTCCATGTCTCGCGTACAGACGCTCCAGGTATTCAGGACGTGAGAACATCTGTGCCTCGACGGAATACCCTGTGCTGTCGAGCTCCAGTGCCGTCAGAATCTGCAGGCTCCTCGTCTTGATGTCGTCTGCGTTGTTTCGCAGCGACATGCCGCCGTACGGATGGATCGAAGGGTAGAGCATCACGGCAGCGAGAACCAGAACGAGGAACCCCGCCGTGAGAAGCAGCGGACGTGTTAAATGGGAAGCGGAGTCGGGCGAAGTACTATTCATGGTCTTCAGCAGCCGATAGTGTCAAATGTCGCATCTACTGTAACCGAACACAGCTTTTTGCGTATCCATGTGTAGACAATACGGAAAAGCACCAAGGTTGTTTCCGACTGTAGAGGCCTTTTTCTGGATCCAGTCGTCAAATATACAAAAAAGTATTTTGTGGCGGTTTTCTTCCAGCTTCAGGAAGCGTACATTCACATATAACATACACATTATGCACTTCGGATATTCCAAAGAACGCACCTCGGCATGAAGAACTGGTTTGCTGAAATATCGCCACGCTGGATCAGGGTGATGTACACGGTCTTTGCCGTACTGGTCGTTGTTGTGACGACCTACAATTTTATGCACGTCATGTTCTGGCGTGTTTTCAGCAACGACCAGTGTCAGTGGGAGCAGGTCTTCACTGACAGTACACGTATTCACGTGCACGCCGTGAGGAAGGGTTCGTCGGGAGCGAAGGCCGGACTGAAAACGGGTGATATCCTGTTGACCATCAACGATGCGCCCGTGCAGTACGGCAAGCAGGCAGAGCGCATGCTGCTCGCCACCGACGCGGGTGAGTCTGTGCGCCTGGGACTCGAGCGTGATCACCGGCCTATTGAACTTGTGTACGCACGCTCCACTTCCGACACCACGTTGCCGTTCATGCTCAATGACAGGATATTCCAAAAACTTGTCATCATCAACATCGTACCTGACGGTGTGACCGATCGTGCCGGGATTAAAGATGGCGATATCCTGCTTCGCATCGACAGTGTCAGCGTGAACTCCTACTATGGTCCCCAGTACCTGCTCAATATGCATAGCGCGGGGAGTGTGGCGGAGTTCCTGATCGACCGCGACGGTGTACTCATGCGCATTGATGTGGAAGTCCTGAAAGTCTTTCAGTACACCTACTTCGCCGTATTCCTGCTCGGATTCGGTTTTCTTCTCGTAGGCTATTTTGTCGTGATGGCGCGTCCGCAGGGAAGTATCCAGCGAAAGTTCGCCCGTTACGGTATCTATGCGATGTTCTGTTTCGGGATGTCGGCCATGTCGACGAGTTATGTCTATGATCCGGCCTGGAAGGTGAACTTCTTCATCATCACCTACTATACGGCGTTCATTCTTTCACCACCGATCTTCATCAGTTATTTCCTGCATTTCCCCGTTCAACGCCCTGTGGTGCGTAAGCGCTGGTTAATGCCTCTGCTGTATGGCGGCACCGTCATCGTCGCGGTGTTTCTGTGGGGCAGTTCGCCGGCGATCTGGGGCGATGCAGGCTTGTATACCTACCGGGTGATCGCCTATAACACCCCGTTCGTGTATTTCTTTATCGGACTCGGCATCCTCACGCACAGTTATTTCACACGGCTTCCACGTGAGCAGCGGCCACAGCTGCGGCCGATTTTGCAGTCGGCCTTCATCGGCATCGCGGCGTTCGTGTACGTGACGATCATCACGACGGCGCATCCCTTCGCCATTTTCCTGCAGCCATATCTGCTCCTGCCCGCCCTGCTGATCATCGGGATTCCACCCGCCTTCGGTTACTCCATCGTCAAGCACAGACTGATGGACATCACGGTCATCATCAAGCGCAGCGTGCTGTACGCGCTCATCACCGCAGCCATCGCCGCAATCTACCTTGCGATCGTATTCGGCATGGGAAACCTGCTCGGCGCTGTCCTTGGCGAGACCGACAACAAACTGATGACGATGATCGCATTTGTGGTTATCGCGCTCCTTTTCGATCCGGTCAAGCAGTGGGCTCAGCGCATAATCGATCGTCTGTTTTATCGTGAGCGTACGAATTACCAGAAAGCGCTGCTCGAATTCAGCAGTGAACTACCGCGGCAGATCAATCTCGATCAGATCCTGAAATCGATGGTGAATCGTATTTCTGGAACCATGCATGTCGATCGCGTTTCCGTCAGCCTCTGTGACGAGGAGGACGGCTGCCATGTGATCAGCCAGAACATCCCCGAGGAACTGTGTTCGTTCTCTCAGAACGAAGGGGGGGTGTACGCCCTTATGCAGGAATCCCGCGAACCGGTGTCCTTCGCACTTCTCGACGAAGATACGCGCATCACCTACACGCAGGACCGCGAGAAACTGAAGCAATCCGGAGTGCAGCTGATGGTGCCGATGTACCTCAAGGACAGACTGCTGGGTGCCATCAATGTCGGACCGAAGAAAAGCGGCAAGGTCTACACCCAGGAAGACATGGATCTGCTTTCCACGGTGGCGGGACAGGCCGCCATCGCCATCGAGAATGCGCGCCTGCATCGCTCGGAAATCGACAAGCAGAAAATCAAGGAGCAGCTGAGTATCGCCCAGCGCATCCAGCAGGGGCTTCTGCCGAAAACGAACCCGCCCTTCGAGCAGCTCGACATTTCCGGCATATCCATCCCGGCGCTGACCGTCGGGGGCGACTATTACGATTACATTAAGCTCAGCGACTCGCGTCTCCTCGTTGCAGTGGGCGACGTCTCGGGAAAGGGCATGTCGGCGGCCCTGTACATGTCGAACGTCCAGGGCATGATTCGTTTTGCAGCGAAGATGTACGAACGGCCCAGTGAAATTCTCAGCAGCGTCAACCGTCTCATCTACGAAGGCATTGAGAGAAATTCCTTCATCACCATGATCCTTGCGCTGTTTGATTTTGCAGATGGAACAGTGACGGTCTGCCGTGCGGGACACACGCAGCCGCTCGTCGCCCTGAACGGCGGAATGAGTTACATGGGAAGTGACGGGATGGGTCTCGGACTCGAGCCTGGAGATATTTTTGACAGCGCCCTCGAAGAAAAAACGTTCGCGCTGCGGAAAGATGGACTGCTGCTCCTGTACTCTGACGGTTTGACCGAAGCGATGGACGCGAACATGAATGAGTTCGGGGAAGACCGCGTTTACCAGATGGTCGCTCAACGAGAGGATTCCAGTTCGGCGGAATTGCAGCAGCGTATCATCGATGAAGTCGAGCGCCATCGAAATGGGGCGGAACAGAACGATGACATCACCCTCGTGGTCATCCGCATCCGCTGATCAACACCAATCAGTTTGCCCATGCTTGCAGGGACGCTGAAAAATCCCGTACCTTGATGCAGTACATCTTGCCTGTGGTTCCGATGCATCGCCATCCTTTTTTGCTGATTTTTCTTGCTCTGCCGTTCCTTTTCTCCTGTGAACAGGACACCCGCTCACAGGCGGACCGTGTATTCGAAGAATTCAGCGAGCGCTTCCTCGAACAGTATTTCTCGCGTTTTCCTGAAATCGCCAGTGCGCTCGGAGACCATCGCTACGACGGTCGGCTGAACGACTATTCCTACGGGGCGGTTCAGGAGGCGATTGCATTCTACCGGAGCTATCGCGACACGTTACGGCAGCACGAGGTCGCCGAATTATCGACCGGCCACATGATCGACCATGACATCCTTCGGCAGTTGATCGAGATACACTTGTTCGATCTTGAGGAACTGCGTGAGTACGAGTGGAATCCCCTCACATACACCGTGGGCGATGGGATTTTCAAGATCGTGACTCGAGAGTCCGAGCCGCTTGAGCAGAGAATGCGGAGCGTCGGCGCACGGATGCGTGCGATTCCCGCCGTCCTCGACGCCGCGCGGGAAAACCTCGGGACGACCCCGGCCATGCATACGCAAACCGCTATTCTGCAGAACGACGGCAGTATCGCCATGCTGCGCAGTACCCTCCAGCCGTTCATCGATTCCCTCGCCGCCCCACAGCGCGATTCCCTGCTGGCGGCACGCGATGATGCCATACGCGCCCTGCGTGATTACGGGAGCTGGCTGCGGGGGCCGCTGATGGCCCGCGCGCGTGGGGACTTCCGCCTCGGCAAGGCGCTGTACACAAAGAAATTCCAACTGCGGCTCGACACCGACATGCAGCCCGAGGAACTGTTGGCCGCGGCGGAGCGGCAGCTCGAGCGCACGATCGATATCATGCATACCACGGCACTGTCGCTCTACGTAAACTTTTATCCCGACCTGGAACTGCCACGCAATCGTGAAGAAGTCATCCGCGTGGTGCTCAACCGCCTGGCGGAGGAAAGTCTCTCCGACAGCACGATCGTCGTGGAGGCCGAGCACGCACTGCGCGAATGCATCGACTTCGTTCGGAAACGGGACCTCGTGACCATTCCACAGGACCGGCTGAAAATCATCGTCATGCCCGAATACCGACGTGGAGTTGCCGTGGCGTATTGCGATGCACCTGGTCCGTTGGAGACCGGCGGTCAGACGCTTTTTGCCATTGCTCCGACTCCGCGGGACTGGACCGAGGAACGTCGAGCGTCGTTTTACCGCGAGTACAACAGGCATATGCTGAAAAACCTCACGGTCCATGAAGCGATGCCCGGACATTTTTTGCAGCTCGCCACTGCAAAGCGCTGCGAGGCCCCGACGGGCATCCGCAACCTCTTTCCGAGCGGGGTGTTTGCCGAGGGCTGGGCGACCTACATCGAGGAAGTCATGGCCGACGGAGGTTTTGGCGGACCGGAGATGAAAATGCAACAGCTCAAGATTTATCTGCGTCTGCTGATCAACGCGATCATCGACCAGCGAATTCATACCATGGGGATGCGACAGAGCGAAGGTCTTGCTCTGATGGCCGGAAAGGGATTTCAGGAGTTGAGTGAAGCCGAAGGGAAGTGGCGCCGCGCCTGTCTGACCTCCGTGCAGCTGAGTACCTACTTCTACGGGAATCAGCGCATCCGCGAATTGCGCTCACGCTATGAAGAGAAAATGGGGAAAGACTTCAATCTCAAAACATTCCACGATGAACTTCTTTCCTATGGGACGATTTCACCGAAGTACCACCCGATGCTGATGAAACTGCCGGTACGCATGCCCGACACGCTGTCTGCGCCTGCTGCGGTGCGGCAGCCGTCATGATGCGCCTTGAAGGCATAGCGGACCGGGATGCTGAACTGCTTGGCAGTATGTACTCTGAGTATTTTGGCGAAAACGCCCTCGGGATTTCACGCCTGAAAGGCGACGCATCCGACCGTATCATCCTGCGAGTGCGTGGAAAACGGCACAGCGCGATAGGCATCATCGGTCCCAACCGCAACGAGAACCGCGCCTTCGTCGGCTTTGCGCGTGCGTTTCGCAATCACGGACTTGCCGTCCCGGAAATCTACCGTGTGAGTGACGACGAGCGCTGCTATCTCGAGGAGGACTTTGGCGATACCACGTTGAGCATGTGGCAGGAGCAGCGGAGATCGGGACGCGAGGTGAGCACGGAGATTCTCGACATGTATGTGCGCGTGCTGCAGCAGCTGCAGCGTTTCCAGGTCGATGCCGCCGACACGGTGGACTACGGATTGTGCTACCAGTACGACAGCTTCGCCGCGGACGCCATGGCCTTCGACCTGCGCTATTTCCACGAGATGTTTCTCCAGCCGATCGTCACGCTTTCGTGGGATGAGGAAAAACTCCAGGCCGACAACCAACGCCTTATCGCCTTTCTCTGCGAAGCCGGGCAGGAGCATTTTCTCTACCGCGACTTTCAGTCACGCAATGTGATGATTCGTGACGGCGCGCCCTGCTTTATCGATTTTCAGTCCGGACGCCGGGGTGCCCTGCACTACGACGTGGCTTCCATGCTCCTTGATTCCAAGGGGGACCTCCCCGCGGAGGCACGCGACCTCCTGCTCGAACGGTACCTCGACGAGCTTGAAACCCGCATGCCGGTGGATCGCTCCCGTTTCCGCCGGATGTTCGAAGGCTTCGCCGTGCTGCGGCTGATGCAGGCGCTCGGGGCGTTCGGTAATATCGGACTCAACAAGGGGCGGCCGCAGTACCTCGAACTCATTCCTTCGCGGCTCCGCGGCCTGGCGGAAGTCGTCCGCGATGCGGCATGCATGCGTGAACTTCCGTATCTTCGTGCGTTGCTGCTCGACATCGCAGACCATCCCGACGCCTGTTCCATTCCATCACAGAACACCTGATGCTCCACATTTCCATTGCGTCCTTCGGATATCACCGCAGCGGTCCGCCGCACGATCCCGGCGGCAACGGCGGGGGATTTGTTTTCGACTGCCGTTTCCTTCCAAATCCGGGCCGGGAAGCCGCGTACCGGCATTTGAACGGCCTTGATCCGGAGGTGCAGGCATACCTCGAGGCCCTTCCAGAAACCGGTGTCCTGCTCCAACATGCACTGGCGTTGATCGAACAGGCGGCACGCCAGTACCGTACGGTCGGCTATACGCACCTGCACGTCGCCTTCGGCTGCACGGGCGGACAGCACCGCTCAGTGTACTGCTCCGAGCAGGCGGCGCGCATGCTGCGTGACGCGGGATACAGCGTATCGGTGCTGCACACCGAAACGGAGCACTGGCCATGAAAGGGATGATACTCGCGGCGGGATACGGCACGCGGCTGGAAAGCGGCGATGATCCGAAGCCCCTCGTGCGCGCCGGGGGCAGGCCCATGATCGCCTGGGCCATTGAAGCGCTCGAACATGCGGGATGCTCGGAAATCATCGTAAACCTCCATCATCGCGCAGAGCTGATTCAGGACTTTCTCGACAAGAGTGCATCCTCCGTGCCGGTGATCACTGTGCATGAGGATGTCATCCTCGGGACGGGAGGAGGCGTCCTGCATGCACGACGTTTCCTCGAGGGTGGCGACTTCATCCTCTACAATGCGGATATCGTCACGCAGCAGGATTTGCGTCACCTCGTGGAGGCACATCGCAGCAGCGGGGCTCTCGCCACACTCATGGTCAATGAACGAGAGACTTCCCGCGCGTTGCTGTTCGACGGCGACCTCCGACTTCTCGGGAAAGAACGCTGGGGCGAAGAAGGAATGTCCTTCCCCGAATATGTCCTGAGACGAGGGTTTTGCGGCGTCCACGTGATCAGTCCGCGACTCTTCGAGCTGGAATACCCCGAGGGATTTTCCGACATCTTTGACGTGTACCGCAGTGCGCTGGAGCGCGGCTTGCCGCTGCGCGGATTTGAGAGCACGGAATACTGGTCCGACCTCGGGACTCGCGAACGCATCACGGCTTATGAACAGTGGCTCGCGGGCAGTTCCTCCGAGATGGAGTGATCGAGGGAATGGAATTCCGCCTGCGAATTCCGTAGGTTTTTCCCATGCACACGTTTTCGCATATCCTGCTTTTCTGTATGCTCGCCATGGCGGCTCATGCACAGGACAGCCTGTATGTTGACGGTCTCGATGTCTCTGCATATCCGGAGCTGCAGCTCTCCCTCCGCGTCGTCATCGGTGGAGCGCCCGTGCTGCCCCTGGATCCGGGTCGCGTCGTCGTGCGTGAGCACGGCAGCCTCTCGGCTTTTACGATCGATTGTCCCGCTCCGCGTCCGAAGCATCCGTCAATCGCCTTGGGTTTCGAACGGAGCCTCGACGGCAACTTCCCCCGAGCCGAAGCAGCGGCACATGATTTCATCTCGCGCATGGGATTCACCGATGACGGGGCGGAAGCCTCACTTTGGTCCTTCGCCACGACGGTGGACAGGGAGGTCGACATGAGCACCGACAGCGCGCGGCTGCATCGCGCAGTGGACGACCTCAGTGTCGCCCAATGGCCGTTCAACGGCACCGCACTGTATGAAACCATGCACCGTGCGATCGAAGACGTCAACGCCGCCGGTTCGGGCGAGGCAAAAGCCATCGTGTTTTTCACGGACGGATATAACAACTCGACCTGGTTCGGCCGTTCGCTGGACGACGTTCGCGGTCGTGCGGCGGTTGACGGCATCCGTGTGTATGTCATTCTCGTCAAGAACCGTGACGAAGGCGAAGCGGCGATGCTCGGGCTGTGCCAGAGCACGGGCGGCTTCATGGTCATGCACGATGCCGCCGGTGCGGCAGACCTTGTGTATCGCGACATCATCCGGCCCGATTCCGCGGCGGTGTGGTGCGAGCTCACGACGCAGTCTCCCTATTGCGCCAACGGCACGAGCCGACTGTTGGAAATCGGGTATGTGCGCGGTGTGGGAGATACCCTGTGGAACAGCCTGCAGTATGATTCTCCTCGGGTGGACGACGAGCTTCAGCCATTGTATCTCTGGGCTTCGCCGACGGAGACCTTCTCTTCCGACACCCTCATGACCGCTGTGATCGGTGTGGAGGTGCGTGATGGTGAGCAACTCGCACCCATGTCGCTCGTGATGGATTTTGATCCTGCACAGCTGCTTTCGGCTGAACCTCTGAACTGGAATACCACCTGGCAGGATATCGGAACCGCGGTTCTCGTTTGGACTTTTCCACCTGCAAGCGGTCTTGTGGACGGTTTTTACCCGTTGCTGCGGCTTCGGCTGAGGATTGATCCATCACTGTCACGTGAGTTGCGGCCTTCGGTACAGAACGAAGTGGGGGACTGTTACCGCAGCATGGAAAGCATCTACCCGGCCGAGGTCATGCTTGCGCTCGATACCACACTTGTGAACCGAAGAGGGGAAGGGTTTCTTGAAATGCGGGTCCCGCAATTCGGTTTTCCCGAGGGATTGCAGCGACTCGATGTCGCGTTCAGTGTCGATGCGGAGCATGCATCGTTTGCGACTCCAATAGCGGCACAGTCAGTCGGAGCAGCCCGCGGATGGTCGCTCCTGGCCGCGGATATCGATTTTCCGCCCGGAGAGGAGAGGCTGCGCCTGCGCCTGAGCGGTGATGCGGATTCCGCATATCAGCCGCTGCGCATTCCCCTGCGAACTGCGCAGAACGCGCCGTACCGCATTTCCGTGCACATCGAACATGCGCAGGTGAATGAACTTCCGGCGCGCGTTTCTGACGGTCTCCTCGTCGTGCGGGATTCCTGTTA
>PKTF01000097.1 GCA_002869275.1 Ignavibacteria bacterium | reverse complement strand
TATGATTAAATGAGCATATTGACAAGTACTCATGAGAGAAAGTATTAATGCTGAAACATGATGAACTGATCTCGGAATTGTTCTCCGCGTTGGCCCATCCTTACCGGTTGCGTATTGTTGAATATCTTCGTTCAGGAGAGCGCTGCCAGTGCGAACTTCCCGATGTTCTGCAGGCTGAGCAGTCGAATATTTCACGGCATGTGAAAGTTCTTGTTGCTGCCGGGGTTATACGACAGAGAAAAGATGGAATTAAAACTATGCTGAGAGTGAGAGATCCGGAAGTGTTCAAGCTCATCGACGCATCTCAGGACATCTTGCGAGAGTACATCGCTGTCAGGATGACTGCGCTGAACGAATAGCAGGCCACGGTAACATCTCTTATTCCTATTTGTTCGCCCTGTTCCATGCCCCGTGCATGGTTTACATATAGCGCCTCCCAAATATTTAACACTGGAGATGTCGTATGAGCGAACAGTTATCGAGAAAGCAGTTTCTCAGGACCGGAAGCAAGTATGCAGTAGGAGTAGCTGCAGGTGCGATCGCCTTGAATGCAATGGACCTCAAGCCACTCAATGCTTTCACAAAGGCTGATCAGTGGCCCTATCCTTATGCCGAACTGGATGTTGAGGCCGTGCGCATTGCAGCGCATGATGCGTTTTGGAGCGGTAAAGGCTGCTCGTATGGCGCATTTTATGGCCTCATGTCAGAGTTGGCAAATGTGATTGGAGATCCGTGGAATAGCTTCCCGGCAGAAATCATGATTTACGGTCATGGAGGTGGAGCGGGTTGGGGTGCCACATGCGGAGCCATCAACGGCGCAGCAGCCCTGGTCTCGGTCGTGACTGAAAAAGCTACTTCCGACAAGCTTGTGAACGAACTCTATGGATGGTACACGCAGGCCAAACTCCCCACGGACGCCAGCAACCAGTTGGCGATTGAGTCGAAATACACACAGAACAAGATTACCGAAGCATTGCCTCAAAACACTGCAGGGTCACCGCTGTGCCATGCTTCAGTAACAATGTGGTGTGATACGTCAAAGAAGAAGGTCGGTGATTTAGAGCGAAAAGAGCGCTGCGCGCGCTTGACCGGCGATTGCGCGGCGTACACAGCATTCCTGCTCAATGAGGACCTTCTCGGGCGCTTCGATCCGGTGTATGTCGTCCCGCAGGAAGTGACCGATTGCATGGCCTGTCACGGCTCTGCGATGATCCATAATGTCGCTGCGAAAATGGAATGTGAAACCTGTCACGGAGATCCACACGCCACGAGTGGTATCCGTCAGCTCGGAGGCGCAGCACTCGGATTTGAACTTTCTCAGAATTATCCGAATCCGTTCAATCCGCAGACCACGATCAAGTTTGCCGTCCCAAAGGCTGAGAATGTCTACGTATCAGTGTATGACAACCATGGTCGCTTGATGACCATGCTGGTCAATGGCAATCACATGAGTGCGGGTACCTATGAGGTCACCTGGAACGGCATGAATGATTTCGGTCAGCAGGTCGCAAGCGGCACGTATTACGTGCGTATGAAAGCAGGATCCTTTGATCGTTCGCGCAAGATGATCCTCGCAAAATAAGTTTCTTCTCCAGGATGGCTTGGCGGTAGCGGGACGATAGTGGTTCCGCTACCTGTTTTTTATGCCAAAAGAGATCCTCCTTGGAGTTGAGAATTGAGTGTAGGATTTGTTCCTGTTTATATTGTTCGTATTTTTACGAAAGACGATATGGAAAACGAGATACTCACAGATCGACAGGTCAGACTGGCACGCTACGCCAAGGCGCTCGCGCACCCGGTGCGCATCTATGTGATGGAAATCCTTTCACGGCAGAGCTGCTGTTACAGCGGCGATCTGGCAGAAGTGCTTCCCATCGCACGATCCACGCTTTCCCAGCATCTGAAGGAACTGAAGGAAGCCGGATTGATCCAGGGTGAAACCAATCCCCCGAAGATCAAGTATTGTATCAACCAGGAACGCTGGCGCGAAGCACGGCTGCTGCTCGGCGAATTGATCGCGGAATAAATTTTTTTTGCAGGAGTACAAGATAAATGGATGTGAAAATCCTCGGCGCAGGATGCGCCAAATGCGAACAGCTCGAACGCGCGGCACGCGCCGTGATCGAGCGTGAAGGAATAGACGCCACGGTCACCAAGATTGACGATATCACCGACATCCTTGCCTACGGCGTGATGATCACGCCCGCCCTGGTCGTCGACGAGAAAGTCGTGGTGAAAGGTCGCGTACCTTCGAATGATGAGCTTACGAAATTACTCACCATCTGAGTGGAGTTCCCATGCAGCGATTCCTCACGTTTCTGCTCCTGACGTTTTTCGTCATCCTGCTATATCCCTTCGATACTGCGGCGATGGACGCCGAGCGTGCGACGCGTCCCGAAGTCGACAAACCGAAGCCCGTGACCGTCTATTATTTCCACACGAACCGCCGGTGTAAAACCTGCCTCGCTATCGAACGCATTTCGCGTGGCGTGGTCAAGGACAGCTACGGCGATGACAAACGCGTGCAGTTTCGCTCGGTGAATATCGAGAAAGAAAAAAATGCCGCCCTTGCCGAACGCTTCGAGGTGGCAGGGTCATCATTGATCGTCAGCTGCGGCAAAAAAAGTACCGACCTGACGACCAAGGCGTTTACCTACGCGGGATCGTCCCCAGGGAAACTGCAGGCTGCGCTGATCAAAACGATCAAGAAGTATCTGAAGTAGTATGGAACTGCTGCAGCAGCTTCTTGAATCCACGGACGTGCCGATGTTCTCAGCCTTCCTGCTCGGGATCATGACGGCAATCAGTCCCTGTCCACTGGCGACGAATATCACCGCGATCGGCTACATCGGGCGGGACATCGAACAGCGCCGGCAGGTGTTCATTAAGGGGTTACTTTATACTGCCGGTCGTGCCGTTTCATACACCGCCCTCGGAGTGGTGATATTTTTCGGCGCGAGTACGTTCGATATCGCATCGATTTTCCAGGGGTGGGGCGAAAAGCTGCTCGGTCCGATCATGATCCTGATCGGGCTCTTCATGCTCGGCGTTCTTTCCCTTCCTTCCCGGTCAGGTGAAAGCATCACCGCGCGACTCGGCGAACGCCTCTCCGGTGGCTATCTCGGCGCCTTCCTGCTTGGCATGCTGTTTGCCCTCGCCTTCTGCCCCTACAGCGGCGTTCTGTATTTCATGATGCTCATTCCCATGACCGTGGCGAGTGCGGAGGGACTGTATCTGCCCGCTGTGTTCGCCCTGGCAACAGGACTCCCCGTCATCGTCGCCGCCTGGCTGCTGGCCTACACCGTCGCGGGTATCGGGGGATTCTACAATCGCATCCGCAGCTTCGAACAATGGTTCAGACGCGTTGTGGGCGTCCTTTTCATCCTGGCCGGAATCTATCTCATCTGGCAAGTGTATTTCCCGTAACAACAATCACGCACATGAAGGGTGATCCGCGTGCCGCGCCACCGGGTCACGATCGTAATGGAACTCAAGAAAGAACTGAAAATATTTCTCTGGATCGCCGGCTTTTTCCTGGCGGCATGGTTCATGCCCGTGGGTTCGGCACGCTTCGATAACGCCATTCTCGAATCACTCGAACTGCTGCGCTGGTACGCGCATGAGCATGTGCTGCTGTGCCTGATCCCGGCATTTTTCATCGCCGGTGTCATCGCCGTGTTCGTCAGCCAGGCGTCGGTAATCAAGTATTTCGGAGCGAATGCCCCGAAATGGAAATCCTACCTCATCGCCTCGGTGTCGGGCACAGTGCTCGCCGTGTGCTCCTGCACGATTCTACCGCTGTTCTCGAGCATTCACAAACGCGGTGCCGGACTTGGTCCCGCCGTCGCGTTCCTGTATTCCGGTCCGGCCATCAACATTCTCGCCATCGTTCTCACGGCGCGCATCCTCGGCTTCGAACTGGGTGTCGCGCGTATTATCGGCGCGGTACTGTTCAGCGTGGTAATCGGTCTCTTGATGGCCTTCATTTTTCGGAAGGAAGAGGCGGAGAAAGCCGAGGCGCTGGTGGTGCCGAATCTCCCTGCCGGCAGGCCGCTCTGGCACACCGCCATGCACTTCTTCGCGCTCGTCGGGGTCCTGGTGTTTGCGAACTGGGGACAGCCGGGCGAGAATGCCGGATTTTTTGCCTTCGTCTATACATACAAATGGTGGATCACCGGTGGTTTCGCGCTGCTCAGCGCGTTTTCGCTTGTTCATGTTCTCGGGATGCCCTGGCTGCACGTCGCACTCGCAACACTGCCGGTGATAATTCTCGCCGTGCTGCTGCCTGACCAGCCGCTGCTGTCCTTCGTTGCCGGCACGGCCGCTCTTACCATCCTGACCGCACGCACAGACGGCGAGTCGCGCGACTGGCTGTATTCGAGCTGGGGTTTTGCCAAACAGATCTTACCCCTCCTCGCCGCGGGCGTGCTCGTGGCAGGCGTGCTGCTCGGCACGGCGGAGGGCGAGGGACTGATCCCGAACGAATGGATCGCCGCGCTCGTCGGTGGAAATTCACTCGCTTCAAATCTGTTCGCTTCGGTATTCGGTGCATTCATGTATTTCGCAACACTGACCGAAGTACCCATCGTGCAGGGGCTGCTGTCCAACGGCATGGGCCAGGGACCGGCGCTCGCACTGCTGCTGGCCGGTCCGGCGCTATCCCTGCCGAACATGCTCGTCATTCGCAGTGTGATGGGCACGAAGCGGACGGCGGTCTTCGTCGTGCTCGTGGTGGTCATGGCGACGTTGTCGGGGATGGTGTTTGGTTCGATCGCGGGGTAGCCGGATCGAAGGAAGCAGGAGGCAGGAAGCAGAAATTATGCATGGTGAGTGATGTATTATATGTCAGTTGAATATGTGAGAATACACGGCAGGCGCGGCAGCTGGATTGTCGTGCTGCTGGCTGCGGTGCTGCTCGTCGCCTGCGGCGGAAAAGAACAGGGTGGGAAAGAGGGTGCTGATGCGCCTGAGGTCGAGCTCACTGTGGTCATGGACCTGGATTCGACGACGATAACGCGTTTCCGCGAAGCGGGGACGCCGGCGATTCTCGAGTTCGGCGGACACCGTTGCGTGTCCTGCGAGCAGATGAAATCGAATTTTGCCGAGCTGCGTGAGCACTACCCGAAGCTGCGCATCGGCTATGTGTACTGGGAAGACAGTCCGCGGCTGTTCGATGCCTGGAACATCGGACTCATCCCCGCGCAGGTCGTGCTCGACGACGAAGGGAAAGAGATCACTCGTCACACAGGGGTGTGGGATGTCGAGGAGATGAAAAACGTGGTCGAAAGACTTCATGGTTCAGGGAAATAGGAGCCATACTGGCCTCCAGCCTCTCGCGTCTTGAGCCCGCTGAAAGCGGCCTCCCTGCACAGCGCATCAGCGCCGCTGTTTCACCGCCCTCACGGTCACACTGACAAGTCGCGCATTATTGAAATTCCGCTTCTGCTCGGGGAGACCGGCGAGTGTGGAATCGATCACACTCTGAGGGATATGGATGGCTTTCTGACTGGGGATTTCGATGGAGGAGAATCCCGCTTCGCGAATGAACGCGAGGTATACATCTTTCTTTACCGCGCCCGAGACGCAGCCCGCATAGAGTTCGGCCACATCGCGCAGCTCGTCCGGCAGATCGCCTTCCACGACGATATCAGAAACGGTGAAACTGCCGCCTGATTTGAGTACGCGGTACATTTCGGCGAAGGCCGCGGCCTTGTCGGGTACGAGATTCAGTACGCAATTCGAGATGATGACATCGACGGAGGAGTCCTCTACCGGCAGCGCCTCGATCTCTCCGAGGCGGAAGTCGACGTTGGCGACGTCCAGCTTCGTTTTGTTTTCGTTCGCCTTCGTGATCATGGTATCCGTCATGTCCACACCGATCACGAACCCGTCCGCACCCACCTCCCTGGCCGCGATGAAGACATCGTTGCCGGCGCCGCTGCCCAGGTCGAGCACCGTCATCCCGGGCCTGATGCCGGCGTAGTCGGTCGGAATGCCGCAGCCCAGTGCGAGGTCGGCATCGGCGACATATCCGTCCCTGCCCGTGTAGTCGTCCGCCATGATCGAATACGTCATGCCGTCACCGCAGCAGGCGGAGGTCGCCCCGCAGCAGGACGATGCGTTCGTTTCCGCGGCCTGCTCGGCGATTACCGTGTATTTTTCCTTCACGATTTTTTTCAGTTCTTCATTCGTCGCCATGGCGTACCTCATTCATTAAGAAAAACATTTCCGCAGCGATCTGTCGGCAGCGCTGCAGGTAGACCTCAGCCTCGTGCGGCGTGTCGTCGGCGACCTTCGGATCATCGTAGCGGATGGGGAAGCGCGCCACGGCACCGGGTACCACGGGACAGGCTTCATCGGCGTCGCTGCAGGTCATGACCGCCGCGAACCCGGCAGTCGGATTTACCGGATCGTCATATGTCTTGGACCAGGCTTCCATCGACTCGGCCAGGGATGAAAACGTCACACGTCGATGCGGATTCCGTGATGTCGAGTCCGAGGAAATATGGAAACCGCAGCTCTCAAGCGCGCGGACGGCATTCGGGTGGAATGCTGTGGCTTCTGTTCCGCCGGAGAAACAGGTCACATGATCGAGTCCGTACAGCCAGGCGAAGGTGTGCGCCCAGATCTGGCACAGGTGGCTTCGGCGGCTGTTGTGCGTACAGATGAATACAAGGGGTGCCCCGGAATCGGCACCCGTGCGTGAGGTGATGAAACCGGCTGTGTCGATGAGGAGGCGTTTTCTCTCAGGCGCGATGTGGTTGGCGGCAGTCAGCAATTCGCGCACCGTTTCCGCCAGTTTCGGAAACAGCGCACCGAAACGGCGTGCATCCATGTTTTGCAGCAGCAGTTCATCCATCGGGCAGCGCGTCCTTTCCTTCATGTGAAAAGAATTTCTGGCGGAATTTCAATGCGACCGAGACAAGGGCGATGAGGACAGGGACTTCCACGAGCGGACCGATGACCGCTGCGAACGCGACACCGGAATTAATGCCGAAGACCGCGACAGCCACGGCGATGGCCAGCTCGAAATTGTTGCTCGCCGCCGTGAACGACAGCGTCGTCGTCCTGGAGTAATCGGCACCAAGTTTTTTCCCCATGTAAAACGAGACGAGGAACATCAGCACGAAATAGATCACCAGCGGCACGGCGATGCGCAGGACATCCAGCGGCAGCTGTACGATGAGTTCACCCTTGAGAGAGAACATCACGAAGATGGTGAACAGCAGGGCCACCAGTGTGAGCGGAGAGATTCGCGGGATGAATCGGTCATGATACCACTCCTTGCCTTTTTTCCGTACCAGGAGCAGGCGGGTGAGCGCGCCGGCGATGAAGGGAATGCCGAGATAGATGAACACCGATTCGGCGATATCGCCCATCGAAACGTCCACGACGACCCCTTCCAGGCCCAGCCACTCCGGAACGATCGTGATGAAGACCCATGCGTAGACCGAGTACAGCAGGACCTGGAAAATAGAATTGAACGCGACGAGTCCGGCTGCGTATTCGCTGTCGCCGCAGGCCAGCTCATTCCAGACGATGACCATCGCGATGCAGCGGGCGAGCCCGATGAGGATCAGTCCGGTCATATACTCGGGATAGCCGGACAGGAAGAGAACGGCGAGGCCGAACATGAGGATCGGACCGATGACCCAGTTCTGTACCAGGGAAAGAGAGAGAATGCGCGTGTTGCGAAACACATCGCCCAGTTCCTCGTAGCGCACCTTCGCCAGAGGGGGATACATCATGAGGATCAGTCCGACAGCGATCGGGACGTTTGTGGTGCCGGATTGAAAGCCGTTCCAGAAATCCGCGATACCGGGAAGGAAATGCCCGAGCAGCACACCGGCGCCCATGGCAGTAAAAATCCACACGGTCAGATAGCGGTCAAGGAAAGAGAGCCGACGGGTGAGGGTACTCATATGCACGACCCTCCGTCGACGGCGCAGCCACCCTGTTCGAGGGCGGCCAGGTCGGCAGTACATTCAGACACACAGCAGCCGCTTTCGCGCAGCAGCGCGAAGAGGGCATGTTTGAGTTCGCTGTCCGCCTGCAGCCGGTAATACATCCAGCGGCTGTCGCGTCGAGCCCGCACGAGCCCGGCATTCCTGAGGATGGTCAGATGCCGCGACACCTTGGTCTGTGTCATCCCGAGCACGCGCTCGATGTCGCAGACGCACAATTCCTCGCGGTACAGCAGCAGGTTCACAATGCGCAGCCGATTCGGATCCGCCAGTGCGCGTAGAAGCTGCACGGTATTCTCCACCGACGTTTCGGCACGCAGGGCGTCCTTGAGTTCCAGTGTTGCATTCATATTCGGTCGATTACTCATTGTACATAGCACATATTCGCATATGCAAATATACGCATAGATGTAACAAAATCAAGCTGCTGCTGTTGTGATGACAGGCCGGGGTGTATTGCTCCCTCACCGGGCGCATGATGCTCTTTCGTCGGGTACGTGCTGCTCTGCCGCAAGGGTGCATGATGCTCTCTCGTCGGGTACGAGTTTCTCTGCCGCAAGGGTGCATGATGCTCTTTCGTCGGGTACGTGCTGCTCTTTTGCCGCAGGCTTGACCGAGGAAGTTTTTTTCTTCAATATTGAATGATCGCAGCCAGCGATCGCTGTGCCATTCCGCGGGATCAAACACATGAACACAACAAATGTCGTCTTTCTTCTTCTAAGTGCTGTGCTGCTTCTCGGCGCATGTGACGATGATGTCATCGATGCGCTCCCATCACGGTATATCTACTACATCGATGCGTCCGGGGACGTCCAGCGGCATGATCTGACATTGGACAAAAACGAGGCGGTCGGAGTCGGCAACGTGCGCTATATCACTTCGGTCGCGGAGAACGGCATCGTGCTGTTTGAGAAGTACCCCGGTTCGGGGGCGGTGCTGTACGGACAGTGCGCAGACGGCAGCATCATTCCCGTCCCCATGCCGGTCAGCCCGACCGCCGGTGAAGAATACGTCTACGGTGCTGCGCATCCCGCGCTGAGCAGCCAGGGACATCACGCCGCCTGGGCGGTGTACCGCCACGTCGCCACGGAGAATGACAGTGCTCTCTGGGTGCAGGAACTCTGCCGCTTCGACTGCGGCATGTGGAAGATGTCGCAGACCGATCTCACCGCGTTCATCCGGCAGGAAATGAAAGGTAGCGGCTTCGGGGCGGACCTGATCGTCGTCGAGGATGTCATGATCTCGAGCGACGGCAGCCAGACCATCGCATCGGTGCGCGTTACGGAAACACCCCCGGGCGGTGACCGGCATTCGCAGTATCTGCTCGTTTCGTGGACCGAGACCGGCCTTCGCCTCATGCTCGGGAAATCGAGGTCCATCGAACTGCTGTCCTTCGACGCGCAGTGCGCATCGCTGTATTTCCGGTCCGGCGGAGATTATTTCTCTCTCTCCTGCTCCGGAGGAAGCAGCAGCAGGGTCACGATGGACGGCAGCCGGCTCTCGCTGCTGACTCCGCACAGCTTCGCGGCGGAGACGGGGGAGTACAGTTCGTCCTTCCTCAACGGCGACATCGCCGCGCTCACGCGCCTCTCGGACGGTGACCGCACGGTTGTCGTCGAAAGCATCCGCGACATCACGGTGGTGTTTCCGGAGATTACCTTCGGCGCGCTTGGCGGATGGATCTCCGTCTCGCCGGATGGCGAATGGATCGTGTTTCCATGGTATGTTACCGAGGCCGACGGACATCTGTTCGCCGTGAGGCGTGACCGCGGGAAGTTCCGGCGTATCGCCCAGGGCCTTTTCGAACTCCCGGCTTCTCTCTCGAAAGAGATCCCACTCTGATCCACGTGACGGAACCGTTTGTACGCCAACGAGCGTATCATTAGTATAGACTTTCCCACAAACGGACATTGCATGAAGCATTTCTCCATTTTCCTCGCCTTCGCGCTGCTTCTCGGTTTCTCCACGCCGCTGCTGGCGCAGTCTCCGCCTATCGCAAATACCTTCGGTGTTGGACCCCGTCTCGGTTGGTATTCGAGCAACGATGCCGAGGAGGGCGCATGGTTCTACGGGTTACAGGGACGAGCGCGTCTCGGAAGTAACGTAGGCTTTGAACTCACACTCGAGTATCGAGATGCGGAACTCTTCAACGCAGGTACACTCGATCTCACGCGCCTGAAAGCTGATGTCATGTATGTGCCCATCACGGCCTCGTTCATGGTATTCATTCCCATCGGCTCGTGGTTCGCCCCCTACGGCGTGGGTGGTGTCGGATGGTATTATACGATCAAGGATTACGAGCTGCTGGGCCTCGGTTCGGCCGAAATCCGGCAGATTCTCCAGGACGACAACAATTTCGAGATGGGCTATCATTTTGGATTGGGACTGGAAATCCAGCTTTCGCAGAACATCGCAATCCACGGTGATTTCCGCTATCTCTTCCTCGGCACGGAGATCAACTCGATCACCGATTTCACAACACTCGACACCGATACGAAAAATTCCGACGGAATCATGTTTTCCGGCGGATTGATGTTGTATCTCTGATTCCGTATCCAATTCTCTGCATCATGCCCACTGAACATTGTCTTTCAGTATGAACTCGAGCACGACCATAGCAGCACTGATTCTGCTCACGGCACTCACGGTTTTTGGTCACGCGCAGGACGCGGGCGACTGCATGACGGTTGTGGGCGGGGCCACGCATGATTTTGGCGACATCTACCACGGAGAGAAGCCGACGCATCACTTCGTACTGCGCAATGACTGCGGAACGATGGTGCGGATTTCAAGTATCAATGCGAGTTGCGGCTGCACCGCGGCACGGCTGTCACGCGACACGCTCGCCGCCGGTGATACGGCCTCCATCTCCGTGATGTTTGTTCCGCCCAAGTCGATGAACGGACATATCATGAAATCCGTCGCCGTATACACCGAAAACACCAAACAGCCCATGCGCATTCTGCGCGTGGAGGCGGATATCCTCTCCTTTTTCACCACATCGGTGGACAAAATGGATGTGGGGGATATCACTGCACGCAGTCTCTGCGAACGCACAGTGACGCTGACGAATGTTTCGAAGCACCCGCAGCAGATCATTGATATACAGAGTACGCTGACAGTCGAGCACCGGGGGCCTGGCGGACGCGGGGCGCCGCAGATGGTCCGCATCGAGGAAATCTCTATCACGCCGTCGGAATTCAGCCTGGAGCCCGGCGCGTCGAAGGAAGTCACGGTGCGTTTTCTGCCGCTGCACCACGGAAAACTGCTGGGGAGCATCATTTTCTACGCCGGGGAGGAAAACCGGCAGCTCGAATTCTCCGGTTCCATACGACGCGAATGACGCCTGTGCGGAGAATTGCGTATCTTTCACTCTGATTGACCACCCGAGTGCAGCGATGTCACTGAAAGAAAAGCTCTCATCCCGTCTCGCCATCAAGATCTATATCGTTCTTGCGAGCCTGTTTATCCTGGTTTTCATCCTGGATGCGCTTGTCATGCCCGTTATCGTGCATTCGCGCGATGAAATCACCATTCCCGACGTCACGGGCAAACCTGTTGATGCGGCCATGGCCCAGCTCGCCGCAGCGGACCTCAAACCGCAGGTGCTCGACACCGCGCCGCATCCGAACATCAAGCCCGGAAACGTGGTGTATCAGGACCCGGTGGCGAACAGCGTCGTACGTGAAGGACGTAATGTGTATCTGACCGTCAGTGGGGGCGAGGAACGTATCGCCATGCCCAACCTGCGCGGACGTTCGCTTCGCGATGCACGCATCACTCTCGAACAGCTCGACCTCACGATCGGCAAAGTGAGCTATGAGGCGTCTGAACTGCCCGCGGAAACGATTGTTTCGCAAAGTGTCGCCGCCGGCAAGCGGGTGCGTAAAACTGTCGCGATAGAAATCGTCGTCAGCGGAGGCAGCGATATCCAGGTTGAGATTCCATATGTCGTGGGGCTGATGCTCGACGAGGCACAGGCCGCGTTACTTGAAAATGGGCTTCGGATCGGGAAGATCACGTATTCAGAAAACAGCAACTGGGTTCCCAATACCGTGATCGGCCAGTCGCCGACCGCCGGCGATCCGATTGCACCCAGCGCCCCCGTCAACCTTACCGTGACTCGCTGACATGACTGTACATGAAATGCTGCAACAGGTGGCGCTGCTGTCGACCGGCGACTACGCGCGCGACGGCGACATCAGCAGCATCGAGATTCCCACGCCGGGCGGACGCCGTCAGGTGATCCTCGGGAAAGTCGACCAGATCATGGATGAAGATATCGCCGTGCTCTACACGACAGTGGGGAAGGTCAATGAATGTGTGGACCTGCACTACCTGCTCGCGCTCAATACATCACTTCGGCATTCGCGCACGGCATTGCTTAACGGTGATGAAGTGGTACTGGTGGCCACGTTTGACCTTATCAATACCTCGGTGAAGGAATGTGCGCGGGTGCTGCAGGAACTCGCCGCTGTGGCCGACGACCTCGAACGGCGCTGGTATTCGGCAGACATCAGCTGAGCAGCCACTCCGCTTCAAAACGCTGCTTGTGCAGCGGCAGAAATCCCTCCGCATACGTCCCTCCGACGTGAAATCCCAATCTCTGTGATCGTCCGATAAGCGACTGCAGGAATTCCGGTCTGCTGATGTAGGTCTCCGGATCCACGCTGTCGTCCAGTCCGAATTGCGTCGCGTACGCCCGGATCGCGGCGAATTTCGTTTCATGCACGTCGCTGATATCCACGACGGCCTGCGGCTCGAATTCCTCGGTGAGCATGTAATAGTACGAGCGGCCGGGACGCCAGGCCTCCTGTTCGTTTCCCCCGGCGTCGGTGGTGGACAGCCGTCGGAGTCCGGCGGCAAACAGTGCCTCACGCACGAGCACCGAGGCGTTCTCATGGTCGGGATGCCGGTCGTGCGGATAGGGCAGAAATACCGTACGCGGTCGAAGGCTGCGGATTTCCCGCACCACGGCGAGCCGCTGCTCGGTGGTATTTGCGATACCGCCGTCGGGCAGTCGCAGGTTGCCACGATAGTCGAGTTCGAGAATCCGCGATGCATCGGCGGTTTCCGCGCGACGTGTCTCCACAGTGCCGCGTGTGCTCAATTCCCCCTCCGTCAGATCGGTGATACCAATCCGGAAGCCCCCGCGCTTGAGCAGCAGCAGGGTGCCACTGCAGTACAGTTCGGCGTCATCGGGGTGCGGCGAAAATGCCAGGACATCAACGGTTTGTGCGGCTTCCATATCATTTCTCCTCGAATTTTTTCAATTCTTCAAGACGCCGCAGTACTTCCTCACGGTAGGGATCGATGGGCGAGGCTGCTTTCAGATATCCTTCATACGATTCCCGGGCATAGCGGATTTGCCCCTGTTCGGCATAGAACAGTCCTCGCAGGTACCACGCTTTTGCGGGATAATACGCCGCTTCGGTCGCCTGGTCCAGAACGCGAACGGCTTCCCAGACGCGATTCTGGCTGTAGTGGAACGAGGCCATGTTGCAGTAAAACTCCTCGTTGCGTCGGTCAAGCGTGATCGCGTTTTCATACAGCAGCAGCGCATCGTCGGTGGCGCCCTGGCGGGCGCGAATGGTAGCCTGGTTGTCGCGGAATCCCGCATGCGATGGATCGAGGCGCCTGATGCCGTCGATGCTGAGTCCGGCCGCTTCGCGGTCACCGATGTTGAACGAAGCGATCATGAGCAGCCGCAGCAGGTAGGTGTTGACCGGTACCAGCTGAAGGGCGCGGGTGATGAGCGTGACCGCCGGACCGAACTGTTCAGCACCCACGTATCCTGCCGCCTGGCGGAGGAAGACATCACCGAGTACGCGTCCCGCTTCTTCGTTTGCCCGGTTGCTGACGAGAATTTCATCGCAAATGCGCACGGCGGCGGTGTCGTCACCCGCCAGTGCCGAGGCACGCGCTCGCATGATCAGTGGCCGCTGCTGAAACAACTGTGACGTCAGGGTTGCGACGCTGTCGCTCAACGCGCTCAGCATACGATCAGGGGGCGTGCGGCTGCCGAGGATATTGTGTACGTCGAGGAAAATCTTCTGAGGGTCAGGTGCACCGCGAAGTGCGAGAGGGTCGAAGGCTCCGCGGCTTTCTGTGCCGGTGGCGAGGCGCTGCAGTCCGTCGCGGTTCGTGCCGTATGCTGATAGCAAAGAAGCAAAGCTGCCGAGTTCGCAGCGCAGGAAATGCAGCCGAATATCCTTCGACATGCCGAGCAGCTGCTCGAAGCGTTGCTGCGATGGCCGAGAGGCGCCGAAGGGTTTCTTCGCGGCGACGAGCCCCACCATGGCGTTTTCCGGGTCGGGAGAAGAGATCCACATCTCGGTTTCAGGAAAAACCGCGAGCAGTGCATTGATAACCGGACGCATGCTCTCGAGATCCATCCGTGCCACGGAGAGCCACTGTGCGAACACGCCGTCATCACTCAAACGCTCGGCGACGGAATGGAAATAGTCTTCTGTGAACAGCGCAGCCTCGGGAGCTGATGATGCCAGGGGCTCGGCTGAAATGATGACGTCGTAACGTTCAGCGCTTCTCGCGAGAAAGGCCCCGATACGTTCGTTGTGCAGGGTGATTCCATCAAGCCAGGGCCGTGGACGGCTGGTGCTTGCCGTTGCCTGAGAAAGGCGCAGCATTGCCGCCTGCGGTTCGACGCAGGTGATGGATGCGGGATTGTGATATGTCACCGCCTCGATCGTCAGGCTGGAACCGAGTCCGAGAACGAGGACCCCGGCATCCTTCGGCGCGAGCAGCATCGGGATGTGTCCCATGCGATGGAGGTCGCTTTGCACGGCACGAGACGACTGCGTCAGCGCGCTCTGTTGATTCCAGAATACGGCATGGAAACGGTCATCGTAATCACGCGACTGCAGCAGCGTCATACGTCCAGCAGGCGTATGTTCATCCGCCGTGATCTCGAATCCAGCAGGATTGAAGAAATTATTGAAGCCTTCGGTCTGCACGGTGAAGAGCAGGGCAGCCTGGGCGATGAACAGCACGGCCATGACTGCCCAGAGGATGTCGCGCTTGAACGCATGAAGAAGTGCATACAGGGCGATGACAGACAGCAGTATGGCGGCGCCGAGTGCGGTCCAGACAAATGACAGCAGCTCGTGCAGAGCGAGCCAGGCCACGAGGCCGAGCAGCAGCGAAGCCGCAAGTCCCCAGTTCGGCATGACGGTTGACTTGTTGCCATACAACTGTGCGAGACCGAGCATGGTGAAAAACAGTCCCCCCAGCAGATGGATACTGAAGAGCTGGGTGGAGAAGGATGCGTCCGCACCCGCGTAGTACGCTTCATAGATAGCGGGGAACCAGTCGGCCAGCCACGATCCCGCGAAATTGGCAAGCAGGGCTCCGCCGACAATCAGAGATGCCACGCCCACATGGGCGCCCTGTCCCTTGCGCGCCGCGAGGAGCCCGGCCAGCCAGCCGAGTCCGAGTGCGATCAGCACCGCGGCAGGCATACGCGCCAGTGCGCCATCGGTGAATGCAGGTGTTTCAGCCATGGTCTGCAGCACGAAGGGCAGGAAGAACACCAGAGTAGCGGGCAGCAGAAACTGCAGCAGCGGCCAGGGTGCCGGCAGGGGGAGCACGGTTTTCGCGCCCGACTTCTTCTTGCCTTTCGCCGGTGCACTGTTCCCCGCGTGTATCAGTGCTTCGCGTTCTTTCGCGAAGCGCAGCATCAGCGAGCCTGCCGCGACAACCTGGATGATATAGAGTAGGGGCAGCGAGAGTCCACCCTCGAGCAGGGAAAACAGGAGAGCCCCGAATCCGGCGCCCATCACAAGCCACGGAAGGCGATCGCCCGAGCTGTTGCCTGCGTCATGTTCCGCGGCTGCGACAACATCGAGCGGCAAACCGGCCCCGAAGGCATAGAGGAGGACCGAAAGCAGCAGGGGCTGCAATCCCGACGTACCGTCGATGAATGCCATGCTGCTGCTTGCCTCGTAGAGCAGGAAAAGAGCAGCCGGCGTTACGGCCGCCGCCGCAGCGGGCAGGTAGCGGCGGAGACTTGCAGGAAGCAGGTGGGCGAACAGCGGGCGTCCGGTCAGAAGAGCTGCGGCGAAAGGGATAATTCCCAGCAGCAGGGGAAAGACGCCCCAGTACAGCGTGGCGAAGAAATGAAAATGGACTGTCGTCCAGAAGGACACGATGCATCCGGCGGCGGCGCCGGCGAGCAGACGATATTTCACAGGTAATCCCTGCCGGTGGTGGTCAAACAGCGTAGTAGAAGAAAATACAGAACACCGGGGCCACGCTCAAGCGTCTCGCGAACGGAATTTGCACGGTATTCCGAGGTTCCGTACATTTGAAATCCTGTCCCTCGCCGCATCCCACAGCTGATGCCGCGAGGGAGGCGCATCTGCCCGTGAAAAAGAGTTTGATTTTGGGCAGATACTTTGTTACATTTAATTCTGCTTTGACTGAAGCATATATTTGATAAGAGTCCCATAGGAGAACGACCGTGGCGAAAAAGCAGACCTTTGCCGACAAGTCCAAGGCCAAAGAAAAGGAAGAGGGCGTAGCCATCAAGTGCATTGTGTCGGTATTTGACGAAGACACGAAGGCGTGGAAATTCCGTGAAAAGATGCTTCGCGTTTCGAGTCCGAACGACTTGCAGAAAATGACATTTTAATTTGGTGATACAATGAAAGAGAACCTGCATCCGCGTTATCACAAGTGTGAAGTCACGTGCAGCTGCGGCGCGACCTTTGTTACGCGTTCGACGCGCGAGTCGCTGAAGATTGAAATCTGCTCGCAGTGTCACCCGTTCTACACTGGCAAGCAAAAGATTATCGATTCGGCCGGTCGTGTCGAGAAGTTCAATCGCCGCTATGCCAAGTTCAATGAAGCCAAGCAGAAGGAGAACCAGAGCGCATGAGACCGCAGAATCGTCGTGGCGGCCGCCGCCGCAATGTTGCCAAGCGCCGTCCGGATCCGTTCCGCGGACAGGACGTCATTTACATCGACTACAAGGAATCGAAATTCCTTGAGCGTTTCACGAATGACCAGGGCAAAATTCTCCCCCGTCGTCTGACCGGGTTGTCTGCAAAGAACCAGCGCCGCGTGGTTGAGGCCATCAAGCGTTCGCGCTACATGGCATTCATGCCCTTCGTTGGCGAAGGTTTGAAATAAGCAATCGATAAGAAAGAAGGATAGAGATCATGGCTCGCAAATGTCAGGTGACGGGTAAGGGTCCGCTGGTGGGGAACAACGTCTCCCACTCGCACAACCGTACGAAGCGTCGTCAGCTCCCGAATCTTCAGAAGAAGCGTATTTACATTCCGGAGCAGAAGCGTTTTGTGACGGTGCGCATTTCCGCCCGCGCTCTCAAGACCATCAACAAGAACGGTGCCTTCGTTACCCTGCAGAAGGCCGGTCTGCTGTAAACTGCACTTCGTATGCAACTGTGCCTGGGACGCCGATGTCCTGGCGCGGGCATGCAATGCAAGGAAATTTAAAACCCGACTCCATTCCGGAGTCGGGTTTTCGTATTTTCATCGGTATGAGAGCAATCCTCGGAATTGTCCTTTTCGTTTTCATTTCATTCCTGCTCGTTTCCTGCTCATCACAGGATGAGGAGAGCAGAACATTCACAAAGACTGTTCTAGGCGAAGGAGGTACCGTGGACATTCCCTGGACCATTCGCCGGCTGTTCTGATCATGGATCACGATCAGGAGCATTCAACTCTTGATTTCAAATCTCCCGTTTTGTACATTTAAAATCAGCCGTAAACGGCTCCCCGGAGAGGTGGGTGAGTGGCTGAAACCAACGGTTTGCTAAACCGTCATACTGGGATAACTGGTATCGAGGGTTCGAATCCCTCCCTCTCCGCACTTACGACAAAGACCCTGATCACACCATGATCAGGGTCTTTCTTTTTGTTCTCAATGATGACCTTGTCGAGAACTATGACCTCATAACCGTCATGGCCAAACCCACGAGACCACGGCAGTTAGCCGTTCAATGCGCAGCGCCTGTGTCTGCCAGAAGCTGGCGGATGCGAAAAGAAACTTTCTTCCGTGCACAGATGTTATAAAGTTTCGATCCAATATTCGCGACGGGACTATGCCTCACGCGCGTCTATTGAGATTCCATCCATCGTTTTACCCGGTGGTTTTTGCCAGGAGGATGGTATTCCAAATTCCCATTGCTTACTTATACAGGAACATAGATATGTCCAGGATGTACCGCGTTCTCTTACTCACTACTCTGTTCAGCTTGTCGATGCTGACATCCATCTACGCTCAGGAGGCGACGAATTCATCTCCCGAAAAACTGCGCATCGGCGCATTCGAGGGAGGCCTGAGCCTGCTGATTACCACGCCGCAGGGCGATTTCAAGGACAATACAGACGAAGTCGGCGTCGGACTGGGAGTTGATCTCGGATACGTATTCCCGCACACCCCTCTCGTCATCGGTGGTACCTTTTCGTATGCGACATATGGCAGCGAAACCGCAAATGTCCCGTTCAGCTCGACCGTAGGCAGCCTGGTGAACGTTGATGTCACCACTTCAAACAACCTCGCTCTCGGTCACCTGTTTCTGCGCCTTCAGCCGCAGGGCGGTGTGTTCCGCCCGTACGCGGAAGGGCTGGTGGGCTTCAATTACTTCTGGACAGAAACCACCGTTGAAAGCGAGCGCAACACGGAGGAAATCGCCGGGTCGACAAATCTCGACGATTTTGTGTTTTCCTACGGTGCTGGCGGTGGATTGATGTTCCGTGTATGGAAAGGCGAAACGGATGAACCCGGTCAAGGTATGGAAGTGCTGATTGATCTCAAGCTGCGCTATCTTCTCGGCGGCGAAGCGCAGTATTATGCCTTCGATGATTCGAATTCTCCCATCATCGAGGATGAGAATGGTGCGCCCGCACTGGATGAATCCAAGGTGCTGGATTCTGCGACAGACATGTTGAACTTCGGCATTGGTGTTACCGTTCGCCTCTGAGGCGGATGGTAAGCCAGAGAGAGTATCCATCATGAACAGAGGATACCTACGCGCATGGATCGCTGCGATGGTCATTTTTGCAGGAGCGTTGTCCCTTTCCTCGCATACCGCGCGCGCTCAGTCGATGAATGAACTCCTTGAGCAGCTCGGAGTACAGCAGCTCGCACGAGATTACGTCAGGCCTGCCGTTGATGCCGTCGGCTACAGCATCAAAAGCGGATACGTTCATTCCGCCAGGGTCGATACCGCATTCCACATCTGGGTTGGCATCAAGGGTATGGCGACCTTTATTCCTGACCAGGATCGGGAATATACCGCGAAGCTCCCAGACTATCTGGTTGCAGCGGGCTATCCCGCTGAACTCACAACGGCTACTATCGTTGGTGGAAACGGTGCCCTTCTGCAGTCATCGAACACGGGTGAGCCTGATATTCAGCTGCCCGGAGGAACGGGAATGCAGCGTTCATATATGCTCATGCCACAGGTCAGCATCGGACCCTTACTGGGAACCGATATCATCCTGCGCGGTCTCCCTGCCGTTACGTTTCACACGGACATGGGGGACGTATTTTTTTACGGCGCCGCGCTGAAGCATGAAATCACTCATTTCTTTGAATTTCCCGTTGACATTGCTGTCGTGGCGGGATTCCAGCGATTCGGCCTGACCGATTACATCAAGGGCAGCAGCATGAACGGTATGCTGCTCGTCGGCGAAGACTACGGCATCGTGTCGTTTTTCGGCGGCATCGGCTATGAAAGCTATAATATTGAAGTGGGGTACAATCCTGTCGATGGTACATACCATCCAGAAGCCATTTCCCTCGAGTTCAAGCGGCGTAATCTGCGCTTCACCGCAGGGGGCGCAGTAAGAATTCTTCCTCCCTTGAGCCTCACTGGTGAATACAGCTTTGGTGAAATGAACAACCTGACGGTCGGACTCGGCATCTCTCTCTGAACAAACCCTCACGGTTCTTTTTTTAAAGGCGGGTCAGCACAGTACATCCACGTTGTTTCTGTGCTGACCCGTATGTTTGCTACATTTGCTGCATGGAACATGTGCACCGCCATCACCGAGATTCCCGATGAAGTCTGCACTGGAACGGATACTGACGGAAGCCTACAAGAAAGAGATGATTCCCTTTATGGCCAATCATCCCGAGCACTTCGAGGAAGCTGTTACGCTGGCACTCTCCGACAGGCAGCCTCTGGCCTGGCGGGCTGCCTGGCTGCTGCACGATTGCATTAAGGAAAACGACGCACGGCTGCACGACCGAGTGGGTGATTTTGTCGACGTGCTGGGGGACAGGCCGGATGGTCATCAGCGCGAGCTGCTGAAAATTCTGCTTAAAATGGAGGTGGGTGAAGATCATGAGGGACGTTTGTTCGATGTCTGCGTGTCTGTCTGGGAGAGGCCTGCGAATTCGCCTTCCGTGCGGATTACCGCTCTCAAGCATATCCTCACCATGGCGAGGAAGTATCCCGAACTGGCGAATGAAATCACGGGGCTGGTGCAGGACCGGCACCTGGAGTCACTTTCTCCCGGGGTGATGAAATCTGTTTCCCGCATGCTGCGCGATATAAAGCATTAACAAATATTAACTTGATATCGCTGATCAGAGGCGGTATCATGGAACCGAGCGCGGTCATTCATTTCGTTGAGTAATGAACATGAAAGTGCACCTCCATATCCTGCCACTTCTGCTGCTCATCGTACCACTGCACCTGCATTCCCAGAATCACGCGCACATCTTTATCGCAAACGGTGCTACACCGCAGGCAGCTTCCACGTCATGGACACGGGTCAGTGGATTCTCCACCTCCTCTGCAGTAGGAGTCGCAGCAAGTCCGAACGGATTGACCATCACGCAATCTGCAACATACCTCGTTCAGGCATCTTGCAGCTTTACCGGGGGAAGTTCCGGACAGTGGTCCGTGGGACTGAGCGTCGATGGAAACGCGCCGGTTTTTTTCTCAAAGCGCAGTATTTCGAATGTCACCGATGTTGGCAATGTGACACTGACAGCCCTGCTTGCTCTTTCCAATTCGCAGTCCGTCACGCTGGTGGTCCAGGCTCCGACTTCGACCACGATCATTCCGTTGCATGCGCAACTCGTCGCCGTGAATCTCGAGGATATCAGCAACCATGACGGATATGCAATGCTGTCTGCGGGTACGCCTACCAGCACGACCGTCGCATCACAGAGTGCGAGTCCGTTCAATGGCTTTACTTCCGCGCAGTTCAGCAACGGGTGGAGCGTGGCGAACGGTCAACTCACGGCCGATACTACCGCTGTGGGTACTTATCTTGTCATTTTTTCCATGAGCTACTCCGGATCGAACAATACGGATTTCGACGGAGGGATCTCGTTGGGGAACGGCCCGGAAGATGCGTTTCTCTGCAGCCGGAAACTGCAATCGAGCTCGGACATCGGGAACATGACCACAGCCGGTATTCTGAAGGTGTTTTCCAACACGACGATTACTCCCGTTGTGCGCAATAATGAAAATGCGAGCAGGACCTGCGACCTGCAGCGCGGTACGGTGACACTGGTGAAGATTTCCGGTGCGGGGGCGCTCAGCGAGGCGACTTCCCATTCCAGCATGGCCATCGTCGGCGCTGCATCTCAGGGATCGCTGGGTTCAGGTGTTCCCGTTACGGTGACGGGCTTCAACGATTACCACATGGATCCTTCGCGATGGAACTTCAACGCCAGTACCCTGTCGCCGGTGGGTGTAAGCGCTGGCGTCTACCTCGTGAGCTATTTTGTCAGTTTCAATTCCAGCGCGATTTCCAGCATCACCTACGACCTCCGGCTCGGCGGTATCGCACAGAGCGGACTCTCGACTCTGCGGAGTACCAGCAGCGGGGGTGTAACGGATAACGGCGCCGTCGGGGGTTGCGGTATCATCACTGTTTCATCACCTACGGATATCGTTTCCTTTGCGCTCACCGATGGTGGCAGCTCGGCGCCCACACTCACCATCAACAGCGCCTGTGTCGCCCTGACGCGGATCGTACAGACATCGACCTCCGTTCTGCCCGTGGAATTGACATCATTTTCTGCACACAAGGGGTCCGACTTCGTCGATCTGCGATGGCGTACGACGACGGAGATCCACAATCTCGGCTTTGTGATAGAAAGGAAATCTGATACAGAAGCATGGCGAGCAATCGGTTTTGTCGCAGGGGCCGGGCAGTCAGCCACTGAACGCCGCTACTTCTTCAGAGACGAACAACTGCCACAAGGACAAATCCTGCAATACCGTCTCCGTCAACGCGATCGGGACGGAACAGAATCACTCTCGAGCGAACTACGCGTTGAACGCCGGGCGGCACCATCTGCACTGACGTTTCAACTGTATCCGAATCCCGTTCGCTCCACTGCCGTGCTGCAGGTCGCACTCGACTGGGAGACACGGCTGCGTGTGGAGGTGTATGACCTCTCCGGTCGCAGACATCTGCAGCTGATGGATTCCATGCTCGGCGCAGGAGAACATGCCGTTTCCGTCGATGCCGCGCAGCTCCCGCCCGGTGTATATGTGTTGCATGCCCGAACAGAATCGACTTCCAGAAGTCTGGTTTTTACCCGTTTCTGACATTTGACAGGATACTGCTGCGCGAAACGTGAAACTGGGCCGCAGGATTGAGATCATGCGCGTTTTCCGGTATTAGGGACCGATCGTATACGATTTGCTCCTGTCTGTCTCATCCAGTAGTTTGCATGCATCAACAATTACCTATCTGAAAGGAATGTGATGAAGAAAGTCTGCATTGTCGGTGCATCCGGCAAGCTCGGACAGTATATGGTGCAGCATGCGCTGGAACGGGGCTACGAAGTGGTCGGTGTCTGCAGGGAAAAAAGCGTGCAGAAACTCGATCGCTTCAAAGACCGCATGACAATCATTCCCGGCATGACCAACGACCGGACGATCATCGAAAAGGCCGTGGCAGGATGCGATGGTGTGCTCACCGTGCTGGCACCCTGGGGTGTGCAGCAGTATTCCTCCGGGACGGCGCAGGCCGTCATGGACTTCGCCAGGCCCGAAGCACGGCTCATTTTTTCCTGCGGCTGGCATATCAGCCTCGACGGAAAAGATGTCTATTCCTGGAAAATCAAATTCATCGAGAAGGTGATCGGACCCATCATCCGCTTCCTCAGGCTGGTCGAGATCGATGACCAGATCGAAGCCGCGCGACGGATTTTCGCCAGCGATACACGGTGGACGGTTGTGCGTGGCAGTGATCTGGAAGAGGGCGAAAGCCAGGGCCTCCCTGTGTGGAGCAGGCATGTGGGCGATCCGATTCTCGAGAGCAACATGACCCGGCGCATCGATTTTGCCCTGTTCATGGTCGATGCACTGACGAATGACGACCTCATCGGCGAGGCTCCCGCCATCGTGGGCTGCCAGACGCCTTCAGCGCTGGCGCACAAGCAGCAGTCCTCCCCGCAGTCCGCATCCTGAGCCGTCGACTGGCTGGGGTTACTGCGGGATATTAGTACGTCCTGATTACAATCGCACCATCATGGCCACGTAGGGGATACCGAAAGGAAGCGCCTCCGCGATGTCACCGTTGTTGATGAACGCGACGTCGAATGCCATGGTCTCGTCAGTCTTTTCGTCCGCTCGATTGAACAGTGCTGTCAATCTGTGCGAGCATTTCACGAAACCGTTGCCCCGCGTCGAGGTGAAAACGCTCTGAATTTGAGAACGTAGGGAGTTCTTCGCCATCGTCCGAGGCGCGTCCGACGACACGGGTAAGCTCAAAGCGTACGAGACCTTTCTCGATCTCCAGGCTTAAGGTGTAGTCGATATCGGCCTTCTGTGTTGGGATGTACTCGGTGGAGCGCGTCCAGCGTCCGCGTGCCATCAGTGCGTGCGTTTCAGCATCTTCGAACTGCAGGACGTCTTCCTCCCACACGCAGTGCTCGAGCAGCCATGCTCGGATTTGCGTGTACAGTGCATCGTCCGGAATGCCGCTGTACTGCATTTCCGACCGGTGCTGCATGATGTCGTATTCCGCCATCCGTTGAGATGCGCAGCCGCCGAGCAGCAGAATAATTGCCGTGAACGCCGAGAGTGTTCTGATCAGATGTGTCATGCTTCCCTCCGGTGAAGTGAAAATGTATCGTCCCCCCGGGGACAATACTAAAATGGAATCTTTTAAGAATGAAAACAACTGGCAGGTGTGGTGGGTCTTGATTTTTCCGGCGCTCACCACTACAATACCATACATCTGTCATCCATTTCGCCCCGAGGATACAATGCGAGCCGCCACTTCAGCGATGCTCCTTTTCCTGTGCATGCTCACGCCTTCCGTTCACTCTCAGCCGTCACGGTCTCAGGCAGACAGTGTGCATCTCGAACGTCATCCCGACGGCACGACGTGGATCGCCACGCCCTATGTCAACGGCAAGAAGCATGGCATCGAGATGCGCTGGTACCCTGGCGGTGCGCGGCAAAGTGAGTGCCACTACAGGCAGGGAGTGCTGCATGGCATCGAACGGCAATGGTACGAGAACGGCGGGATCCTCAGTGAATGTCGCTACGCTAATGGCAAACGCGTCGGGGAGATGGTTGATTACCATCGCAATGGGTCGGTATTTCGCCGCACGCCATATATCGACGGGGCGATTTACGGTCGGGTGACATGGTATCATGAGACAGGTGAATTGAAGGGTGAGGTGGAGTTCCGGCGGGGTGAGCGTGAAACCACGGCCAAGGAGTATTTCCCGAGTGGCGCCGTACAGCGCAGTATCCCGTATCTTGACCGCGAGATTCATGGGACAGTCGCCTGGTTCTACGAAGATGGCGAACGAAGACTGGAAACACCCTTCCTTCATGGGATGAAGGAGGGAGTGGAAACTGAGTATCAACGCAGCGGGATGAAACAGCGTACGGTACGCTACAAGGATGATCAGAAACATGGGAAGGAGACCGCCTGGTACGCCGGAGGCTCGCTGCGCGCTGAATATTACTATTCCGGTGGTCAGCGCGAGGGTGAGGGGACTGAGTATTTCGAGAGCGGATCCGTGCAGAGAACATGCCGGTACGCGCAGGGAAATCCAATTGCTTCGGAGTATGCCTATTACGAGAATGGCGCCCTGCGCTGGGAGAAACCACACGTCGACGGACTGGCTCACGGACGCATGAAGGAATACCACGAAAATGGTAGGTTGAAAGCCGACGTGCCGTACGAGAGGGGAATGATCAATGGAACGGTGGTCAACTGGTATGCCAACGGCACAAAGGCGAGCGAGATTCCGGTGCGCAGAGACAGGCCGCACGGCCTCGCCACGGAATGGTATCCCAGTGGGACGAAATCCGGTACCATAACCTTTGTCGACGGAAGGAAACAGGGGCTCTGGACGCAATGGTATGAACATGGCGGCCGTAAATCAGAGGTACCATATGTCGACGACCGGATGCACGGAATGGCCAGGTACTGGGATGAAGTCGGACGCGAAACAGCGCGCACGTGGGAGATGAACGTCGCTGTGGAGTAATTCTGCGTCCGCTGGCAGTTTTCCCTTATTTTACCAGCATCATCATCCGGTGGAGAACGACAGTCGGAGTGCGCAGTACGCAGCGATACTGTCCGGACGGCAGCGCCGAGGCATCGAAGAGTATCGAACGCACACCAGGTTCAGAATAACCACGATAGAGCGTTTCCACTCTTCGTCCCAGCATATCGAGAACGATGAGTTCCGTAGGACCTGCTTCGATCACTTCGTACTCGATGCGTGTCGAGGCGTTGAAGGGGTTTGGGTGGTTCGGCTGCAGCCGGATTGTCCCTTCAGCATCAAACAACCTGTCACCGCCTTCATGACAGATATTCATTCGCAGCGATCCGTCAATGAGCGTGATTTCCGCTGGGATGTCCATCCAGTTGAATGCGGTAAAGGACAGGGGCGTGTAATCGCTGTTTCCCAGTGTTGCGAGAAACGTCCGCCGTACATCGCCATCGCGCAGTTTCGCCAGTGTTCCCGTGTATTCGACATGGAGGTCTGGTCCGCTGAGCAGGGTACCGTTCGTGGGCTGCAGCGGCACCAGCATGGTGTTGTTGAATGCGATCGCGCCGAGGAAGTCGCTCGCACCGAGCTCATCGAGACATTGTGCGTCCAGCATGGAAAGCTCGATGTGAACCGTATCTCCCGGATTCACGATCAGGTCCGGCAATCGCAATGTTGCTGAGGCGAGGGTGCAATTGAAAAACACCGATGCGGATCGCGCCGGACAGCCTTCGGCATTGGTTACGACCACGGAGTACTCGCCCGGAAACGACAGGGGACAGTATTGTCGCGTCTCTCCGTCGAGCAAGGTGTCGTTTCTGTACCACTGATAGGTTTCCGCCGGCGTCGAAAGCAGCTGCGTGCCATCACGAGTGATGACCGGCGCAGCCGGGATATCGTGCAGGAATACCCGATGCGTATCCGACACACCCTGACAGCCGTTGCTGTCGGTGACCGTCACGCTGTACTCACCCGCGGTACGGACGATGAGAAACCTCCCCGTGGAGCCATCACTCCAGCGATATACCGGATATGCCCCGGTTGCCTCGAGGACGATGCTGTCTCCCGGACACATTCCTGCAGGTCCGTCGATACGAACTCCGGGGAGCGGCAGGACTTCCACCGCAACCTCAGCGGATGTTCCGCTGCACTGGTCATCAGAAGTCACGCGCACGGAGTACCGGCCTGCCTGCTGAGCGGTAATGCGTTGGCCGCTGACGTTCCCCGCCGGTGTGAACCATTCGTAGCTCACATAGCCATCACCAGCATCCAGTACCACGCTTCCGCCTTCGCAGAGGCGGAGCTGTCCTTCGATTGCGATCACGGGATTGAGGCTGTCGCCGATTTCCACCCATATGCTGTCCACTGCAGTGCATTTGCCGTCATCAACACGTACCGTGACCAGTCCGCGCCCGGCATTGTCCCATGCGATGG
>PKTF01000014.1 GCA_002869275.1 Ignavibacteria bacterium | reverse complement strand
GGAACTTCCCGACGGCGTTCTGCTGTTTTCATATCGACATATCTAATTATCTAGATGTACGAATATGGAAACGACTGCTGAATACGCCGTAATAAAAAGGAACACAAGCGATCCCGCGATCATGGAAGAGGCCGCCGGTATGCTGAAAGCCGTTGCACACCCGGTGCGCATCGCCATCGTGGAACTGCTGGACAACGGCGCTCGCCGCCATGTCACCGAAATTTTCGAGCAGCTTGGAGTGGAGCAGGCCGTAGCTTCCCACCACCTGGCAATTCTCAGAAACAGGGGGGTGCTGAGCCAGGTCCGCGAAGGCAAGAGAATGTACTACTTCCTTCGCCATCCCCGCCTGGCGGAAATCGTCGATTGTATCAAATACTGCTGCGCAAACTGAGGTCGGAATGATAGAACTGTTCGGTTTCCTTGCTGCGGTATTAATCGGTGTGACGCTCGGGATGATCGGTGGAGGCGGCTCGATCCTTACGGTGCCCGTGCTGGTGTACCTTCTTGGTGTCGCGCCTGTGCCGGCCACCGCCTATTCGCTTTTTGTTGTCGGCCTGACTGCCTTTTTCGGCGCCATCGCCTACATGCGCAAAGGACTTGTGAGTTATCGCACGGCCGTGGTGTTCGGGATTCCCGCCTTCATTGCTGTTTTCTTTACGCGCTCGGTAATCGTTCCCTCGCTGCCGAGCGAACTGTTTTCCCTCGGAGGGCTTCTCATCACGCGCGACCTGGCGGTCATGCTTCTTTTTGCGGGCCTGATGATCGCAGCATCGTTCTCCATGATCCGACGGAATCGTGCCGCGCAGGAAGATGCGCCCATCACATACAATTACCGCATGATATTCCTCGAGGGAATCGTTGTTGGAGTGCTCACGGGACTCGTGGGCGCGGGCGGTGGTTTTCTGATCATTCCCGCCCTGGTGGTACTTGCCCGGCTGCCGATGAAACTGGCGGTTGGCACCTCATTGCTGATTATTGCCGTGAAATCCCTGATCGGATTCACCGGGGACATGATAACCATGTCCATCGACTGGTCGTTTCTCGCGGTGTTCTCCCTCTTCGCCGTCGGGGGGATTTTCCTCGGGAGCTGGCTGACACGCTATGTGTCCGGGGCACGGCTCAAACCTGCGTTCGGCTGGTTTACGCTGGTGATGGGACTCTACATCATCGGTAAGGAAATGCTTTCAAATACACTGTAATACTTAACGGATACACTTCTATGTTCAACGATATATTTTCACCGAGGCGCACCGCGCGTGCAACCGTACCCAACATCGGTTCCGAGGAATTTGCCCGGGTCCGAGACGAACAGCCTGATGCGGTTCTTCTGGATGTGCGGACGGCAGGCGAGTTTCACATGGGACATATCGCGAATTCCATCAACATTGATATGATGGATCCGCGGTTTGCCGACAAGGTCGCGGAACTTGACAAAGCTACCACGGTGCTCATCTACTGCCGCAGCGGCAATCGCAGCTACCATGCCGGCAACATGATGAAGCAGATGGGGTTCGAGCATGTCTACAACCTCGCCAGCGGCATCATCGGCTGGCGTGAAGAACTCGTACGATAAGAACGCATCACTCACGAGCATACGAGATCCACTTATGTACTTTCAGCATATATATGAAAAGGGCCTTGCGCAGGCGAGTTATCTGATCGGTTGCCAGGCAACGGGCGAAGCGGTCGTCATCGACCCTCGTCGGGATATTGATGTCTACCTCGAAGAAGCAGAAAAGAACAACCTGAAGATTACACACATCACGGAAACCCATATCCACGCCGATTTTCTGAGCGGAGCCCGAGAGCTTGCCGCTGCGACGGGTGCCAGGGTGTATCTGTCCGATGAGGGCGGGGAGGACTGGCAATACGGCTTCGAGCATCAGGGTGTGCGAGATGGAGATTCGTTCATGGTGGGAAATCTGCGCATGGATGTCATGCACACACCGGGTCATACCCCCGAGCATATTTCCTTCGTGCTGACCGATACTCCGGCCAGCGAACAGCCGGTGATGATTTTCACCGGAGACTTTGTGTTCGTCGGGGACGTCGGCCGTCCTGATCTGCTCGAGAAGGCTGCCGGCATCAAGGGCACTCGCGAGAAAGGTGCACGAGACATGTTCGCCTCTCTGAAGAAGTTCAAGGCGCTGCCGGATCACGTTCAGGTCTGGCCTGGTCACGGTGCGGGCTCCGCCTGCGGGAAAGCCCTGGGTGCAGTTCCCAGTTCCACGGTCGGCTATGAGAAAGCCGCGAACTGGGCCCTTCAAATAGAAGATGAAATCGCGTTCGTCTCGGAACTGCTGGCCGGACAGCCGGAACCGCCCCGATATTTCGCCATGATGAAAAAGCTCAACAGAATCGGTCCGGCAGTCCTTGGCGGATTGCCGCACCCGGCGCGCCTGACGCTCAAGCAGTTCAGTGAAGCGGTTGCTGACGGCGTCCGCATCATTGATACACGTGATAAACTCTCTTTCGCAGGCGGACACTTTCCTGAAAGCATCAATATTCAGGACAATACCGCTTTCACGACGTGGGCCGGCTGGGTGCTGGATTACGAAACTCCGTTCATGCTCGTGGCCACTGACGCGCGCATCGAGGAACTCACGAAAGCTCTTCTGCGTATCGGACTCGACAATCTCGTGGGTTATGTCACCGAGATGGATCGAATTGGTGATGCAGGACACGCCATGCGCGTCATGGATCAGATCACGGTCGAGGAGTTGCGCATGAACCGGGATGACTACCATGTATTGGATATTCGTGGCTATTCAGAACACGAGATCGCAAGGATCCCCGAATCGCAGAATATTCATGCGGGGTATCTCCGTGAACGCATCGATGATATCCCGACGGAGAAACCTGTTGTGGTGCACTGTGTGAGTGGCGATCGTTCGAGCATCGCGACCAGTATCCTGCTTTCACTGGGCAGGCTCGATGTGCGCAATCTCACCTGTGGATTCAACGGCTGGAAACAGGCACAGTATCCGATAGACCACGGGGCCACAGAAGAACGTGAGGGTGCTCTCGCTGCATAATTCCATTCATCGTTGTTATTATGCACAGATCCCGGCTGCGGCATGAACGCAGCCGGGATGTTTTTTCCGGTTGTGGGGTATGACGCAATTGTCGTATTCTCATCACTGGCGCGATGCGGAATAATTCGAACAGCAATATGACCATGCGAAATGTGACACGTGTAATGAATCCGGCGACACGGAGGATCTGGCTGGCAGCGGTGCTTTGCCTGACCGTGTTGTCTTCGCCTCTCCGTGCGAACGCATCGGAGATCGACAGCCTGGATATCAAGATTGGTCAGATGCTGATGGTTGGATTCCGTGGGATAACCGCACCGGATATCTCGCCGATCGGGAAACACATTCGTGACCTGCATCTCGGAGGGGTCGTCCTGTTCGATTTCGACGTAGAGAAGAAGGAATACGGCAGGAATATCGTTTCCCCCGCACAGGTACAGAAGCTCACGGGTGAACTGCAGGAGCGTTCACGGATTCCCCTGTTCATCGCGATCGACCAGGAGGGAGGATTGGTCTGCCGTTTAAAAGCACGCGCAGGTTTTCCGCCGAACGTTTCACCCAGGCAGCTTGGCCGGCTGAACTCTCTTGACAGCACGCGAATGTATACCGACCTCATCGCGCGGTCGCTGCGGATTCTTGGAGTGAACGTCAACTTCGCCCCCGTTGTCGATGTCGATATTAATCCTGACAATCCCGTGATCGGAAAGCTTGGGCGGAGTATTTCATCCGATCCGAAAACAGTATCGAGACATGCGCGAACCATTATCGAGTCCCTGCATGCCAGATCGGTTCTCAGTGCGCTCAAGCATTTTCCCGGTCATGGAAGTTCCAAAGCCGACTCGCATCTGGGCTTTGTGGATGTATCCTCGACCTGGTCTCGTCGTGAGCTGATCCCGTACATTGATCTGATCGGTGAGAATTTGCCCGATATGATCATGACCGCGCATATCTATAACAGCAAGCTCGACCAGACCCGGCCAGCGACTCTGTCTCGAGACATCATCGACGGATTGCTCCGCAAGGAACTCGGATACGATGGTGTCGTGATCTCCGACGACATGATGATGAAGGCAATCGCGGATCACTACGGACTCGAGCAGGCAATCAAGAACGCAGTCAATGCCGGCGTCGATATCCTCTTGTTCGCCAACAACACCTATACCTTTGATCCGGCGATGCCGGAAAAAGCATTTTCCATACTGAAGAGACTGGTCGAAAAAGGCGAGATCCCGATGGCACGGATCGAAAAATCTTACGGACGCATCATGAAATTAAAGCAGACAATGGACTGAACGCCTGATTGCATGAGGGCAATGTTTGGTCCTTGTCTTTTGAGCTCTCAACTGCTATATTTGTCTTTCGTATTGAACACGGAGAAGCTAGAGATATGTTCACGGTTTTAATGCTCATAATTATTCTGATCAGCATCCTGATCACAGTTACCATCCTCATGCAGAATCCGAAAGGCGGCGGTCTTTCAAGCGCCTTTGGCGGCGCCAGTGGCGGCATGGGCAGTATGCTCGGTGTTCGCCATGCGTCTGATATTCTTGCCAAGACGACATGGGGACTCGCCATTACCCTTACCATACTGATTTTCGCAGTGAATATGTTCTTCCTCCCGAGTGAAGGGACGCAGGAGAGTATCATTCAGCGTAACGCAGCAGAGGCACCATTGTCACCTGTTGAGAAGCAGCAGCAGATGCAGCAGCAGCCTGCACCTGACCAGCAGCAGGCTCCCGCCGGCACAGGCGAGCAGGCCCCCCCGCCTCCTCCTCCGACGGACAACTGATCGTCTCAAGAGTTTACAAGAACGGGATCCATATTGGATCCCGTTTTTCGTTAGATGACAGTCTGTTCGTCTGCGTGATAACTCGAGCGCAC
>PKTF01000143.1 GCA_002869275.1 Ignavibacteria bacterium | reverse complement strand
CCCGAAACGCAAGAGATGAACGGATTTGAGTAAGTATTGCAAGAGGACATTATCAGTACACCCGATAAAAACAGGCTACATCGTATCAGGGCGGGTTTTGCCGATTGGACGCAGATCTTCGGCGATGCCAATATGACCGCGGCGCTGCTGGACCGTCTCACGCATCGGGCACACATCATCAAATGCCTCTGGGACAGCTATCGGTTGTAGCAAACTCTGGAACGAAAGAACATAGTTGATATATCAGACGATGGAAACTAACTTCTCAATAACAACAGGGGGGTCAGTTTTCGGGTACCGGAGGGGGTCAGTTTTCAAGTACTGAAACTACGCACCGTATTGAACAATATTCTACTCTTTTCCGACGGATTTCCGAAAGATGCTTGCAGATGGATCGTTTCTCGCCTGCCCGCTGATTGGGAATCATTGGGTTGGTGATTCATCTTGAGGCAACTCGATATGCCACGAATCGATTTCTTTGAACCGATGCGTGATCCAATCAGCAAAAGTCCAGCCCCTATTTGGGTGGAAAGAGGTCTTCAAAGAGTAGAAGCAGGAAAACATCCCACAACTCCCTTTGTGCCTATTTTCGACATTTTAGAAACTATTGTCCCACACATTTCCCTGAGACCACAGCCTAAAATGCGAATCCTAGATATATCTCTGCGGTGCGATGCTTCGTCGGAAACTGCAGATCATCGCTCTCTCCAAATGTGCTCACATCAATTGCCAGGGTAAACCCGATAATCGGTGTGAATGATTTGGACACATCGAATGATAGCTGATAGTCTACGAAGACACCCATCTTGTTGTAGGCAAACGCACCAACTGATGACATCGTAGATTCAGAGTTGCCATTGTCAGGTTTTATCAATTTGTCACGGCTGATGAGCGTCGAGAACAGGAGCCCAACACCTGCGCTGGCACCGACATCGGCACCAGGGTTGGATAGATCGAGATGAAACGAGATCGGTAGTTCGAGCCACGCATCCTCAATCCTCAGATCTATGGTAGACGATTCGACATCAGAGAACCGGTTCCCATATCTCAATCCAAATCCGATATGCGCATCGTCATACACGGAGTGCAGATATCTCATCGCCAAAAACGAAGATGTGTTTGTAGACGCCATCGAGTATGTCGAAATGTTGTCGCTGTCGACCAGCTGATACGCTGAAAGATTGAACATCACGGTAAAACAATAATCATGAGCAGGTTTCTCAGGCTCCTGTGCAGATACCGTGAACAGCATTGTCATGGTGAGAATACACGATGCAAGATAATTGATCATATGTCCCTCATTTCAATAGTTTTAGTTCATGACTACAATCCGCCGGTTCAGCACCTGAGAGCCTGATGTGATTCGAGCGATGTATATTCCAGGGCTCGAAAGTGCAGCGGTAGAGAACGATACGGTACTGGTACCCGGTTGATGTTCTCTCGCATAAACTTGTGCGATCTGTTGACCAAGCATGTTGACAAGATCAACCTGAACGATCTCAGGTTCGTTTAACCTGATCATAATATGTGACGGATCGCCAATCCGTACCGGATTTGGGTATTGCGCATCAATCGAGAATTCAAATGGTGATGTCACGGCATCGAAAACAGCACTAGTACCACCACACTCGATCAACTCTGCTGTTACTCCGTCTATGATGCATGCCAGAGAATCAATCTGATTTGTGAGTATCGAGACCCAGGCTACACGGCCATCAGGATCATATGTAAGAAGGAGCCCGAGAGTCTCAGCAGTCGGGCGCGTAGCCAAATAGTTGGATACACCATTGCTCTTCCATGCCGCCGAGGCAATGTCTGAGTCTATCCACTCATTCGGTAAAGCTGTGGTATCGAGCATCCCAGGCCACGATTCACTGTTTGCCTCACCAAAGAAGGTTCCAAGAGTTGGATGATCCAGGGCAACCCCAGTCACGAGCATTCCATCAGAAGGGGAGCGAAACAAATAGAACCACACCTCTGCGGTTCCAGTTTGAGCCTCGACATATATTGCGGTGGTCCCAAACACATTCCGAGCAACAACCTGAACCAACGAGATATTCTCTCCGTGATTGTTTGAGACATCTGTAGCAACTGCTGCGTAATGCTGCCTGGCAGTGAGCATCTGCTGTGAGCAAACACTAGTAGAGCAGAGTAGAATACCGATCAGAGCTAGGAAATACTTCATGGTAACACCTTGATGGAATGGTATGATCGTTTGCGAGGTCAAATCATATTGAACATAGATCATCTCAAATTACATGTTGAGAGGGTATATAACCCTCCCAACATGCCAAGTATCGTGACCAATTGATTAATAATCAACCGAACAACCAGTCAATAACTGCCTCTAGACCGCTCTCAAGAATCCCACCAACCGTGTGAACTGAGTCTGAGATCCAAGTACCTAACTCATCCCAGTAATTCCTGATAGCCCAATACCCAGATGTGAGTACACCACCGCTAATGGTGCCATAGGGAAATCCGAAACTATACGTTCCAACAATGGCACCACCGACATCAGCGAACACAACCTGCAGCCAATCAGGCAGGTTTTCGGTACTCTTGGCGAGATAGTCCTCCCCAGCTAAGTAGCTCCAATAGTAGAACGAGTGTTTCATAACAGAGATTCCGACCTGTGCCGCTCTCTCGTCTGTGTTAAACGAATCGTTGCAGATGTCCGTCTCGATCGCAAGAATCGAGTCTTCCACCTCCTGAGCATTAGAACAGTTGGATCCCAATGCACCCATTCTATTGATGTAGTACAGCTCCTTTGCCGTATAATTCGCCACGTCAGAGAAGTTCTCCAGATAATCAGCCCAATCACGGTTCAGATTGTTGTCTACTGTATCCTTCGCATCTGAGATTGCAGGGATCCAGTCAGTAGAATACAGGTTGATTGAATCCTTCCAATCTTCCAACGCAGCAATGAATGAGGCCTGGAAATTTTGTTGATTTCCAGTATCGGAGATAGATTTCCTGAATGCAAAGTTCAATGCTGAGTTGTGATACATTCCGATACTGTCGTGCGGGTTGTCGCTGTTGATCCCAACTGCATAATTCCCAATCGATACACGCTTCAAGGAATCAGGAGTCAAGGGATTACTTTTGTCAAGGGTTTCACAGGCCACAAATCCTATGATGAAGATGGCGATGGCAGCCGGCATTGCGTACTTGAACATAGCAGTAACCTTAAGAATAATAAATGATTCTTTCCTTTTTGACTGAAAGTATTCCACAGACAATCGTTCATCTAGAACAATCCCCTGCAATACAACGCGTAGATGTACTTCACCAAATCCCAGAGTCCTTCCGTGTGCCCCCGAGTCAGCACCTCAAACCCTGAATCCAATGAACTAGTATAGGTAAAAAGGCCTTCTAGCCACTTGAACCATACAAAAAATAAATGTCATTGTCAAGATATATGATATTATATTCTCTATTATGCTGTTTAGTATACGCTTGGTTCCAAACGGCGTCTCGATTCTCATGTGCCAGCGAGGCTGTTTGCAGCAATTCGGCATCAATACATGCTCTGTGTTCGAATTGGATGTGACGATAGCATGTGGTTGCTCATATGTGGATACGGCGGTTGTCATATCCATGAGTGCTTAAAAAGTCCACCATACGGTGGCCGACGGAGGTATGAGAGCGAAAGAGAGACGGACAGCTACAGTTACCATCACCTTCTTCCCGTCTGTATGAAGTCAGCAAGTATGGCACAGATATGGGGTAGCAACTAAGTGATGGTTTGAGTACCATACACCAAAATCTGGAGGTTGCGATGAGCGATCAGAGCCCCGTCGAAAAACGCCTTAAAGACATCAAACGCCGGACCAGAAAGAAGTACACGGCCGAGGAGAAACTTCGGATCGTGCTCGAAGGGATCAAGGGAGAAAGCAGCATCGCCGAGCTGTGCAGACGGTAGGGGATCCATGCTAATCAGTACTACACCTGGAGTAAAGAGTTCCTCGACGCGAGCAAACAGCGCCTGAGCGGGGAACACGAAACGTGAGCGAAAAGGTGGTGTTGGAGGCTGACACACGGCCGGCCTGATGGGACGAGAAGCCCGGGATCGAGCGGCAAAGGGATCGTGATGCTTACCCCTCGAACTCGGTTTCAATCTTCTCGATTTCTTCCTGTACGCTCTCCCAATCGGCGTACACGGAACCGAGCTTGTCGGATACTTCGCGGTATTGTTGTGTGAGTGTTTTCGCCTTCTCTTCATCACGGTAGGTAGCCTCATCGGCGAGATTGTTTTCGATCTCGGCTTTCTGTTCCTCCAGCGAGGCGATTTCCTTCTCCACGCGGTCGATTCTGTTCTTCAGGGGCTTGAGCAGCTTGTAGCGTTCCTGCCGCCTGGCCGCTTCCTCGCGCTTGCGTTCGCGGTCATCGTGCTGGGCGGAACGACGCTGGATTTCCTT
>PKTF01000392.1 GCA_002869275.1 Ignavibacteria bacterium | reverse complement strand
GTCAATCGGGAGAATTATCACGTACACCGGACAAACGACAACGTGCACAGCGCCTGGGATTCTGCGCCATGCACGTTGCTCTTTGTCCTACGTATTTACATTCGGAATCTGATATCAGCAGATTTCCCTGATATTCTTGATATCACCTTCGAGGCCAAGGATGTGTTCTTCGACGATGAGATCGGTGCGGCCGGACATCTCATACGCCTGCTGGACGATCATGGAGAGTCCGCGGCAGCAGGGCACTTCCATGATCACAACCACGGCTTTCGGAATGGACATGTCCTGGAAGATCGCCGCGAGCTTCTGTGCGTAGGGCTCGGTATTGTCCAGCTTCGGGCAGGCGACCACCACCGAGCGTCCGCGAAGGTAACGCTGATGTACTTCGGCCGAGGCAATCGGTCCGCAGGTACTCATAATGAGCATTTCGCGATTGCTGAAGAACGGCGCTCCGGGCTGCACCAGGTGCAGCTGCACCGGCCACTGCCCCAGTTCCGACGGGATGAGTGTCGGAGACATGCCCGTGTTCTGAGGAGCCGCGGTCCGCTTCATTTCGCGTGCGGCCGAACCCGGACAACCACCACTGATCGCCTGCGGATGTCCCTGCGCTTTCATGACCGGTATCTGCACTTCGCGTTTGATTTCGCGCTGCGCGGAACCAGGACAGCCACCGCCATGCGTGTGGCCGTTGCCTCCTCCATGCGCCTGCTCATGCTTTGCCTGTGCCTGCTCATACTTTCGAACGGCTTCAATTCCCTGGGTTTCGAGAAGATGCTTGCGCGTGGCCGCATCGTCGAATTCCGGCGCCTCGCGCTTGATGATTTTCAGCGCGCCGGTGTGACACACGCCAACACAGTCACCGAAGCCGTCACAGAATTCCTCTTTCACGAGCCTGGCCTTGCCGTTGACGATCTGAATCGCGCCTTCCGAACAGCCGATAACACAGTCACCACAGCCGTCACACAATGCTTCGTTGATCTCTATTATTTCACGGGTCATGATATGCTCCTTTGTTCTAATGCCTATCCCCAATATCGCATTTCCTCCCGACCCGTGCCTTGACGTAAGTCAAGGAGGGGAGATTCAGAGCAGGAAAGGCAACCACCGATCCATGGTTACTCGGAGCAATACGCTTTCAGCCCATCGGGCCTGAGGAGCACAAAGCCTCCATTGCGTTCATCGATGAGTCCGCGCGACTTGAAATCCCGCAGGGTACGCGAAAGTGTTTCGGGGATGGTACCGAGAAGTGTGGCAAGCTCTTTTTTCGTGAAGGGGACCAGGCAGAGGAGCCCCTCCCCTTCCTGCTCAGCATTTCGCAACAGGTAATTGGCGAGTCGCGTCTTGACATCGCGCAGAGAAAGGTCTTCGAGGGCCGTCACGAATCCGCGCAGCCGACGAGAATAGGCGTGGAGGATATGCAGAGACAGTGCCGGTTCGCTGAGCAGGAGGCCCGTAAAACCCCGGCTGTCGATGCGGAGTACGGTACAGTCTTCCATCGCCATGCAGGAAGCCGGATAGCGCTTGACGTCGAACATCGCCGCCTCGGCGATCACATCGCCGGCGCCCTGCACATGGATGATGAACTCATCTCCCGCCCCGCTCACGCGGTAAACCTTGCAGCGCCCTTCGAGCAGTCCATAAAAAGCCAGGGCATCCTCAGACTCCATGTACAGGTGTTCGCCCTTCTCGAGCTTCAGAAGGGTAGCATACTCCGCGACCAGGCGACGCTGCGCCTCGTCGAGGTTCTCAAACAGAAAAATGCCCCTCAGGGCTTCCGGCAGTGTCATGCCGGAACATACCCACGGGGGCATCCTCAATCAAGTCGAAAAATACTCAGCGGAGAATGGCGAGCACGTCTGCGCGGGAGAGGATCAGGTAATCGGTACCGTCGTAGCTGATTTCGTCGCCGGCGAACTTCGCGAAAAGAATACTGTCGCATTCCTTGAAAATTTCTTTGATGTCTTCGTCGGTTCCCACCGCAACGACCTTACCCATCTGGGGCTTTTCCTTGGCCGTGTCGGGGATGATAATGCTACCGACCTTCTGTTCTTCCTGCTCGATGCGCTCAACGAGCAGCCTGTCATCAATAGGTTGAATGGTCATGTGTTCTCCGTTCTTCGATGATTATTTAAGATGTAGTAAAGTATCAATTTTCGTTCTGTCAAAGCCCACCACCGGACGGTTGTTGATCCACAGCTGGGGAACGCCCTGCTGACCGGTTTTCCGGACCATTTCGGCCGCGGCTTTGCTGTCCCTGCTCACGTCCACATCCTTGAAACGGATGCCCTGCTGCTTGAGATAGCGTTTCACGTTCGTGCAATGCACGCAGGTGGGAGTGGAAAATACGACGACGCGCTGTGTCTGTGCCATGCTTGCTCTCTGCCTCTTCATGCTGCTGTTCGTATACATCACGTTGGACTATCCGGCTCTTTACCCGAGAAGCTCCATACCCATCAGCAGACCGATGAAAGCGAAATACGGGACAGCGACTTTGGGATTGCACATGATCGGACACCCCACGGTGACCTTGCTGAGGTTTTTACTGATGAGCCAGCCGGCACCGGCGCCGATCAGGGCCCCGCCTATCGCTGCAAGTATTGTCATTGCCATACCGTTCAGGTGAATGAAACTCGAGCCGTGCGTGCCGAGGGAGCAAGTGGGTTCGTTTCCACGTGGAAGCCCCAAAACTCCCGTTTTCGGGACGCCTACGTATGATGCGGAAGATTTGCGGAGGGATTCAGTCGTGTTCTTCGATACCCAGCGAATCGAGTAATACCTGCCGCGCCTCACCCGAGAAACACGGTGCGGTCGCACGGTACAGCCCGATCATCTTGTCGATGGAATCACAGTAGGAACTGCAGTCGGGACACTTGGAGAGATGTTTTTCCAGCTCACGGCAGCGATCAGAATCCTGATCGTCACCGAAGTGTTCGCAAATGTAGTCGAGGACCTGCTGGCAGGAGTGGAAATGCGGATCGATTCTATCAGTCATGAGTGTGCTCACTGAAAATGGGAGCCAGTTCGTTTCGGAGGAAAGACCGTGCCCGATGCAGACGAGACTTGACAGCCGGGACGCTGAGGTTCGTGATGTTGCTGACTTCCTCTGTCGATAATCCTTCGATGTCTCGAAGGACAAAAATCACCTTGTACTCCGGAGCGAGCTTGTCGATTGCCTCATCAAGGTGTTCCTTCAGGTCGGCCCTCTCCATGCTTACTTCCGGATCATGTTCCCAGTGTTCGACCGGGATTTCCGGAACACTGCCTTCATCATCGTCGATGGACTGGTGACGCCGCGTCTTCTCGCTGCGTGCAAGCATCAGGCAGTGATTGGAAACGATGGTATACAGCCAGGTGGAAAACTTGGAACGGTTGTCGAACTGGTTGAGTTTCTTGAGAATACTCAGAAACGTTTCCTGTGTCGCATGCTCCGCTTTGTCCTGGTTGCGGCAGATATTATAGGAGAAACGAAAAATCACCGGAGCGTACTCGTCGACCAGAACCTTGATGGCCTGTTTGTCGCCAGCTTTCGCTCTTTCGATAATCGCTGCTTCTTCTTCTTTACTCATAGTGTGATGCAGAACGCTGAGAAGTGATTCTTTCGAACTTGAAAATACGAAAAAAGGGCGGATGATTCACCCAGGTCCGCCCATCTCCAGCAGCCAGCCGTGGTCACGCAGCCAGCGCTGGTGCGCACGTCTGTCGGGACAGTACTGCTCAACGATATGCCAGAAACGCGGCGAGTGGTTGAGTTCGCGCAGATGCGCCAGTTCATGTATGATGATGTAATTCGCGGTTTCAGGAGGAACGAGCATCAGCCGCATGTTCAAGCTGATATTCCCAGCGGCCGAACAGCTTCCCCATTTGCTTCGCTGGTCGCGCACGCTCACCCGCCGATGCCGCAGCTGCATGAGACTGGCGTGATAGTCCATCCGGCGCGGTAATTCCTGCGCAGCCCAGCGCCGGATCCAGCGCTCGAACAGGTCACGCAGCACATCGTCACGTTTACGCATGTGTTCAGGCACCTGAATGACAATTCTGTCTTCCGCGAGATGGATGCGGCCGGAGTTTTTCTGCCAGGTTTCCACACGCAACGGCGTCCACTTCCCCTGAAGCAGAACGGATGCGCCATCGCGGTATTGCCAGCGCGGCTGTTCGTCCTCGAGCTTCTCGAACTCGCGAACCCGATCAAGGATCCATTCAGCCTTTTCGCTGACCATGGCATGGAGTTCGCGCTCCGGCACATACCGTGGAGCGGAGATACGGACACCATTCCGCCCGGATACCGTCAGACGGATGTTGCGGTTCTGCCGTGTCTTCAGTACACGGTATTCGATCTCCTCACCGTTGATTCTCAGCACCGGCACGCGATCACTCCCTGTGGTCGGTACAGACGAGCAGGCCGTCACGCAGTGGAACGATGGACGCGTG